>JAKBAI010000006.1 GCA_021809185.1 Planctomycetota bacterium
GAGCTAAGAATAGAGGAGCTAAGAATAGAGGAGCTAATGGGAAAGCAGAGAGGTAAAGGGCGAAAAAGGTGGGCAGAGGGTCAAAGGTCCAATCAAAGGTCCAATCAAATGGTCCGACTCTCGATTGGCAAATAGCAACGATGAGCTTACGAAGCTTTCGCCAGCGATGCGACCAGATTTTCGTACCATTGCATCACTTCGGCATCATGGAGGGCAACAATCGTAATACCCGCTCGATTGGCTAACCGCACGGTTTCTTCTTGATCGATGAAGATCGTTTTTTTGGCTTCGATCGCCAATATTTTACCGCCAGATTGCTGCATGGTTTGGATGGTGCTAGGCCCGATCGTCGGAACATCGATGCGCATATCCTGATTGGGTTTAGCAATTTTGACGACGACAAATTTTTTGTGGTGACAAAGCTGGCCCGCCCTACGAATCGCTTCATCGGTGCCTTCAATGGCTTCCAGGGCCAAGACCGCCCGCTCGCGGACCATCACACTTTGGCCAATATCCAATCTGCCTAGTTCTCTCGCGAGCTGCCACCCAAAAGCAATATCATCTTGGTATTTTGGATCTAAGCCCCCCTCGGTTAAAATTCCAGGGTCAACGAGGAGTTCGGGGCATATTTGGAGAGCAGACTCTAGGTGTAGCCCCTCTTTTTCAAACTCTTTGGCAATTCCTAGGGTGAGCGTGTCATCGGCGTTGTTTAGTCGGCGAGAATACCAAAAGCGGATCATACGTAAATCGGGTAAAAGCGTCAGAAATCGGAAACGGGAAAACATAATTTTTTTATGTACCTTTCCTGCCATTACATATCGGCGAATTTTTTCTTTTTTGAAGCAGTAAATGGGTCGATGGAGAGCCGCCGCTCGAGTCCAGTAATATTTATGGACATAAGGATCGAAATCAGCTCGTTTGGCCATTCCTCGAATGCCAAGACAGATGACGGGAATCCCCATTTCGTGAGCTTTTTGAGCGATTAATATGGGGTAATTCCCCCAGCCTGCAATCAATCCCAATGGTTCGGGTTGGTCCTTTGGTCCCACATTTTTCTCCTCGCGTCCTATCACGAATCCATCTTGCTTTTTGATCCCTCTTTTCTTGATTCTGGAGAATGGATCTCTTCCGTTTAAGTTATTTGAGAATGCAAGAAGGGAATGGTGAATGATCCGATTTTACTTGCAATAAGATAATATCTCCAATATCTCAAGCAACGCGGTTTACAGGTAATTCGCGACTATCTATCTCTTCCTGTGTCTCTTCCCTCAAGCCTATCAATTCTTTGATTTTGCGGACATCTCTGCGGATTTCTGGTAACTTTTCGAGAAGAGACATAATTCTCATCTGTTCGCGTGCAGGAGTTGCCGGAGTGCCGAGCATCTGTTGATCCGAGGGGACATCTTTATGCACCCCGCACTTGGCACCGAGCTGCGATCGGCTACCGATATGGAGATGATCGGCTATCCCTACCTGGCCAGCCATGACGACATAGTCCCCTGTTGTTACCGAACCGGCAATCCCTACCTGACTTACGAATAAATTATGCTTGCCAATATTACAATTATGGCCGATCATAACTAAATTATCGATCTTCGTGCCATAGCCGACTCTCGTTGCTCCGAAGGTAGCCCGGTCAATAGTAGTGCATGCCCCAATTTCTACTCGGTCGGCAATCTCTACTCGTCCCAGCTGTGGAACTTTTCGATGTTCCCCTTGCGATAACCGGTAGCCAAATCCATCGGCCCCTATTACCGAATTGGCATGAATGATTACTTCATTGCCCAGAAAACAATTGGCATACAAAACGACATGGGGATAGAGGATGACATGATGTCCCAACTCACAGTTGTTTCCGATGCTTACACCGGCATGGATCTGGCAGTTTTGGCCAATTTTTACGTTCTCCCCAATAGATACAAACGGGCCAATCGTTACCTGTTCGCCTATCTCCGCAGAAGGATGAATTATAGCCGAAGGGTGAATTCCTTGAACGGGGGAGGTTGGTCGGGTATTGAAATGTTGAATGATCGAAACAAAGGACATCAATGGATCTTGGACTCGGAGTAACGATTTACATTTTAAAGGGTCGTTCATGGGGAAGTTCATGGCAACTACGGCAGCACTTGCCGATGAATTGAGGAAAGTTTTTAATAATCTTTCATCTTCCAGAAGTGTTAAATCCCCTGATTTTGCTTCGTGGATCGGATTGGTTCCTAGGATTACCATATCCCTATCCCCAATAACTTCACCACCTATCCATTCTGCTACTTCCCTGAGCGTTACATTCACTTCCCTGCTCCCTTTTTTATATAAGAGTGGATTCGCTTAGATGCTTTGGCCTCTCTTTTTCCCCCGATTCCCCTTAATAGATGATAAACTATTGATCCATAATTGGTTTATCGTTTTTCGTAGGTATTCTCTATTTGGGCATCACTTTCCCTCACTAAATAGTCCTTAGATCGATATTTTCGTGTGAACTTTGGATCTTTATTTAGCTAATTTAAGATTTTACCCAACAAATTTTAATTTTAGGCAGTTTAAGTGATTTCAAAAAAACTGGCAATCCGACTTTTCAAACAAAAATAGATTGAAACAGATAGTTTAGGCTAAATGGATCAATTAGAGGCAATATAGCTATTAGATAATTGAATTATTTCCGCTATTGAATTATTTTGGGCTGGGTTGTCTACTATCAAACGAGGAACGAGTATCTGAAATAGCCCCATCTTGAAGTAGTCCCATATTGTGGATTTGCTATCTATTTCATTAAAATGTGGTTTAGGGAAGTTTAAGCATATTTTTTCTATTCGCAGACACTTTGATAGAAAAGATTGGTCGAATTGATTTTATTTTCTTAATATAAAGTAAATTGGATTTCTAGTTGATTATAGATTCCAATTCCTGCCGGGTGAGCTTTTTTCAAACGTATGAGAGATAAGTTTTTTATATCTTTTTTATAGAATAGAGCGGTTTCTAATAGGATATTAATCGGGAGTTCGAGATAACCCAGAATAAAACTGAAACAAAAAATGAATATCCGCAGGAAACTTTCATCTCTATTTTTTAATGTCCCGATTGACTATTCTTTTGAGATAAAGCCTCTGGCAAAAATTTAAATGAATGAGTTAACCGAGAGAGTTAACCGAGAGAGTTAACCAAGAGAGTTAAACGAAGTTTAGTAAAAATGGTTTAGATAAGTAGAGAGAGAAAAGGATTAGATTTGGATCATTCTCGGTATTCTTTTGGATTCAAATTTGAATAATTAGTGCAGGAAGATAGAAAACAACCATAGTAAAAATCGATAATCTGGAGAGATAAGTAATGCGTATGCGCTGGATCATTGTTTTAGTTCTATTTGGATTTTTATGCCAAGCGAGCCAATTAACTTCCGCTGAGCCTAAAAAGGGGGGACTGGTTCGCAAAGCGAATCGAAATGAATCAATCCTAGCAACTCTAAAATCGTTGAATTATCCGACTTTAGAAGATAATTGGTATTGGATAGGGCCATTTGATAATACCGGGAACAAAGGGATAGATACGGTCAATCCTCTCGAAAAGAAAATCGAACTGGGGAAAAAATACCCTGGCAAAAATGCGGAGCTAGTAGGTTGGAAAAAAGTCGATCATTTTGAATTGGGGAAAATATTTAATCTAAAGAAATTCGTTCCCAATAGTGATAATACACTCCTCTATCTCTACAACTCCATCGAAGTAACGGGTAAAGAGCCTGTTTTAATGCCATTAATGCTAGGTAGCGACGATGGTATAAAAGTCTGGTTGAATGGTAAAGAACTTTTGAGCGAAGATTCGGTGCGTCCTGCTGCTCCGAATCAGAATCAGATCGAATTATCACTTCGGCCAGGGAAGAATGAATTATTGATCAAAGTAACGAACGTCGCAGGAGACTTTGCTGTATACGTTCAACCAGAATTCCCAAGATCGGTATCTGCTAAGATCAAAAACGATTTGAATAAACTTTTCCCATCGAACAATAACAGTACGAA
This sequence comes from Planctomycetota bacterium, assembly GCA_021809185.1. Taxonomy (GTDB): domain Bacteria; phylum Planctomycetota; class Planctomycetia; order Gemmatales; family Gemmataceae; genus JAKBAI01. Next base: position 4,008 of record JAKBAI010000006.1, read on the forward strand.
TATCGGTTCGACATCTGAGGAGGCAAAATACTATCGAATCGTAACTTTGGATCCGCCAAAAGATTGTGTTCTGGAAGTGGGTGGACTGGCATTTCGGCCCGATGGGAAATTGCTTGCTTGTACTCGCCGTGGGGAAATTTGGCTGATCGAACACCCTGAAAGCGAAGATACGAAACAGATTGTTTGGAAACGATTTGCAGCGGGGTTGCATGAATCTTTAGGGATGACCGTTGAAGATAATAACACCGTCTATGTCGTGCAACGGCCAGAATTAACGAAAGTAGTCGATCGAAACGGGGATGGTCGCGCGGACCTCTTTCAAACCATTTGTGATAAGTGGGGTTGTTCGGGAGATTATCATGAATTTGTTTTTGGCCCCGCACGCGATAAAGATGGGAATTTCTATATTACTCTCAATGTCGGTTTTGGTGGCAACCATCAGGCAAAATCCCCATGGCGAGGCTGGTGTGTCAAAGTTACCCCTCAAGGGGAAATGGAACCGATTGCTTGGGGATTGCGCTCACCAAACGGAGTGAATTTTAGTCCCGATGGCGAGCTGTTCTACTGCGATAATCAAGGGGAATGGGTGGCTTCCAATAAAATGCACCATATTCAGAAAGGGCAGTTTTATGGCCACCAAGCTAGCTTGATCTGGTTGAAAGAGACTCCATTTATCAAGAAGTTTTCAGATAAGATCCCAAGCGGGATGCTCTATGATGGGCAGAAGGGGCCGAATGCGAACAGCCCATCCGGTTTTCCGGAACTCACCCCGCCGTGTATCTGGTTCCCGTATGGTCGAATGGGTCAATCGGCAGGGGAACCTCGTTGGGATACGACCCAAGGTAAATTTGGGCCATTTGCTGGTCAATGTTTTGTTGGGGACCAAACCAAATCGATGATCATGCGGGTTGCCTTAGAAAAAGTCGATGGGCATTATCAGGGGGCTTGTTTCCCGTTCCGAAGCGGGTTCCAATGTGGTATTATTCGATTGATCTTTGGGCCAGATGGGAGCCTCTATGCAGGGCAAACGAATAGGGGATGGGGATCCGTAGGCGGAAAACCGTACGGTCTTCAACGGCTGGTTTATACTGGGGAATTGCCATTTGAAATATATACCATGAAGTTGACTAAAACCGGTTTCGATTTAACCTTTACCAAGCCTATCAAACCAGAAACAGCAAAAGCCATTCGATCGTATACTCTCAAATCGTTTACTTATGTTTATTTCAGCAATTACGGGTGCCCGGAAACCGATACGACGATTGAAAAGATTACGGATATTAAAGTATCGGAGGATGGCAAAACGGTTTCGCTTACCGTTCCAAAACTGCGACGAGGAAGAATTTATGACCTTCATATCGACGATCTTACCTCGATCGACAATAATCCTTTGTTACACGCCGATGCTTACTATACACTTAATCATCTGGTAAAATAGATGGTAAGTAATAACTTAATAAAATGATGGTTAACAAAATAAGTTCTGGTGGTTGAATCATTCGCTATGTTTGACTCAACAAATAATAACGGTGAAGCCAATTCGATTCCGAATAATCCAGAGTCTATCGATTTGAGGGTGAGAATTGGTTCCATTTCGCTCCGAAATCCAGTTCTGCTAGCATCAGGAACAGCAGGATATGCTAGGGAATTCGGTTCGTTGATGAATTGGGATAAAATCGGGGGGATTGTTCCAAAAACAATTACGGTGTTACCACGTAAAGGAAACCCCCCACCCAGAACAGTAGAAACCCCCTGTGGACTTCTCAATTCTATCGGATTGGATAATGATGGGATCGATTATTTTATCTCTTCATATCTCCCTGAATTAAGAAAAATAAATACGGCAATCATTCCGAATGTTGCGGGAAAATCGCTCGAGGAGTTTGGCGAGTTAGCATCGAGATTGGCTCATGAGCCTGGGATAACCGCTTTGGAATTAAATCTTTCCTGTCCCAACGTCTCCGGCGGGATCGATTTTGCCATCGATCCGTTACTAGCAAAAAAAATTGTAAATTTGTGCACTTCAAAATGTTCTCATCCGATTATAGCAAAACTAACCCCGAACATCACCGACCTATTGCCCATCATTCAGTCGGTTGCGGAAGCAGGGGCTACTGCTGTTAGCATTGCCAATACATTTCTGGGAATGGCTATCGATTGGCGTAAGCGAAAACCTATTTTAGGCAATCAGCTAGGTGGGCTGAGTGGTCCAGCGATAAAGCCTATTGTTCTTCGAATGGTTTGGCAGATGAGCAAAGTTAGTCCAATACCGATCATCGCGGTGGGGGGAATCGGTACGCTCGATGATGTTATGGAGTTTCTGGTCGCGGGTGCGAGCGCGGTTCAGATCGGTACTGCCAATTTTTATAACCCCTCTGCCGCGACTAAAATTGTCGATGAACTTCCTAAAGCGATTCAAGAACTGGGATATTCTTCGCTACGAGAGGTTATTGGGGTAGGGCATCAATAATTCGGCCTAGAGCTGAAAAAGCGAAAATGTCCAAGGGGTTCGTAAAGAACATTCCAGAAACACGTGTGATGGTTTTATCTGTTGATTCATGTATTTAATCGATTCGAATAGAGATAAGGATTTTAAATGGACGAATATTTGTGTTTAACCGTTCTATCAAAGAGTGGCGAATCAGAATCCGAATTTAAACATCGATTAGCTGTTTTTTGGACTTGGATGGTTCGAGAGCGACCTGATGACTACGAGAAAATTTACGCAGAAACCACCGCATTTGAGCATGAAGATGGAAAGATCACTCGAAAATATTTAATTGAAGCCCCAGTTGCCAACGCCCTTACAGATGCTCTGAAACAACAAGGGATGGATTTTGTTCCAATCGACTTGTCCGATTTGTATTCCAAATTCGAAGCAGTACCACCTGAGTGGTTTTGGATTGAACATTAACGCAATTTCGCATCGCATCATAAAGCATACTTTATATCCATAAAGAATGCTTCTTCCCCATTTTTTTAATAAGTCTCTTCGTTAAAAATAATTAATAGCGAATCGATTTAAGTTTTGATTGCAATTCCATATCGGCCAATAAAATTGGACATTTATATTTGTGATTCACTGGAATCTCTCTGCGGTTAATGCTATAATTGGTTAGAGAATTTAGAGAGATTTACCAATGGAATAGGAATTATTTCTAAAAAGAATTGTTGAGTTAAAGGAATAGTGAATTTTTATTCATATGAACGTTTATATTGTATGTTTCCATGCTATTTTTTGATCAACTCTAATTCTTGATTGATGATACATTATTAATCATCTAGAGAATGAAAAGCTGAAATTGAAAATATGTATAAGTCATCTGATTTAATTATCTTCTAATCATCTAACTGGAAATGATTGGTTTTACAATCCATTCGATTAAAAAGTAGCTGGTGTTGATAGGTCTTTTGATAAATTTAAACATGATCTATAATTTTGTTTATTTCGTCTTTGATTTTTGAATATCAGAGTTTAGTAGTCAGTCGATAAAGATAGGTAATTAATTGGTTAATACATTTACTTAGAAACAACCTAACTTTAAATATAGTCGGTTGGTTGGTTTGGTGAAAAAATAATCAATATTTGGTGGAAGTTTTTCCTTAATATTTATTTTTCTTATGGAAAGGGTTTTATGTTTAGTCAAAAAAGGAAACCGCAGGGATTCACGCTAATCGAATTACTGGTCGTTATCGCTATTATTGCAATATTAATTGGCTTGCTGTTACCAGCGGTTCAAAAAGTGCGAGACGCCGCAGCTCGGGCCTCTTGCGCGAATAACCTAAAACAGATCGCACTTGCAGCTTTGAATTATGAGTCCGCAAATGGGTTTCTGCCTACCGGTCACAATATCACGAATAAAATGGGAACGCTCACCTATATTCTCCCGTTTGTTGAAGGCGGGAATATTTATAATCAGATTAATCCTGGATTTTTCAATGGAAGCATAAATGCCCCTTATTACACCGATTCCAATACTTTTTACGTTGCTGCCGCAGCGCAGATTAAAAGCTTTCTTTGTCCTGCTGATAACGCCGCTATTGTAACTCCATCGAACGGTGTATGGGCTTGGTTAACGGAATCTGGATATTCTTTGGGAGGCACCTATTTTCCTGGAAGCTTGCCAGCAGGCCGTACCAATTATTCATCGGTTGCAGGTGCTTTGGGGAATGTTTCTACTTCGGGTGATACCTTCTATGGTCAATGGGTTGGAATGTATTATCGCGGATCTCAAACGACAATGAATTCGATCACCGATGGGACTTCGCAGACTTTGGCTTTTGGTGAAACCATTGCTGGTACTAATCAAGGACCAAGAGATTTCGTTGCAAGCTGGATTGGGATGGGATCGATGCCCACCGCTTGGGATTTGTTACAACCCTCCTCATGGGTCGCGTTTGGAAGTAATCATGCGATGGTTGTTCAATTTGCTATGGGAGATGGTTCTGTTCAACGGCTTACTAAAATTGGATCTTCAACTGATTGGTTTTCTTCTCGATGGTACCAATTTATGAATGCTTCCGGATATCAAGATGGTTATGTGGTCGATTTCTCTCAAATCGGGATGAATTAATCCTGCAAAATTAATAACAATTTAAAAGGGCTTATCATGAAAGTGATAAGCCCTTTTAAATTTTAAAATTATAACTACACTTACTGTTCGGCAGATATTCCTTTTTTGGCATCCTGTTTAGGACCACCTGCACCAATCGGTTTTAAATTGGGATCTGCTTTTTTCAGATCTTTGGGAATTTCCGCATTCCCTTTATTATCACTTGGACCACAACCTGTGCTGATTAGAATAGCAACAAGAAATGTGAAAGATACCATTTTTACAATCAATTTCATTATTTTCCTTTCATACTAAATAAATTAAAATGATTAATTGCCACCCAGGGTTCCAGATTGGTTTACAATTCCATCGTGCATCCCGCCCAAAGCTTGCAAAATGTACCAATTGGTTCCTGCACTTGCTGGAGGAGCACCTGGAGGGGTACCCCCATTTGGAGTTGTGCCCGCAGCAATTAAATTTCGTACAGAACCGTCACCAAAAGCAAAGTTAATTCCACCAGCGTGAGCGCTGCTGAATTGTGGCCAGTTGGCATTCGGATAGCTTGCCAAACCAAATTTGGTCAATCCAACACCAAATCCCATCCAACTCAATCCAAACTGGAATTGGCCATTTGATACACCACCCAGTGCTTCTCCGACCATCAAGGTGTTGCTGGTTCCATCGGTGATCGATGCGATTGTTGTTTGTGAGCGATTACCAAAAATTCCTTGATATTGCTGATAGTATGGATCAAACCCTGAGCCATTCCAACCACGTCCTCTTGATCCATTGCACCCAATGTAATTAGTCAAGCCAAATGGATATGAAGAACCAGCACCAAAATATCCACCTTCAACACTCGAATAGCCATTAATTTCTACCTCTTCAGCAACAAATATTCCGTACATTGCTTGAGATGGTTGCTGGAATGGAGAGGAGGGACAAATGGCAACTTTCAGTTTGGAATAAGCCAAACCAAAATCGGGATTGACACTCCACCATGGCATCTGGGTCGGAGTTTGAACATTTTGCGGAGTTGTTAACTGATTGGAAATATTCCCCTGTTCAAGAAATGGAAGAATATAAACCATCAAACCGGTCTCTTCATAACTAAATATGTTTTGCCAGCCTGGACTATCATTGGGTAATTCCAAATAGCCTGGAGGTAAAAAACTACGAGCAGACTCGTAATCCATACAAGCTAGACCGATCTGTTTTAAATTATTTTTACATTGTGCAAAAGCTGCTGCCTCACGTACTTTTTGAACAGCAGGGAGCAAGAGCCCAATTAAAATCGCAATAATTGCAATTACTACCAGTAACTCAATTAGCGTAAATCCCCGCTTTAGGGATCGACGACTTTCCCAAAAAGTTGACTTCGTACAAAATCTAAAAAACATAAAAATACTCCTAAAAAAAAGGTATACGAATAATAGATAAAGTGATTGGAGGGAGATTCCAACCGTTTTTCAACTATTACTAAATCTATCAATTCGAAAAGGGGTGATTATCTTGATGAGTAATTCAAGATCACTGATGATACTTTTTACCCGATTCTCAATTCATTTTCAACTATTTTTTATCATTTTTTCCTGAATTTTTAATTTCTTCTATGCTTACTGGTTAAATTTCTCCTAAAATTACATTAAATGCAATTTATTTACATTATATTTCTTTTTATTATTAAATTTTCTAATTTTAATTGTGAAATAATTCTCATTCATGGACTAAAGAATTTGATACTCGTTCGACCTTTGACTCAAAATTTCATATTAAAATAGGTATTATTCAAAGAAGAATTTTGATAATTTTTCGATTGTCAATGCTCTTGAGCAAATGCACAAAAGATCGAGTCAAATGATAACCAAAATGTCTCTCCGAGACTCTCCTCATCGAATCTGGTTAATTACAACATCTACAAGTCTGGTGGTTCTTTTAATCTCCGGAATACTCGTGAGCTATTTCAGTTCTCAGCAAAATCGCACTGCGGACATCTTGGGGGAAAATATCGGTAGCCGAAAAGCAGCAGGGAGATTGGAAGCAACTCTTACCAATTTGATTGCCTTGCATCGAAGTGGTGCAAAGCTTCTTGGTGCATTGGACAAACAGGTGGAGAACGATTTAGCGGAGATAGAACGATTTGCTGATAAAGATCGGGAGTATGAACTTGTTAGTCAAATTCGGCAAGGGTATCGTCAATATCTAGCGCAGCGAGAAATGCTTGGGGAGAAATTGAAGCAGAATCCATCAGAAATGGAAACCATGCTAGCTCCTTTAATCCACATTAGCTTACCGGCATGTCAAAACTTGAGACAATTTAATTCTGATCAGATCGACGAATCGGAGAAAAATCACCGTCAGTCATTACAACGAATGGCACTAGAATTAGTGATTATTGCGGCATTAAGTTCTATCGGAGGAGTGATTCTAGGGTACGGGATTGCTCGGAGATTGGGTCGGCAATTACATCAGCTCATGGTCCGTGTTTCTGGAGCATCTGAACAATTGTTGCCAGAATTGTCGCCGGTGGAATTGCCACAAACTCAGTCGAGTGAACTGTGGAATACCTCCTTTCACCAATTATGCACGCAAATAGAACAAGCAGTATCCAAGCTGCAACAGCGGGATCGAGAGATGCGGCGGGCAGAACAATTTGCCGCGGTGGGACAGCTCGCCGCGGGGGTTGCTCATGAGATTCGAAACCCCTTGACGGCGATTAAAATGTTGATTCAGACTACCAGAAGAGATCCTGATGCGGGGGGATTATCCGATGAAGATCTAGACTTGATCGAGCAAGAAATTTTTCGACTAGAAAAAACGTTACAGAGCTTTCTCGATTTTGCCAGACCACCCCAGCTGGAAAGAACGTATTTTACTTTATCCGAATTAGTACAACAAACGTTTGGGCTTATTCGAGGTCGCGCGGAACATCAGAGAATTGAATTGCGTTCTTGGTCCCGTCAACAATCACTGAAACCTATTTTTGCGGATCGTGGTCAGATGCAGCAGGTACTTTTGAATCTCTCCCTCAATGCGATGGATGCTATGCCTCAGGGGGGGATATTATCGATCGAAATGTTTCAGGAAGCCGACCGGACCTCCCTTCGAATTCGAGATACAGGATGTGGAATCTCTCCCGAACAATCAGCGCAGCTCTTCGAACCTTTTTATAGTGGCAAACCAACCGGTTTGGGCTTGGGCTTGGTTATTTGCAAAAGAATTATTGAAGAGCATGGCGGGAAAATCAGTTTCGGAAACAATCCCGCTTCTGATTCCCTTGACGATTCAGAGCAGGGTGTGAAAGGGGATCGTGAAAAATTTCCATTAAAAAATATGAATAATAGTATAGGAGCTTGGTTTATGATTGAAATTCCTAATAAAGAAAGTAAACTTGGAATTTGACAAAATTGCAGTTATTTGCTTTTTAAGGATGGCTTTCGCAATCGATGGAGAAAGTTAGTGAGGTCTTCGGGTAAAGGCATTTCCCAAAAACAGCTTGTGCCCGTTTCGGGATGAATGAATCCGAGTTCTGAAGCATGGAGGGCCAAGCGTGGGGGTATATCTTCCAGGAGTGCATCTTTCATCGGCTCCATTTTTCGAGGTGTTATTGCTCTAGAAGGGAGCTTTCCTGGAAGATGGTCGATTCGATCTGTTTGTGGTGAATTTGTAGAATCGGGTTTACCATAAACTCGGTCGCCGCAAACGGGGTGGCCTGCTTCTGCCAAGTGAATACGAATCTGATGAGTCCTTCCGGTTTCCAGTCGACAAGAGAGAACGGTATACCTTGGTAGGTATTCCAAAACTTCTACATGGGTTACCGCTTTCTTACCGTTTCCGGGCGTTATACTGCTACCGCGTTTACCGTCCCCGCGATCTCGAATGAACCACGAGGTCAGTGTTTGGCTTGCGAATCGACCGGGTACAATCGCTATATACCGTCGCAATACTGTATGATCATGAAACTGCTTCCCCAATATCCTTTCGGACAGAACGGAGCGCGCGAAGACAACTAGCCCGCTTGTTTCTTTATCGAGACGATGTACAATTCTCAATCGCGGGAGGGATTTTTCTTTCAGAGCGAGTCGTATAGCTTGTTGGACACGATCTTCAAGAGTAGGCGACAATTCTCGCCTCCGCTCATCCCATTGACGTTCTTTAGGATGCCGAACGGTGTTTAAACCGGCGATTTTTTCAACAACGACAAGATGGTCATCGAGATGGCGAATTTTTATATCGGTCGCTTGACTTCCCGCAGCGATTCTTACAGGTTGAGCTAGAATCTGAACTGTTTCCCCTATATGAACTCTCCGGGCAGGATCGAGACATAAGCTATCATCGATCTGAACTCTCCGCGTTTCTATCAATCGATGAATCTGAGACCAAGAACGATTTGCAACCTGTTGTTTTAATATCGCTGCTAGAGTTTTATTGTCGAATTCCGGCGAAATCAGAATCGTAGCAGGTTCTATATTCATATTTTACTGTTGGTTCTCTTGTTAGTAATCAAAACGGAAAACTTTACTTTTTACCCGGATGTTTCTCTATTCATGAAAACAATGGAAGATAAAATGATTAGGTAAGATCTCGAACGTATTTGGTTTTCCTTCATTTTGAAGTTTTTAACGGATTCATATCTTCCGATAATTGTGAATCAATATAGTTTTATCTTTTGCCGTCTCTTCTTTTTTGCGAGCTGCGCCCCGGTCGATAGCCACTCTGTTTTTTTTCTGAAGGCTTGCTCTGCTGCATCTGTTTCATTTTAGTAGGATTTTTAATCGAGTGGTAGTGATCGTGATCTCGCACCACCATGCTCTGGGCTTCGCGCCGGCGTTTTTCCAATGCCTCTTTGGTAGGCTGTGCAGGGATTAGGGCATCGCAACCGTTGCCAATCAGATCTTGGCGACCGATCTGCAAAAGAGCTTCGCGAACCAAAAAATAATTTTCAGGCTTAAAAAATTGCATTAAAGCTCGTTGCCATTTCCGTTCTTGTATTTTGCTAGCAACCGGAACCGATTCGCCGGTCATCGGATCGATCCCGGTATACCACATACAGGTAGCAATATCGAAAGGGGCCGGAATAAAATCCTGAATCTGATCGGGGCGATAGCCATGGCGTTTTAGATAAATGGCTAAGTCAACCATTTCCGCTATGGTAGAACCGGGGTGAGAGGCAATAAAATAAGGGACCAAAAATTGTTTCGGTTTTCCAGCTTTTTGCGATGCTTTACGAAATTCTTTAGCAAAGCGATCGAAGTTAGCGATATCCGGTTTTTTCATGCGCCGTAAAACATCGGGGTGGGTATGCTCTGGTGCAACTTTGAGCCTACCACCGACATGATATTTTGCCAGTTCTTCTAGATATGCCGGTGCATTTTGGGCTAGGTCCATCCGAATTCCAGAAGCAACGAATACCTTTTTTATCGATTCCTGTTGACGGACCTCTTGCATCAGTTCCGTTAATGGTGCATGATCGGTGCCCAATAATTTACAGATTGTGGGATGCACGCAAGAAAGTCGTTTACAACGGGCTTCGACTTCGGGGCGAGTGCATCTCATTTTATACATATTGGCAGTAGGTCCACCAATATCGCTAATAATACCCTTAAAGTCTTTATCTTTGCCCATTTTTTGAGCTTCCGAAATAATAGAGCTTTTCGATCGCGATTGGATGATGCGCCCTTGATGAGCGGTAATAGAGCAAAAGGTACAACCGCCAAAACAGCCTCGCATAATCGTAATCGAATCTTTAATCATTTCGAAGGCAGGGATCGGTTCTATATAGCGGGGATGAGATCGTCGCGAATAAGGGAGATCGTAAATGGCATCCATTTCTGCTTCGCTCAAAGGGAAAGCAGGAGGATTGACAACAATAGCTTGTCGCTCATGGTATTGGATGAGAGTAGCCGCATTAAAAGGATTCGTATTGAGATGAATCATTTTAGTGGCTTTGACAAATGCGTTTTTATCCTGTTTTACCTCTTCAAATGAAGGTAAGAGCAGAACAGGAATTCTCTCGGAGTGAGATGTCACCGGATCATTTACCGGGTTTTTATCCCCTGGTGAATGGTAAGAATTCGAGGGACGATTCGAAAGATTATCAACGAGGGTGGGATTACGTAAAGGGGGGAGGGTATGCGAAAAAGAGGAGCAAGCCTGTTCACTAGGTGGTGTTTCGGAAGCACCGCAGGTGAAGGCGATACCTCGCAAATCGCGAAGGTCTTTGAGATTTTCACCGTTTGCTAATCGGCGAGCGATAGTAACAATATTGGCTTCCCCCATGCCATAAACCAGGAGATCGGCTTTGCAATCGAGCAAAATCGATCGGCGAACGGTATCGCTCCAATAATCGTAATGGGCTAATCGACGAAGTGATGCTTCCACCCCTCCGGCGATAATGGGTACGCCAGGGAAAGCTTCGCGGGCACGCTGGCAATACGATAGAGTGGCCCGATCGGGACGTAAGCCGATACGGCCTCCAGGGGAGTAGGCATCATCGTTGCGGACTTTTTTATTTGCGGTATAGTGATTGATCATCGAATCCATATTCCCTGCGGATATGGCAAAAAATAACTTTGGTTTTCCGAATTGACGCCAGGCGTCGCAGTTCCGCCAATCCGGTTGGGGCAATATGGCGACACGAAAGCCTGCGGCTTGTAACACACGGTGCAAAATGGCCATCGCGAAACTGGGATGATCGATATACGCATCCCCAGTAACGAAAACAATATCGACTTCATCCCAGCCGAGGGCTTTCATTTCTGCATCGGTTGTTGGTGCTAATTCACTAGCGATTGACTTCTTTGAAACCGAGGCGACAAGATTCTCTCTTTGCCCTGATTCTTGCCCTATTTCTTGCCCGATTTCTTGCAGCATAGGCAAAGATAAAGTCGGTAGTCTCTTTTTGGCCGCTTCTGAAATCTTATTATCTATATTATTTTGTTTGGGCTGGTTCATATTATTCTCGATTTATGTTGATATTATTCTATAATATTATATCACTCTTGTGATTAGATTCGACGGGGATTTCTTAAATCGAAAAATAAAAGCCATGGTATTTTGATTTCGTTGGTATTTGATCAATTTTCAGGGATCTGGCAATTCAACAAAACGGTGGGTTCTAGAGGTATAAAGGTGGTTTCAGGGAGATTAGCAGGCATTAGATAGGTATTCCCCCGCGACATCGGATAAATGGCATTATCATCGATAATTTGACCAGCCCCTTGTGAACAAAACAGCACGCGCCCGGTGGGGCTTGGTGGGAAAGAAATAGGATTTGAACAAGTGATCCGATTCATACTAAAATATTCACATTCGATTAATTGTTCATCCGAATAAGGTTGAGTGCAACGAATTTGTGGAACCGTAGGTCGGCATGGTCCGCTCGCAAAATCGATACACTCTAGGCTTTCCGCAATATGAAGTTCGCGAGGTTTCCCAGTCTTGGCGTCGACTCGATTCCAATCATGAAGACGATAGGTAATGTCGCTCGTTTGCTGGACTTCAAAAATGAATAGACCAGCACCAATGGCATGGACGGTACCTGCGCGCAGAAAGACACAATCTCCTATCTGCGGATGGAAAGAGAAAATGGCATTATCGATTTCCAGATCATTACTAGCAGTGCGAAAATGATTCGGGGCGACATTGGGTTGTAGGCCAGCATAAATGAGACTTTCTTCTTCGCAGTCGAGAACGACCCAAGCCTCGGTTTTGCCAAGATCATCCGTTAAAACCCCTTTTCTCTGATTGATTTGGCGGGCTTTATGATCATCGGGATGCACTTGGATCGACAAGGGTAAACGGGCGTCGATAATTTTGAAAAGCAACGGGTATCGTTTGAACTTTTGCGCGGCTTGGCCAAGGATTTGCTGACTGTGCTGTTGCATTATATGTCGCAAACTCATCCCCTGGAGATCTTTATAGGCTTGTATAATTCCTCCTGGTACTCGGGAATCATGCCAGGAAGGAATTCGACTCGATTGATTCCCCTGGTCGCTCAATACCCATGCTTCGCCAATCGGTTCTGACTCTAGCAATTCCCCGCTTAAACCTGCATGACTATTTAATCCCTTTCCTTGTTCTTCTCGATTCCCTTCTTGCGGTGTTTGTGAATTGTTTAGGGAAGGGGGAAAGTATCGATATAAGCGCTGACCTCCCCAGATGGCAGGCTTAAAGATAGGTTCAAAGCGAAGAGGGGGCAATCGATCTAGTGCCATTTTGTCTCCTCCTATTTTTCTTTATCCAATATTACTTTGTTCAATTTATCTTTATTCGATTTGAGAGCTACGTTTTGTTTCCTACCCGACTTTAATATTCGATTTAATATTTGATCGAGATTCTCCTTCGAGGGTGGCTCTTCAAAATCCTTCTCTTCCATTTCAATATCTTATCTAAATATTCTTTTATTTGTTCGATTTTTTGTCTAAATTAATTTTATTCGATTTTGTGGACTTGATCGATTTTTATCGAATTGGCAACGAATTAATTGATGTTCTCATCGATTCGATTGTCATATCTACACATGATTGGTAGAGGTTAAAGGTAAAACTTAGGAACAACTATTTCATGGAATTTTCCTTCTCGCTATCACTTACTTAGATAAAAATCGTCTGTCGCAATTTAAACTCGAGTACGTTCTGAAGTTAGAATTAGATGAACTTAATCTGCTTGGGATTGTTATTGTTGCTAGTTGAGCTACAGCCAATTTCGATTCTCCGAATTTCTTAAGTTTGTACCCAACTTCAATCTCCTTACCAACTCTAAATCGATACAAAATATTCATTCAAGTTATTCATTCAAGCACGATCGATTCTACCCAGTGGAACGAACGGATGCTTTCCAGAAAGAAAAACCGATTTCGTTCTTAATATTTTCGGTAATCAATTCCGCGCTGTTTACAGATGTTATGTAAAAAGGAGGAAAGAATTCAAGTTTAGTGAAATGTTTCTCAGAACCGGGAGAGATTCGTTTGAAGATTGTTTCCTAGTGAAACGGGGAAGGATAGAAATCTAAAAAAATGAAGCAGAATAGGAGCTTTAGGAGATTACAGCAACCTCATAGAACTCGATAGTTTTTCAAAATAAAACAATATGGGCAAAGATTTAAAAGAACAAATATTTAAAGCTATACACTTAAACTATTTCTCATAACTCGCTGCGGTTAGTTGATCCAGAATACCAAATAGTTAAACTGTAAATAATATGATAAAGGGTAAAATAGGGAAAAGGGAGATCTTACATTATCCGAAAACGAGTAGAAGAGTTTTCGGTTACTGATGATTGAAAATTGACCTAAAACAAACTTCATCATCTTTTCAATATGCGACAAAAATTAGCTATACTATCTGTTAGAAGCCCTAAATATCAATCATTAGATGAATGGGCGAAAGGATGAAACTCAAACGAGAAAAATTAAACCGGATAAAGTTTCTGGAGAATTTCTGAAAGAATTTGCCGCCCCAACTTCAATTCATAAGGTTGGAGGTCGTTAATTAAATCGACAATAACAAGATGGATATTCTCATGAGCAGTCCCCGTAAAAGCAGGAACGGAGCCTTCGTACGAAACATCGTTTTTTGCCTCTGCTCGATGCGAATCATGGCTTAAGCCCTTCTGAGCTTTTTTGGCAGCTTTTTCTTTTTGCTTTCTTGCATTTTTGATCATCGATTTATAGGAGGAAATTTGTGCGGAATTAATGTCAACCTTATATTTCGCGAAAATTTCCGCATTCGCAAAAGAGGGTTTGACTTCGTCTCCATGGAGCTGCATCATTTCGCGAACCATTTGCATTTTCGAAGTTTCAGGTGAGGGATCTTTATCTTTTGCCATATTAAAAGCCTTTTTCAGTTTTTAAAACTTTACCTTATAAAACAATTCATATATACTATTATTGCTATTTAAATATATGTCAAGATATCAGGTTATAAACATCATTGTAATTTCAAATAATTACTGCAATTCAATTATCTGCGTTTAGATATTGCCAATAAATATACTGGAGAATCATATTTAGACAAAACACCATTTCTATATTAGCAAATTTTCAATCCCGATTCTATTCGTTGCTGATTTTTTTTCTGATTTTTGAATCTTTTTACTCATTATAGATCAATCTTTAATATCTGAATACAAGTAAAGAGCAGATTAAATTAACTAACGATTAAGAAAATCTGGACTCATTTGTCGTTAATCCATTCTTATAGCGATTTATAGATCGATGATCTTTTCTAATCTGATCGGAATTACTATGAATGGGATCGTATGGTAAACTGGCGAGACCTCAGAAGTAAGAAACTGTCTCATATAAGAAATTAGCTTGATTTCTAGCGGGAAGCGAACACCGATCTTAAAGAACATTTTGACAATTTTTTGCATAAAAACAACACAAAATGGCCCGGTTGGGAAATCGGGATTTAATATAAAAATAAAGGTTTGAAGAAAACTATTCATTTTATTAGCGGTGTACACATTAATATTTGAATAGTTATCATCGAGATATATTAAGATTGATCTCGAATATTCTGTATAATCAATTTCAGCGTTCAATTTTAAAATAGTTCATGGAAGATACCATAGGAATCTAGACAATGCGGACGATCTTGGAACTTCCTTTTGAGAAATTAATAGATATTCTGAAATGAAAGAGTCGGATACTTAATCTCAAAAGATTTTTCTCGTTAGTTCGAAATGTAATTTATGTGCCGATGCTTGAATAATTAGATCAGTTCTATTATTTTATGGATTAATGAGAAATCGATCGATTGAGATTAGCTGATCGATCAAAGCGAATACAAAAGGGACGGCGAATGAATTTAAAGGGGTGTTTAGGCTTTTGTTCGGGTATCTTCTGGGTTGTATCGATATTGTTCATTGACGAACCCATATCAGATTCTCCTACATCTGATTCTCCTAAATCTGTTTCTCCTATAAAGGCAGAAACTGAAAATATATTATTTACACCCAATGGGCAAATGGAGATCGTATTGCCGATTACTTTTAGACCTAATTGGTCTATCGAATTCCCCAATAAGAAGGAATATCTTGTTGGGGACTGGTATCAGATCAAACGATCAAATTCGGTTAGTTTAGGTGTTTCCAAAGATCCTCAGATTTTCCTAACCAACAAGGATCGTTTACCAGGTGGAATTCTCTCAGCAACAGATCGGGTAGTTATTTGGCGGCCAGCTTGGGCTGTCCCGAAGACAGGATTTTCTTCGAATCATGAAAAAAAACTGAATTCGCTCCCGCAAGAAAAATTATCGCTATTCTCGGAATCGGTCAAAATACCCATAAGTAGAATTGGAGCTATTCGATTTCGACAATTTCGGAAAAATTCTGGGGAGATGGGGAATTTTCTGGATCAGCTCGGGGGGCAACGTAATAAAGATATTCTTGTTTTAGTTGGGGGAGGGAAATTAGAAGGGACGTTTCTTCAATGGAAAGAAGAGACGAAAGAATGTCATTTTCAAATAGGAAACGAAATAAAAGAGATTGCCGGAAGGGATATCGAATCGATTTTCTTTAATACTAATCTTTCGGCACGCCCAAACAATCGAGTAAAGCTTGCTCGAATTTCTCTCACTGATGGTACTCTGCTTCATCTATCAACTCTATCCGTTCAAAAAACGGAATCGATCGCCAGATTGTGGTTTAACCAAGAGATTCGCTTCCCTTCGGATAAAATCGTCTCGATAATTCCTGAAAGTGACCAGATCGTTTCCCTTGGAACCCTATCTCCAATCAAATATCGTTCAGAGGCCTTCTTGCAGGAAAAATATCCTTGGGTTTCTGGACAAAATTGCCTTAAACATCCAATTAGTTTGTATATTGGGGATACGGTAAATTATTTTGAAGATGGGATCGGTTTGCATAGCCAGTGCCAGATAACCTATGATCTCAAAAATCGTTATCAGAATCTCGTAGGATTATTTGGATTGGATGCCGTCGATGGAAATCAGGGGAGCTGTTTATTGCAAATCTACCGCGATGGGAAACCGCTTTGGGAAAAACCTCATCTATTCCAAGGGCAGGACAATGCCGAGCAGTTGTCGATCGATGTCAGCTCAACCAATGAATTGCGTTTGGAACTCTTATGGGGCCGGAATGGTCCGATTGGAGATGTCTTTAACCTTGCAGATCCTGTTTTAATCAAGAAAAGGAATGGGAAATAAATAGAATTTTCGGCTAGAGAAATTTTAAAAGTTTGTACAAGCAGCAGGAAATACAAATTGAAAAAGTTAAATATGTTTTTGTAAAGACTAGATCATTAAAGAAGTATTCAAAATAATTTTGAACCTAAATAAAAGCAAAGACACGAAAAGTGATCTGAAAAATTAAGATCCTTTCCGTGTCTTGAAAAGTTAAAAATAAAGAAAAAGGTTTATCGTTTCGAGAACTGGAACGATTTTCGAGCACCTTTTTTGCCGTATTTCTTTCGTTCTTTCATTCGGCTATCGCGGGTGAGATAACCAGATTCACGAAGTTTTTTCCCAAAACCGATCGATTCTTCAGCTTCGGCTTGGGCCTCTTCATTCGGGGCATACATAATCTTAAGAGCACGAGCAATTCCCTGAGCACAGGCCCCCGCCTGTCCCGAAAATCCCCCCCCTTTGACATTGATAAAAACATCTACACGGGTTTTGAGATCGCAAAGATCGATAGGACCAGATACGAAGGCTCGATCCTTTTCTTCTGTGAAATATTGATCTAGTTCCCGTTCATTGATAAGAATTTGACCAGTACCCTCACAGAGCCGAACACGAGCGACCGATGTTTTTCTTCGGCCTGTGCCCCAATAAAATTTCTTAGTCATCGCAAACATTTACTCCAAAATCATTTTGGGGATTTATCGATGATAACTAATTCTATAGTGACTAATTTCTATAGTGACTAATTTCTATAGTGACTAATTCTTTAGTAACTAATTCTTTAGTAACAAAAAATCCCTTTGAATTTTTGCACAATTATATTGCTATTTTTCGACTTAATAATCTCAGGTTAAAATAAAACTTTGCTAATATATATTTTGTTCTGTGATTATTGTGGAAACAACAGAGGTTTCAAGAAAAAGATCGGGCAAATTCAAAATTCTGAAATTTCTGTTTATGTTCCGGATAAATCTTCTCTTATGTTTTTATCTTATGCTTCTTCTCTTATTGTTCTGATTCTCAGCGATTTCTAAGCTGAAAAAAACTCAACAGAGAAAAATATAATGATCAAAATCAGAATGTTACGGAGAAGATCTAATTTTTATCCGTATTTGAATTTACTGGACCTTTAATTCTTTTGGTTGTTGAGCTTGGTGGGGATGGTTCGTTCCCGCATAGACTTTGAGTTTGCTCATCTGAGCGCGACCCAATCGGTTACGAGGGACCATTCGCTTTACTGCTTGAGTGATAATCTCTCCGGGATCTTTAGCAAGCATTTGCCGAGCGGTTATTCGCTTCAAACCCCCTGCATAATGGGTGTAAGAATGATATTCTACACTATCCCACTTATTCCCAGTGAAACGTACTTTGTCTGCATTGATAACAATTACAAAATCCCCCGTATCGCAATGGGGGGTATATTCCGGGCGATGTTTGCCACGTAATATGGTTGCAATGGTTACTGCTAAACGACCGACTACTGCATCGGTCGCATCTATTATAAGCCATTCTGGCTTAAATGTTTGTGCTTTGGCCATGAAGCTGCGCATGGCAGTTACCCTTCGATTCTATGTTTTAAAATAAAAAATTATCATAAGAATCTCTAAGCTACCGTCAAGGGAAAACCATAAAACTTTTACTAAAATTCCCTTTTCTTTTGATTGAGGCATCCCAGATTACCAATCAATTTTGGTAATTCTTATTGAAATCGATTTCCTATTCTCCATAATATGAATTATTAAATTGTGTTTATTGAATTTGTATAGGTTTGGGGACTGATGACTGCTAATCTAAAAAATATTAAATTAGTAAGATCATTTTTCAAGCCAAATAGATAAGAAAGCGAATTGTTGATAGAACAGGTTAGGTTTAAAGAAGGCATTTTTCTTTCCGATTTAACCTGATTCGGTGTTTTATTTGATCGATGTTTGGTCTCATTTTTGGGAATTTTACCAAAAAAGATCACTCAGATTGCTATTCCTAGAGAATTTTAAATTGAATTAAATTCTATTTCGAACTCTCTTAGGAGTTTTTTATTAACCGGTATTTGAATACTCTGATGATTTTCAAAGTGCGCACTTTAAAGTGTGCAATAGGTTCGCAGAGTAACCTGAAAATTGATTTTTCTTGACTTAGTGAAATAGTCGGGATCCAGAAGATCGATTCCAGATCCAACTAATTATTGCATTCCTTTATTAATGTACCATCTTAAAATATTACCTTTAAGTATTACATTTAAGTACTCAATAAAAGAACAAATATTAGCTGGGAAATTCTGGTTTAAATAATTTAGAGATTTAGGGGGCCAAAGATCCCTTTTATCCCCCTTTATTTACATCTATATTTATACTCTTTTGGGTCTTGAGAATAAAATTAGTATCGAGAGAAATCAGACTCTAAAGAAAAAGAGCAGAAGCTAAAAAGATAACAAAGAAAAGTTAACAAAGAAAGGAGGAGAGATCGATGGATAATCATTATTTTTATATTTTATTAACTCTATTTTTATTTTTAATCGTTGAGATCTTCTCCGCCAAGATTTGTTTAAGCATTAAATCGCAAAAATGGTTTTCTAGACAAAGCCTACATACTTATTTTTGTATTCTTCGCAGTAAGGTAAATGATTTTCGTAAAGATATTTCTTTCTGGGTTTCTAGAGGAAGCCAAGGGAATAACCTAATACGGAATCACCTGAATAGTTTGACAAACTTGCTACTTCAAAAAAAGAATTTCGGGAAATTTTCTTTATACAATCCTTCCCAAAAGGGGTTTCGGAAGTTTGAGGAGATAGTGCCGATTTGTATTTTTATTCCTTTTTATTTTTGTTATTGCAAATCGAGCAGCGCAGAGATCTTTATAACTGGAATCCAACGAAAACTGGGTTTAACTTTAGAAAAAAATGATTGGGATTTAACTGGCAAAGCGATAAACTTGGATTTTAGAAGGTAAAAGAGAGATAACAAGAAAACTTGGTTTGATTCGGTGTCAACCAATCATTTTCTTAAAAGTGCGACGACGATGGGTGTATCAAATCGAACTATCAATCTAAAAAAGATGAGTGGTAAGAACCAACGAGACAAAACTTTTTTCAAAGTTAAATATTAACTTTGAAAAATCGTTGATCGCAATTAATGGAGCTAAATTTCAGAATAGGCAAACAGATCGATAGACGATCTCGAGTTGTTTTGAAATCGCTCCGAGGAAAGAAAGACCCATTCGATATAGTGGCACTACCCTCTCTTCATTTATAATCTAAGCTGATTAACCTATGGGAGACTTACCGTAGAGTTCAAGATTTTTAGCAAGCCAAGCTTTTTCGAAGTCATCGAGCGAAAACTGATCAATTCCTTAACAGGAAAATCTTCAGTTCCCTGAATCGAGAATGATCGGAAAATCCGTTCTAGAGTTATGGAAATCATTTGAAATCATCAAGCAAATATCGATCCGAATCAAATAAGCAAAGCCCTAATCACTTATCAGCAATTGCCATTCGATAGGAGTGGTCTTAAATGTTATTCCTGGCAATCCTAGACATTCGTCTATGGATGAATTGCATATTATGGATTCGTCCGCTTGGTGTGCTATTGGCCGATATGACAACGTTATGGATCGAAGTCCCCATTCTGATTGCTGTTACTACGGGAACGGCATTCTTCGTCTATTGGATCATGAAGCGAAATCAGAGAATCGATGATCGCCGCTATGAGCAATTGGTCGAAGAGGCACAAATTCGTGCGGTCTCAATTCTTGAAGAGGCGAAGGCCGAGGCGAGAAATCAGGCAAATCTACTTGCGAAATCTCTAGAATTTCAAACGCGGGATGAGCTAGTCCGCAGAAAAGAGGAGTTTGAACGCGAATTGGAACAGATTCGCCTGGAACATCGAGAAACGGAAAGAAGACTCGAGAAGCGTGAAGATGCAGCAGAACAAAAAAATCAGTATCTTCTCAAGAAAGAACGATCGCTGGAAAATGCTCAGCGCAAACTGAGCGAACGTAAGGAGAACTTGGAAAGAAAGACTCAGGAGGTAGAGAAAAGACTGCTTTTGCAAACGGAAAAATTGCACGAGATAAGCAATCTTAGTCGGGAACAAGCCGAAAAATTACTGTTTCAACGTTTGGAAAACGAATTGACCGATCATTTTGCGCGAATGTTGAAAAAGCAGATCGAGGAAACGAAGCGAACGAGTGAGCAGGAATCACGCCGAATCCTCGCTAGTACCATCCAGCGGTTGGCGGCTCAATATACAGCAGATTCGACGGTTAGCACGGTAGATATTCCGAATGATGAAATGAAAGGGAGAATAATCGGTCGTGAAGGGCGCAATATTCGAACCTTTGAAAAATGCACTGGGGTTGATGTGATCGTTGATGATACCCCCGGTGTCGTAGTGGTGAGTGCTTTTGATAATGTACGCAGGGAAGTTGCTCGCCTTTCCTTAAATAAGCTTATTTTAGATGGGCGAATTCATCCAACTCGCATCGAAGAAATTGTTACGGAAACGCAAAAAGAGATGGAACAGATGATCGTCCAGATTGGTCGCCGGG
The DNA here is from genome assembly GCA_021809185.1 of Planctomycetota bacterium. Classification (GTDB taxonomy): domain Bacteria; phylum Planctomycetota; class Planctomycetia; order Gemmatales; family Gemmataceae; genus JAKBAI01. The sequence continues at coordinate 25,248 of JAKBAI010000006.1, forward strand.
CGGTGGAGGAAGCAGATATTGGCCTCATCGATGATCGCTTGATCGAACTGCTCGGCCGTCTAAAATTTCGTACCAGTTACAGCCAAAATGTGTTACAACATTCGTTGGAAGTTGCTCATCTAACCGGGATGATGGCTTCTGAATTGGGGCTGGATCCCCGGTTAGCCCGGCGCTGTGCCTTACTCCATGATATTGGCAAAGCGGCAGATCATGAAATGGAGGGGGGGCACCCTAAAATTGGCGCTGAATTGGCGCGACGATATGGAGAAACATCTGCTGATGTGCTCCATGCCATTGCGGGACATCATGACGATATCCATATCGATCATATTTATACAGTCCTAGTTGCTTCAGCAGATGCGATTTCTGCATCGCGACCGGGTTCGCGTCGCGAAACTTTGGATCGCTACATTAAACGCTTAGAAGCTCTAGAAGCATTGGCTTGCGGATTCCCAGGGGTTGAAGGGGCTTATGCAATCCAAGCGGGTCGAGAGCTGCGCGTGGTGGTCAATGCCCAAGAAACTACCGATGCAGGGGCGTTGAAAATCTGCCAGGATATTGCTAGAACTATCGAACAGCAACTCGATTATCCTGGAGAGATCAAGGTTACTCTCGTCCGCGAACTCCGATTGCTTGAAATTGCCCGCTGAGTAAGATGGATAGCCAAATTGCTGAAATTGAATCGATATTCCTTAATAAGGAAATGAATGAATAAGGAAATTAAGTGATTTGAAATAAAAAATTGCTTGAGTTATAGCAGCTCGGATCGGTTCATTTCTTCGATGATTGCAGTAAAAGTTTCTATAGAAATAGTAACTGCACTTGAGAAGATTTAAGCCACTATATTCTGATGAAGCTCAGAGTGATTTTACTGATTTAGTCACAAGTGTAATTGTGCACTTTATTATGGATTATTTCACCTCCTCTACTGTTTTTTAGCATTATCGCTATAACTAGAATAATGCGATAAGGTAAATCGTTTTTATTAAACGGATTATCAAAACGTCTTGAGTGATAAAAATGTCGCAGACTGACATTCTTACTCTTGATATTTATGGGGTAATCCGATAAAAAAAGTAGTTGGTTCAATTAATAAGTCAATCAGGGATATGAGATCGATGAAAGATGGTATAGACCTTGTTAGGTCAGGTGAGTTGTTATACAGCGATGATGTGGGTAAAGATGCGTGTGGAATTGGTGGAGTTGCAGCTAAGGACGGAAAACCAGCGCATGAAGTGATAGCAAAGTCTTTACTTGCCTTGAGGAATATGGAGCACCGCGGCGGTATCTGTAGTGGCGCGGGTGATGGAGCAGGGTTGACTTTACAAATTCCTCAGCGATTTTTCCACGAGTGGGTTAAAACAAATATTCCCAATAGCAAGCGACTTGTGCAATCGAATGATCGACTAGGGATCGGATCGATATTCTTTTTTGATGATTCAGAGAGCAAACAGGAAGAGGCTCGCAAGATAATCCTCCGCGAGTTGGAACACCCACAAATCAAAGTATTGGGTTGGCGAAAAGTACCCGTAAATCTGGATGTTTTACCGCCGTTAGCCATACAAACCAAACCAGCAGTGATTGACCAACTTATCTTTCGATGTGATGGGAACGACGATGCCAGCAACGATAAAAGCGGGCGAGCGTTGGAAACCCATCTTTACCAAGCAAGACTGCGTATTCGGCATGAATTGATCCAACAACAACTGAATGTGAATATCTGTTCGCTTTCGAGTAAGCTATTGAGTTACAAGGGTTTACTTACATCCGATCAATTCTGCGATTTTTATGATGATTTGAAACAGTCAACGATGGAAACCGGGATTGCTTTTTTCCATCGCCGTTATTCAACCAATACCTACCCGAATTGGAAATTGGCACAGCCCTTTATGCTCTCGTGTCACAACGGAGAGATCAATACGATTCGCACGAATAGGAATGCTGTAGATGCTTATTCGAGAGGTTTGAAACCGGCGATTCCTGGCCGCGATCTATTAACACCAAAATTAAGTGATTCGGGTAGCTTGGATGAGTGGCTTGAACACTTGGTCCAGCATAAGAATTGGTCTCTGCTCCGCGCTCTTCGATTATCGGTGCCCCCCGTGTGGGATAGTGAAGAAGAATATTGGGGACAGGAGGCAACCGATGTGTTTAGATTCTGCCGACGAACCTATGGTAGTTTGAGTGCCTGGGATGGTCCCGCAGGGATTATTGCCTCCGATGGTCGATATCTGGTGGGAATTCTCGATCGGATGGGTCTTCGCCCCGAGCGCTGGTGTGCTGATAAAAGAGGGTGGTTGTTTATTGGCAGCGAATCCGGTGTATTTGGCATCGATCCTGCCCAGATTGTCGCGAGCGGTCAGCTTCAACCGGGTCAGATGATCGCGCTGGATACTCATACGGGGGAACGGTTAGATCATCACCAGATCATGAAACGAGTGGTCGAGGAAGTAGAGAATAGCGAAAAACAGAATTATACTTCGATTCACGAACGGAATCAAACAGAGATTGTTATTCCGGAAACATTTGATTTCACCCCTCAGACCGAGGATACGGTAGAAGCTCTGTTATCACATCGAAATTGGAGTCTAGATCATTTACTCCAAGCCGCAGGCTGGGACTTTGAACGAGCAGTCTTTGTCAAAGAGATGGCTAAATTGCGGAAAGAACCACTCTCTTCTATGGGTCATGATCGTGTTTTGACTATATTTTCTCAATATCATCCTACTTTATTTAAATATTTACAACAGACTTTTGCTGAAGTGACTAACCCACCCATCGATCCTTATCGAGAGGGGGGGGCGATGTCATTGATCACCTATCTAGGCCAGTCAAATTTGGTGCAATTACCGCAAATAAATGAAGAGAATAATCGGGATCTCCCTTGTCGCCAGATGGAGTTATCTAGCCCCGTGATTAGTGATGCGGTGCTCGAAGAAATTCGCCGAAACGAACTTCTAGCGATGCATAATCTGGACGCTACTTTCCCCTTGAGCGGAAGTGCGGATGCCTTGAAGAAAAATTTGATTCGTTTGCAAAGCGAGGCCGAAAAAGCGGTCTTGAATGGCTACCGAGTCCTGGTGATAAGCGATAAGGAAGCTTGTCATCTCGGGGTTGTTCCTATCCCATCTCTCTTGGCCTTAGGAGCTGTTCATACCTATCTGTGCCAGCAGGGGCTTCGCTATCATTGCACGATCATTGTGCAAGCAAGCGATGTCCAAGAAGGGCACGATATCTGCTGTCTCGTTGGGCTTGGTGCCGATGCGGTCCATCCCTATTTGATGTTCCGTCTTATCAAGAATGGTCTGACGTTCAAAGATCCCGATACCAAACAAGAATCTAGCTTAACAGCGCAGGAATGTCTAGAAAATCTGTTTGCTGCATTGGAAGATACGATCAAAAAAGTAATTGCCAAAATGGGGATTACAACGATCGAAGGCTATCGCGGTGCACGGCTTTTCGAAGCAGTCGGGTTTTCGGAAGAATTAATGTCCTTTTTGGGAGATTTCCCTTCCCGTATTGGCGGAATAGGTTTCCAAGAACTGGTAGAAGATGCTGCTTGGCGTATTCAACAAGCAGAAAAAATGAATGTTCTGGGTCGCAATCGGGACTATCATGCCTTCAATGCCAAGGTGCGAATGGCTTTACGTGAGGCCGTTCGCGAAGCCCATCCAGAACCGGAATTGGGCGGTGGAGAGATAGCATATACTGCCCCACCCAGTGAAGTCGATCCCGATTCCTCGTTGCGAGTCGCTAACAAGTACGATAAATTCACCGAACTAGTGAAAACACGGCCTCACACGGTTTTACGTGATCTGTTCCAGATCCTCTATGCCCCTAAAGCGAAACAGATTGCCCTAGATAAGATCGAATCGGAGCTAGAGATCATTCAAAAACGGTTTCGCGGTGCGGCCATGAGCCATGGGGCACTTACGGGGGCCTCGCACCAAACGATTGCGGCCGCTTTCAATGAATTGGATGGCTATTCGAATAGTGGAGAAGGGGGAGAGGCGCGGTTCCGCAACGATATGCCAGAACGGCCGTGGGGACCATTTTGGGAAGAGATATAAAATAAGCGCTTGAAACATACAGAAATCTATGCTTTACACGGCGATATAAGAAAATCGCGGTTCCGCAGTCGAATTCGTCAGATCGCATCGGGACGATTTGGGGTAGATGCAGAATATTTGATCAATGCTGATGAAATTCAAATCAAAATGGCACAGGGGGCTAAACCGGGAGAAGGCGGGCAATTGATGGGTAAAAAAGTTACCCGCGAGATTGCCGAAATCCGCTTTGGTAAACCGGGAAATGATTTAATTTCTCCTCCGCCACATCATGATATCTATTCGATTGAAGATCTTGCTCAATTGATTTATGATCTCAAAGCGGTTAAACCAGGGATCCCCGTTTCTGTCAAACTAGTTGCCGTGGAAAATATCGGGACCATTGCGGTAGGGGTGGCCAAAGCAGGAGCCGATATTATCGAGATCGATGGGATCGATGGCGGAACCGGTGCGGCGATGGTATCCTCTAAAGAACATGCTGGTCTCCCTTCCGAGATGGGATTGGCAGAGGCTCATCAAGCCCTAGTGGTTAACGGGTTACGACATGCAGTAACCCTTCGAGTTGGGGGCGGCATTAAAAACGGCATCGATGTTATTAAATATGCCCTATTTGGTGCCGATCAATTTAGCTTTGGTCAAGGGCTGATGGTTTCCGTTGGTTGTATTGTTTGCAAAAGCTGTCATATCCCCAATTGCCCCACAGGGATTACCGGTTCCCCTGAGATATTCAAAGGGCACCCGGAACATACCAAAGCCTATCTTCACTCTGTTGCTGGAGAAGTACGAACGCAGCTCGGGGCCATGGGCTTTTCGGAATTGAAAGAAATCATAGGCCGAAGTGATCTTTTACAGAAGAATCCGAAACTCCTAGGGCGAGCCGCCTTGGTCGATTTGCATCGATTCATTCGCGCGGATATGGCAATGAGTACTTTAGCCGAAAAATTCCCTCGGCTTACCGATGCGACCGGGATATGTATACCGAAAGAGAAATCGTTGAATGAGCGGATTATCGAAGCGGGCCGGGATGCTGTTGATGTGGCTCAAAACGCCGATTTGGTTTTTCGTATCAAAAATCAGGATCGGGCAGTTGGGGCGACAATCGCCGGTTTTATTGCTCAATTGTATGGACGCGAAGGGATGCCGAATCATCGCCGAATTAAAGTAAGATTTACCGGGGAAGCGGGTCAATCTTTTGGCGCATGGTGTATTCATGGACTTGATCTCGAATTGTATGGATTCGCCCAAGATGGAGTTGCCAAAGGGATGAGTGGCGGCCAGATCACGATTACGTTAGATTACGTCAATACCGATTATGGAGAAGAGATTCAGAGTGTCGCGGGGAATAATGTCGGTTATGGTGCTACAGGGGGAACTATTTTCATCGGTGGGCGAGCTGGCCATCGTCTCGGAATTCGTAATTCGGGGGCTACCATCGTTGCCGAAGGAGCTGGTAAATATGCTTGCGAGTATATGACGCGGGGACGTGTAGTCATTCTTGGTGAAATTGAAAACGAAGTTGGTTCTGGAATGACGGGGGGCGAATTGTTTATCTGGGATCCCGATCATCAGCTTCATGCCAAATTGCATTCCCGGAGTGTTGCTGTTGTCGATTGTACTTATGTCGACTATCAGTGGATTCATCCCCTCATTAGCCATTATCATGCCTGTACCCAGAGTAAGCTAGCAGAGTTTCATTTGAAAAATTGGGCCGAACTTCGACGCAGTAAACGTCTGAAAAAAGTCCTGCCATTGTCTGTTGCACGCAAAATGGAAGATTATGCTGCTTCGGGAACCAATGCTGGTTAAGGTTTTCAGTTCGACTTTGCCCGCAGAGATCTGTCTCCTAATTTGTAGTTTAGTTCCGTTTTAGTTGTGATTCGATAGGGATGGAATAAAGACCTATTTATTCTTCCCCCATCATCATCCCAAATCTCAGAAGGGAAGGCATTCTTGCCTACCCTTCTTATTTTTCCTACTTCTACGAAAACACGAGTTGATTTGAAAACTTGCCAATCTAACCTAACCTTTGAAAAGATTAACATCTCTTAAAGCTCCACGAGCCTATTTTAATCACTTTTATCTTTCTTATTCAATCAATCTTAGGGTGGTATTTTTGGTTTATTACATAAGTTGTTGTGATGAATTATTTTTCTTTCGCGGAGTGGGTTTATTTTGCTCCCTATTCGGTTTATTTTGCTCCCTATAATGGCGAAAATCATGGTAGCGAAAATCATGATGGTGAAAATCAATTTAATCGCAAATTTCTTCTAGGAAAGATCCAGTTCATGGATCGAGAGCAAGAGGACAATCCTCTTGACCAGTAATCTCATTTCGAGTATTCCTCTCAAAAATAATTGAAGGGTGAAAAAGAGTTTAGCCTGAAGGTATAGTTGGATCGTATAGATCAATGCTCAGTAAAGGGGTTGAATTCGGTTCCAATTGGTAATTTAGGGGAGAGGCGGGGTTAGGATGCAGCTTGGAATTGGTCGAATTAGGCCAGGTCGTCTATTACTGATTAAGTTTTTAGCTGCATTTTTAATTGCTTCGGAAATCGGTTGCGCTTATACTTGGAATAAAATGACATCCCGGCGGTTTCGCAAAGAACCCCGAACCACTTTATTTGTTACGCCCGATCCGATGGTCGTTATGCGCAATCCTGATAAATATGATGCCGATACGACCCGTGAAGCAATGCTCAATTTGACCGAAAAAAAAATTGTTGCATTATCTGAACAAGATCGCCAAGATTTGATTGCGATTCTCGAACCGATGGCGATTAAAGATCCCGCGTATCTAATGCGCTGGGATGCGATGAAAACTCTGGCACGAATCAAAGATCCACGCTGTGCAGAGATTATCGAAAATGCCTATCAAACTCTCGTGCACTTACCTCCTCCCACGACGTATGTCCAACCAGCTACTGCAATGGCAAGCGAATATAATATGAATAGTAGAGGGCCATTATTACTTCAAGGAGGATTTACAGTCGAACAGGTTACGGATCTAGAAACTTGTGCTCTAGATGCGATGGGTAAGGTACTTAGTCCTCAGGGACTTAACACGTTGTGCCAAGTAGCTAAAAAACCTACAGCTACTCGCTCGCTGGAAAATCTGACCCAAGCCGCTGTGACATCGATCTCTACAGTCGATGATCTGCAACTTAAACGAACCGCCATTCGTGCTTTGTCCAACTACAAAAACGAGGCTAAAGCAGTCAAAACTCTCATCGAGCTTTTGCAATCGGAAACCGATGTTGCCGTCGCTTTTCTGAGCTATGAAAGTTTAGAAAAAATTACCGGGGTCAAGTTGAATCGGGATCCAACTGCTTGGTACGATTATGGAATGCAAAATCTACCACCTGATCAAAAATTAACTGTACCAATGGCAACCCCTGAAGTTCTCAAAAACGGTTCCGCTGCGAAATCGACTCCGGACAACCCAACGAATCCTAGCGCAAATAATAAGAATTCTGTTTCGAATAATCTAACATTGACCGGTTCCATTATGAATAATCCTGCTGATTCAAATAATGGTTCTTCAGGTACTATAAACCCAACGGCACCTCTAAATCCTAATATGTTACAGAGAAAGTAAAGAATATGTTACAGAGAAAGTAAAGAATCAAATTTAGCCCTATTTTGATGTGGTACCATTACGACAAATGATGGGACAAAACTCATCTCTTAACTTTGTTTTTAGATTAGTCATTTTGATCTTTCTCGATATATAGAATTCATAATTCTAGATCGAGATCATATTTTCTAAGAATGTTATTCCAAGAAAAAATTCACAAATCTCTTGTTCATGAGTTTATCAAATCGGCAATATATTTCGAAGCTTTGGGAGCAAACTAGTCTTAGCGAATAATTGCTGACCTTTACATATATAAATTTTTAAAAAGGAAAAATTTTTCTTGTAACCAAAGGAGGGTTAATTTGTTGTAATTAAAGGTGAGTTTATGCAAAACTACTCCGTGGGATAATCGAATTCCCAGTCGAAGGGGGATTCTCATAAATTATTTAGTCTGTCAACAAAAACCGCCTGTAATAATTCGAAAAGGGAATGTTCCCCGTACTAGAGTATTAATAAATAACTCCATCAAAAGATTTTAATTAAGAACTCAGAAATCTCGTTGTCGAATCAATTTATTTTTGACTCAGTTCTAACCAAGCTGTTTTTGCAACGATTAGATATTAATGAAGACAACAATAATGGATAAACAATCTTCAAAAACAGATGACTTGGAAACCGATCATCCGAATTCCCAATACAACCCGGAATTTAAACTTGGGTTAGATGACAAACACCAATCGATGGCGAGTAAAAGAACGCCTACCATCCATTTCATTTTACCTTCAATTATTCCTTTAAATAAAGAAAAAAATCCAACTTCTCTATCTCTCGAAAAGAAACATGAGCCGGACGATTTTTCCTCTCGAGAAAAAAAGCAAATACTTGACCGAACAAAGTATGGAGAAGTTGAACTACGAAGTTATACCAACATTTCTCTCGATAAGGTAGTAACCTTGGATGCAGAAAAGTATCCTTCGAGCAAAAACAACAAAAATCGGATGGGGATGATTGGTCGCTATGAATTGATTCGGGTCTTAGGGGAAGGGGGAATGGGAACGGTTTATGAAGCCTGGCAAACCTCTCCAGTTACGCGGCAGTTAGCTCTCAAACTGATCCGAGCAGATAAGTCGTTAGCCTCGCTGGCGGAACGATTTCGTACGGAAATGCAAACATTGGCATTGATGGATCATCCACAAATTGCCCGAATATTGGATGCTGGAACTTCGGATAAGGGGGAGCCTTATTTTGTCATGGAGCTTATTCCGGATGGCCAAGCGATTACCGATTTTGCCGATAAACATTGTCTGACGATTCGAGAACGGATTCAATTATTCATAACTGTTTGTCAAGGGGTGCAACATGCCCATCAAAAGGGGATTATCCATCGCGATTTAAAACCATCGAATATCCTGGTTGGCTGGTATGATGAGAAGGTGGTAGCTAAGATTATCGATTTTGGTGTTGCAAAAGTGATACGAGAAAATTCGCAAGGAGAAGAGAATACTCAAACAGATTGTGGAACGGTTATAGGTACTTTGGAATACATGAGTCCTGAACAAGCAGCGAATGGTGTCAAAGATATCGACACCCGTTCGGATGTCTATGCTCTCGGAGTGATTCTATGCGAATTATTTACAGGTACAACACCGTTCGGAAATAGGCTTCGCGATATGAGTTTCTTATCCGGATTGCAGCTTATCACAACTGCCGAAACAGTTAGTTTAGTCGAATTGTTGTCAAAAGACTCTTGGGATGCGCAGGCAAAAAAATGCCGATTGGATAGATCGCGGTTGCGGAGTTATTTGAGTGGTGAGCTCAATTGGATCGTCTTAAAAGCACTGGCCAAAGATCGTAATTCCCGTTATTCATCTGCGGCAGAAATGGTAGTAGATTTACAACATTACTTGAATGGCGAACCGATATCTGCTCATCCCCCCTCTCGTTTGTATCAATTTCGAAAAATGGTTGTCAAGTATCGCTGGGCATTTAGTTTGGTAGCGTCCATCATGGTCTTGATGTTCGTAACGACCCTCTTTATGATTTGGCAACAGCAAAAGACATTGGAACTAAAGACGATTGCGGACCAACTGAGACAAATCGCCCAAGACCAGAAAATTGAGTCGGATCTGCAAAGAGAATTAGCGGAACAGCATAGACAGCAAGCGGAAAATGCGAGTCGAGTTGCACAAAAACAGCGGAAAATTGCCGAACAAAACTTGACGCAGATGAGCCGAGGCTTTGAAATTCTGAGTTCTTTACTCGCTCAATCCGATGAAGGCAGGCACGAAGAGATAACCGGAGAGGAGCTAAAAAAACAGATTATCACTCGTTTGGAAGAGATGGTCGAAAAATTGCACGATGAGGAACAACAAGGGAATATGGAGATTGTTGCTCGGGTAAAAAACACTCTTGGCCGAACTCTCCTCTGGTTAGGAAATTCAAAAGTTGCTGTTCAGATGTTAGAAAAAATGAAAGCTAATCTAGAAAAGGAACTGGGTAATAATCATGAGCAGGTTCTGCGCTGTATGTATCATCTCGGTTTGGCTTATCAAGCGAATGGTGCCATTAAAAGTGCCATTCAAATCGGAGAAGAATGCTTAGCGCGCTATCAAAAACAGTTTGGCAAGGACCATATCAATAGCTTGGCAGTAATGAATAACCTCGCGAATAGCTATCTGGAGGATGTTCAAGTCATACGGGCTATCTCCCTTTTAGAAGAATGCCTGGTTCTGGAACAAAGCAAACTTGGCAAAGATCATCCCAATTCGCTCGCTACACTCAATAATCTAGCCCGAGCGTATCGAATGGATGGTCAAATCAAACGAGCGATTTCTATTTTCCAAGAATGTCTGGCTTTGGAAATGAATCGATTGGAGAAAACCCATCCGTTGATTTTAACGACAATGAATAATCTTGCTGCTGCTTATATTGAAAATGGTCAGCTGAAGCAGGCTCTACCCCTCTTGGAAGAATGCTTGAGAAAACAGCAAAATAAATTCGGAAAGGGGCATCCCAAAACATTTACTTCGATGAATAACTTGGCCTTTGCTTATTTTGGAGCGGGGAAAGTAAAACTTGCTATTTCGATCTATGAAGAGTGTTTGAGATTAGAAAAATCGAAACTCGGGGAAGATCATCCTCAATATCTGAATACATTCGAAAATCTGGCCGTTGCTTATCGAAACGATGGTCAAGTGAATCTGGCTATTGCCATGCTAGAGGAATGTTTAACAAGGCGAAACAAAATCGTCGATAAAGATCATCCTTATGTAGCTACTACTCTGGGAAATCTTGCCGAAACTTACCAGCAGGCAGGCCAGCTGGATCGCGCGATTCCACTCTACGAAAAAAGTTTAACAATTTTGAAGTCTCGCTTGGGAAATGATCATCAAGCAACGCTTGCAGCGATGGGAAGCCTTGCGGTGGCCTATCAAAATGGCGGCAATTTAAAAGAGGCAATCTCCATGTTGGAGAATCTTCTAGAGATGCAAAAGCGCAAATTCGCAAAAAATCACCCCGCCATTCTCAGTACCATGAATAGCCTCGCGCGAGCATATCACATCGGAAATCAAAAATCAACCACTCTGGAAATATATGAACAGTGTCTGGCTTTGAAAAAGAAAAAGTTAGGTGATGATCATCCGGAAACTTTAATAACGCAAAATAATCTCGCTCAATTATACCACGAAGCCGGCCAGCTAAATCGGGCCACTCAGCTGTTGAAAGATTGTTTGGCACTTATGCTAAACAGAACGGGAAAGGATAATCCAACAACAGTAACCGTTCAAAATAATTTGGCGCTGGCCTACCAGGAGGGATGCCAGTTTAACCAAGCGATTGTTCTTTTTGAAGATTGTTTAATCTATCAGAAAAGTAAATTAGGTAACAATAATCCACAAACTTTGGAAACGATGCGTTGCCTCGCCCAATGCTATCAAGAAGTTGAAAAGCTACCAAAAGCCATTTTATTATTCGAGAATTATTTGGAGATTAGAAAAAAAGAAAATCTTAGCAATGATATCCAGATCGCTTCGTGCCAAGTAGATCTAGGAGCTGCTTATTTGCAAATGAAAGAATATGAAAAAGCCGAAAAAGTTCTGCGTTCTTCCTTGCAAACGGTTCAAATTCGATTCCCGCAAGCTTGGTTGATCGGTTATATCAAGTCAGTTCTGGGAGCTAGTTTAATGGGACAAAAACGCATGAATGAAGCAGAACCTTTTCTCCGCGAAGGGTATGAACATTTAGTTCAAAAACGGAAAGATATTCCTAGCAATTGTTCTAAAAATGAAAAATATCGGATAGCAGAAGCTCGTAACAGACTAATTGAATTTTATGAACTTAAAGGAGATAAGAAAAAAGCGGAACAACTCAAAATAATCACCAGAGAAGAAGAGAAACTCGATGAACCTAAAAAATGAACTAGAAGCGATCGTTGAGATCGACTCAAATCATAACGCATTGCCCATTGGCCCGAAAGATCGACTTACTATTGGGGCTAATAGATTTTAGTTGTGTTTAAACGATCGATTTGACTGGACCGGATTTGAAAAAAAATCAGAAAACCAAATAAGAAACGCAATAAGAACGGTTATCGGTTAGGGCAACGATTGATAATCACAAATGGAACTATTTTCACGTGCATGGTTTGTTCAAAGAATGGTACATGCACGGGAAAAGTTCTTAAAAACCTCGATCTTTATATTTTTAATGTCCCAGTGCTATCGCCAAAGCTTCCTTTGGGGCAACCTAATTTTTCAAACATGGCTAAATAGAGATTCATCAATGGGGTATCTTTCGCATAGGTAATATGACGACCCCCTTCAACTTTCCCACCGGCGCCACCGATGAAAAGAATCGGTAAATCGTCGTGATTGTGCCGATTGCCATCACCTATTCCTGACCCATAAACTAACATGATCTGATCCAGAAGAGTAGTATTCCCTTCTTGAACCGATTGAAGTTTGCTCAAGAAATACGCGAGCTGTTCAATGTGGAAGCGATTGATCTTACGGATTTTTTCTAACTTGACTTTATCATTCCCATGGTGGGAGAGATCGTGATGACCATCATTTACTCCGATCATTTTGTAAGAACGATTGCTCCCATCATTGGCAAAAGGGAGTGTTATAACGCGGGTTAAATCGGCTTGTAGTGCTAAGACAGAAATATCACACATCAATCGAATGTGCTCAACAAGATCTTTAGGAATTCCTGTTGGTTTTGGCAAATTCGGTTTGAAACTAGTTTTGGAATTACGGTGTTCTTGTGCAAAACGAATTCGCTGTTCTACTTCGCGGATTGCTGTCAGATATTCGTCCATTTTTCGTTGATCCGCTTTTCCGAGTTGATGATGTAAATGGGTCACATCGTCACGGACAAGATCGAGAATACTCTTATTATACAGTTCCCGTTTAGCTTGAGCCTGGTTTTGTTCTTGACCAGAACCGGCACCAAAAAGCCGATCAAAAACCAGTTTGGGATCTATCTCTTTGGCATTGGGGGTAGCTTCAGCTCGCCAGGAAAAATTGGCCTGGTAGGCACAGGAATAACCACTATCACAATTCCCAGATTGTAAACCACGCTCAATACCAAGTTCTAAAGAAGGGAATCGAGTTAGATTACCGATTTGATTGGCAATCCATTGATCTGCTGATTGACCAACGCGAATATCGGCACCATTGGTTTTTCGTGGTTGTCGACCGGTCAAGAAAGTGGCGTTCGCGCGAGCGTGATCCCCAGGACCATCTCCATTCGGTCTAGCTTTGTCGAGGGTTAAACCGGTAAAGACATTGAGATATTTGCGAAAAGGCTCCAAAGGCTGTAAAATGGGGGGCAGTTCAAAAGATGTACCATCCGTTTTCGGAGTCCAATCCGGCATTACAACCCCATTGGGTACATAGAGAAACACCGAACGAATCGGTTTCTCAGTTCGAGACGCATTTGTTCCGATAGCTGCTAGGGATTTTCCTGGTTCTGCTGCTTCTATTTTTTGCATCCCCTCCAATAAAGGAAGAGCCACAGCTGTACCCATACCCCGCAATACCGTTCTTCTAGTTATGGTGGATGAAGAAAATATCATTTATCGTTACTCCGATTGGATTGACGTTTCAAAAAAGGTTCACTTAATACAACAGCGACAAAGGCACTGGGAAATTCATCACGGTTTTGTTTGAGGTATTTTACTACATCTTCGACCGCACATTTATCGTAATATTCTAATCCTCGACCGAGCGCGTAGGTCAATAACTTCTCAGCCAAACAACGGCGAAACATTTCGGACTTACTTAGTAAGACTTTTTTAAGCCCTTTAGCCCCTTCAAATTTAATTCCGCCAGGCAATTCTCCCCGGCTATCAATATTCGAGCCGGCATCAGATAGTCGGAACGATCCTACTCCATCGAAATTTTCTAGGCTAAATCCGAGCGGATCCATTTTTTGATGGCAAGAAGCACAGATAGGATTCGCTCGATGTTGTTCCATTCGTTGGCGCAGCGTACCATGCAAAACTCCATTTTTAGCATCATCGAGCTGACCAGCGTTTGGATCGGGGGGTGGTGGAGGATCACCTAATATATTTTCAAGAATCCATTTTCCTCTTTTGACGGGGGAAGTTCGAGTGGGATTCGATGTTAACGTTAAAATACTTGCTTGAGTAACTATTCCTCCCCGTTTATCGGTTTTTAGCTCTACTTTCTTAAATTCGTCTCCGATTACTCCACCTATCCCATAAAATTTTGCCAAACGATTATTGAGGAACGTATAATTCGAATCAAGGAATTCTAAAACCGAACGATTTTGTTGCAAAATGTATTCAAAATACATTTCGGTTTCTTTGACGATCAGCGGTTTGAGTTCGGAACGATAGCTTCTGTACGTAGCTTGATCCGGAATTGCTGTATCCAATGTTCTTAATTGCAACCACTGAGCTGCGAAGTTTTCTGTAAGTGCTTTGGATTTAGGATCTTTCAACATTCTTTTCACTTGAGATATGAGAGTGTTTTTATCATGAAGCTTCCCTTGTTCTGCTAATCGAAACAAAGTATCATCGGGCATACTCGACCACAAAAAGTATGATAAGCGTGTTGCTAGCTCGTAATCGTTGACTGGGTTGCTCCCTGGTTTACCTGAATCGTTTTCGATGCGGAATAAGAAGTACGGGGAGACCAAAATTGCTCGCAATGCTATCTGAATGGAACGATCGAATGTTTCCTTTTGACTTTGTGCAAACCTAAATAATTTTAGATATTTTTCTACTTCTGCGGGTGCTACGGGACGACGAAATGCTTTTTTGGCAAACTCTTGAATAATTTGTTTCCCAGCTTGATCCGGAGAGACTTTCTCCGAAGGGGTCGCAATCATGATGCTTTTGTGTGGAAGAGGATAATCCAATGGTTTAGGATTAAATGGGCCTTCTAATTCGATCATATTGATATAAAGGGTGCGCTTTTTATCCCCTTTTGAGGTTTTAACAACACCTGGATTCGCGAGAGAGACCATAATACTATGTTTCCCAGTATTTAAGTGGGTACTGAATTCGTATGTTTTCGGCCTGTTATTATTCGGTTCAATTGCAAAGATTTTTTGTTCCACATTATCAATTTTAAGGTTCATCCTTGGGAAATCTTTTTCCGTATCTTCACAATAAGCACGAATCCGAATCGTGTAGTCTCCTTCGAAAGTGAAATCATGGTTTAATCCAGGGGAGAACTCATTAGAATTTATGAAAATGCGGCGATCACTCATTTGTAATAAGAATCGCGGAACACGCAAATTTTGAGCAAAGAATCGGTTTTTACTGGAGGCTGGCATTTTGGGTTTAGCGACAATGGCATCGTCCAGAATTTTTTCAGCAGCTTGGAGATACTTTTCTAGTAAAAGGGGGGGTAACGAAAGAACATCCCCAATATTATCAAAACCGTAGCCAACATCGTCAGTTGGGAAATCGTCATTTGCTTGAAATTTTACATGAACAAGATCGCGAATCGTGTTCGTGTATTCGGCACGATTGAGTCTGCGAATGGTCGGTGCTCCAGGGTTTTTCACCAAGCCGCAATCGATTTTCAATTTATCTTCAATTGCTTGAATAACAGCGTCACGCTCATTTTTAGGAGGTTGCTTCTTTTTGGCAGGAGGCATGAGATTGGTTGCCAGATTTTCACGGATTTTTTCCCACATCTTTCTTTCTTTTTGGAATGTCGAAGCGGTATTGAAATCTTCCAAGGATAGACCTGCGGACTGCTTGTCGTCATTATGGCAATTTAAACAATACAATTTAAAGAAAGGAGTTATTTTTGTTGCTAAGATGGGGTCAATCGCATTTGAGTCTTTAGCAACCTGAGTCGTGGGTTTAGGAAGAGATTTCTCGTTTTTTGAATCCTCAGAACTGGCAGTTGAATCCGTAATCGGATCCGCACTAGAAGCGGGTACAAAGGTGAAATAAAATCCAAACAGAATTAAAATCAGGGCAGAAGTCCAAATAAGGAATGCCTTGAAACCTATTAAACTGATTAATCGAATTTGTAAATTATTATCTTTTAATATCATTGATTTTCAAAAAAGCCTTAAATTTCATTTCATTCAAATCATATAAAAACGCAGGTTAAAATTTAATTAGTAGATCCATCAAAAATCATAAGAAAAATACGGATTTAATTTAACTCTAGTTATTTCTAATCTTAGAAAATGAAACCAGGTTAAGAAATTTTGATGCCCTCTAACGATTACTTAGATTATCTTCTAATCATATTCTCCTAATCATATTCCCCTGAATAATATTCTCTAGAATAAAACTCATTGGATTATGCAGAAAATTTAGTAATCGACTCAGAATATAAACATAAAATTTAGAAAATATTTTAATTTATAATTTTTTTAATTTATAATTTAATGGAGGGATAACAATAAATAATTAGACCGGTAACTATTTTGATTCATTCTCAATCAAATTTATGAAATTACTAATTAAGATTAAGAAAAAATCATTACTTTGCAAACAAAAATTATCCGCTTCGGAACAGGTAGGTTCGTAGGGTTCCGAGTAGAAATTATATTCTTATTATAATCCGAGGTAAACTATTTTGCAAGCTTACGTTATATAAAAACATTGAACCAAAGCAAAAGGATCGATCAATTTGATTATAATTAGATCATTTTTTGGTTTTTGGTGGAGAAATTTTTTTAATCGCTAGTTTGGCTTCATTTCTAATTTCGACAGAAATATCGTCTTGAGCTTTTTTTAGGGCGGGTAGGGCATCAATAGCTAGAGTGCCCATCGCACCCAGTTCTTCAATAATTGCGACCTTAACGTTGTAATTCGTTTCTTTAATCAATTGATTTGCAAACGGGGTGACGAGCACTTTTAGTTGATCTACCGAAATTTTTGGAAGCTCTCTCACTAGATAGGTTCGTACTGTTGCATCCGAGTCGTTTTGCAGAATTTCTAATAGAGTCATAGTAGATGAAGAAGCAGCTTTTTTCATCTTACCTAAACTGAGAGCGGCAGTTTGCCGATTTTCTGCATTCAAATCTGATTTGACGATTTTAACAAGGATAGGGACAACGGAACTATCTGTACCGATCATGCCAAAATCGCGAATGATTTCCAATCGGACACTCGCTTCTTTTTCGGTATCTAACATCTGAATAAGATTAGGAATCGTCTCGGAAGCGAGAGATTCTAAGCGTCCCAGAGCCAAAACGCTATTAAGACGAACTTGCCAATTTTCATCTTTGAGTAAAGGTAAAATAACGGGAATGATTGATTTAGCAGTAGCACCAGTTTTGCTCAAACATTCAACTGCAGCAGCTCGGACGTTCGGAACGGAATCTTTGCAAGCAGAGATGATATTGCTTAATGCTGGCTTAGCCAATTCTTCCATCCGGCCAAGAACGAAGACAGCTTGTTGACGAAGCCGGGGAGATTTATCGTTTTTGAGGGTATCGGCAAGACGATTGGCCCAGCGTGATAAATCGGCTTTTTTGCTGTTAGCAAGAGTAATCAAGACCTGATTGCGAACGACTTCAGCTTTGTCTTCGGCTAGTAGAGTAGCGAGGGTTTTATCGACATCATCATAAGTGATCCCAAAAATCGCTAGCGCCGCAACACCTGCTCGTCGAAGGTTATCCGATGAACCTTCTTTTTTAACGATTTCTATCCATTGCGCACGAGTTTTACCGGCGACCATGTCCTGCGCGGCGACTTGATTCGGAGAATTGAGAAAATAACCACCAAGTAAAAATATTTGCAAGGAGATAAAAAATCTCCAGCAAAAACTAAGTCGGGTTTTAGCGAGTAATGTAGTGCATAAGTTAGAATCTTGTTGATAGAACATGGTTATATTCTCAATCGGGTTGATGAAGTTTTATAGAACATTCCTTAAGAGAATTTTAAATTAGAGAAATCGGAGCGATGAATAAGATTTTCTCCACAATTCCATAAAGGATCGTCCTCCAGAGAACTATAAATTTAGTATAACAAATTTTGAAGCGAAAAAGAAGAAAAATTCACAAATTGTTTATGGGAAAAGATTATCGTGCCATTGTGGTCATTTGTAGTAAATATAATAGTTGCGTTATTAATGGGAATGATGATCGGAGCGGAACGGCAATTTCGGCAGCATCCAGCGGGATTGCGCACGAATACTTTAGTTGCTTTAGGTTCGGCATTGTTTGTTTCCTTAACTATTTTGATGGAGGATGTAAACGGCCCAACACGAATAGCCGCTTATGTCGTGAGTGGATTGGGATTTTTGGGAGGCGGTGTTATTCTTCGCGATGGTTTGACCGTTAAGGGCCTGAATACAGCTGCGTCGTTATGGTGTAGTGGGGCAGTAGGTTCGTTATCCGGGTTGGGTTTCCCATTTCATGCGATGGTGGGGACTTCAGCGGTGGTGGGGGTCCATTTAACGCTTCGACCATTAGCAACATGGATCGATAATCGATCTAAACAGGCAATTAATATCGAAAGTTATTATCATTTACGGATTGAATGTGATGAAAAATTTGATGCTCAACTTCGTCATATTCTGCTTCGTCACATTGGCAATCACCCCAAATTGAATCTTCAGGGGCTTTCAACAGAAGATGCAGCGCATCAAAAAATGATCGTTCATGCTCATATTTTCGCTCCGGAACGATTAGATAGGGCTTTGGAAGAAATAGTAGCTAGGGTGAGTATCGAATCTGAGGTTCGAGCTGTTCGTTGGGATCGAACTCCAAATCCTGAATGAAAATCAAAAGATAAGAGAATATTGATATCTGAAGTTGATCTTTCAATTTATAGGACAGACACTTATAATTTTTGGAAAAATTATTTTGTGATTGGAATATCAAGGGAAATGATCCCAAAATAATTCACAAATTTCCATTCATAAAAGAGAAAAAAGTGGGAAAATGGTAAATCTCCTCACTTTTCTGAATCTATCTCAATTATATTTTTTTGATTATTTTTGGATTGTTTTGGCAATTTTTGATTGTTATTTCAAAATGTATTTGAAATAACAATTAAATCATTTATAGATTTTAAGATCGAACTGCACTTAGAAACAATACGGTAATAATAAAATTTATGCTTTTTTACAGCTCGGACCTTCAAGCGCATCTTGTTTTTCGGTGATATGACCGGTGCCAGCCTTTAACTGTTCTGCCTTAGTAACATTGAGTTCGATGAAACTCTTCCATTGGTCAGGAACGTTATCCGCAAGGAAAATCGCTTCCACAGGACATTCCGGAACACAAGCTTCGCAATCGATACAAGTTTCTGCATCAATATAAAGCTGTTTATCATCCTGATAAAAACATTCTACCGGACAAACAACGCAACAATCAGTATATTTGCAATCGTAGCAGGGGGCAGTGACAACATGTGCCATAAAATCAATCGATCCTTTCAAGAACAAACTCCTCAATTGCCTGCGTCCGTAGTTCAGGGACGATAAGCGGAAAATAAAATTTCCGTTTGTTCACCAAGGCAAAAGGATATTCTGTATCCTTATATGATTTTGGATGAGCTGTCCAGAGATTTACACTAATTTTTTTGGATTTTTATCTTTTTTTGTGCATTTTTTTCGGAAATAAACCCAATCTCTATTTTTCCTAACGATCCTGAAATATTTAGCAAAGATAAATTCTGAGCTTTCATACAACTAATGGATAGGAAAGATTAGATTTCTTGAAAAGAAAAGACAGGGTTTGTTAGGACTTCAAAAATACTTCTGATGAATCTTTTGCCTGAGGATGCCCTTCAGAACTAGCTGGTAGTAAAAGGGTGAATTTGGTTCCATGTCCAACTTCGCTTTGAACCGAAATGGACCCGCCATGTGCCTGAATGATTTTCTTTGTGGTTGGTAAACCTAGGCCCGTCCCGCCTGGTTTAGTTGAATGAAATGGGCGAAAGATAGTCTCTAGGTTATCGGGACTAATCCCAATTCCTGTATCAATGACATCAAGGGCGATCATATCCCCTTCGGCTCTGGTTGCGAGGGTGATTTCACCACCATTGGGAATGGCTTGTTCAGCATTCAGAATCAGATTGAGGATCGATTGCTTGATCAAATCTTCATCGGCTTGGATTACAGAGGAATTCTCCATAGGATAAAATCTTATTTCGATTCCGCTTTGTTTAGCTGTTGGTTGAAAAAAATTGATCATGTCGACAATCAGATCATTTAATTTGCATGGACGACAATGGAGTTCTTGCAGTCGGGCAAAACGCAGAAAATCGTTGGACAAATCTACTAATTTCCCACATTCGTTTTGCAGCTTATTGATTCGTTCCAAGGCCCGCCGATCTTTATGATTTTGGGGATTTTCAAATTCTTCAGCAATCAACTGAAGATTCAATTGAAAGGTGCTAATATAGTTTTTAATATCGTGGATGAACCCCCCTGCTAATTCCGCTAAATCATTAATCTGTTCCTGCAATACTTGTTGATTAGTAGTAAAATTCGTCATCTAAATCTTCTTTCCATAGTCAAATCAATTTTTTGAATTTATATTTCCTGAATGAATTATTTCCTGAATGAATTATTTCCTTTGAACGATTATTCATTTTCTTAGTGAATTTTGTGATTTCTCTATTTTTTGGCTTTCGGCTTAAGTCATAAAATCATATAGAAATTCTATTTAAGTTTCTATCGTAGCAGTTCCCCATGAGTTATTATTTGGGTTATTTATTCCTAAATGTTGACAAAGTTAGGTTTGTCTTCGATTAGGATTATCCAGAAATTCTCACTTATTTTAATAAAATAAAAAACTTTTGTAAATTAGTTGGATCTAATTAGAGATGAAATCGAAACCTCGAAGTCTAAATACAAGAAGTGGGAGTGGAGGAGGTTAATCTCCAAGGATTTTTGAACTAATAATATTTATATTAAGGGACATATTTAAATATCGACTAAATTAGAACGGAAATTCTGGTTCTAGTCTGAACATTTTACAATATCTCGGGTTCTTGTTGGTCTGATGATTCCTTTCTTGCCTAGAATGGAGCATGATAAGAAATAAAGCAGAGGAATAAAGATGCGAACTTTAATAGCAATACCGATGTATAATGAGGCAAAATCGGTAGTTCGAGTGTTAGCCGAAGTGAAGAAATATGTCGAAAATGGAGTTGCGGAAGATATTCTAGTGGTTAATGACGGGTCAACGGATGAAACCCCAGATTTACTTGGTTCATATAAGGATATTTTAAGGATTGATCATCCCACGAATCGTGGTTATGGTGCTGCGATCGCTTCTAGCTTTAATTATGCGACTTTTCATGATTATGATATTCTAATCACGATGGATTGCGATGGTCAGCATGAGCCGAATCGGATTCCCGTATTGTTAGAGGCTTTTGACCGAGGGACTGCCATTGTTTCCGGTAGCCGGTATCTTCGCTCTTTTAGACAGGATACGAATCCACCAAGAGATCGACGAGATATTAATCGGCAAATTACGATAGAACTAAACGATCGATTTGGCCTGAATTTGACGGATGCGTTTTGTGGCTTCAAAGCCTACTGTTGCCAGGCACTATCGATGTTTCAGATTACCGAATCGAGCTGGGGTATGCCGTTGCAATTGTGGGTACAAGCCAGTCGATTACGCTTAAAGATTAAAGAAATTGCAGTACCCAGATTATATCTGGATGCAAATCGCGCTTTTGGTGGAACGCTTAACGACCCGGAAGTGCGATTAGCCTATTACCGCGAGGTTATCAATCGTGCTGATCGCGACTTTCTCCCTCCTGATCTCGCTAACGAAGATCTGGAACTTTCCTGTGGTTGATTTTTTGGAGTAAACGTTTCTGTGGTTGATTCCGTATGAATATTCATCGATTTGAAATTATATCATTTCGGAGATGAAATCGTTCGAGTAAAGAAAAAATGGTTGATTTCTCAAAATCGTGTCAAAGTAACAGAGATACAGATCGATGAAACAGATTGGTAAGAGTTGATCGCTCCTATAGTGGTTAGAAACGACTTAGGTGATTAAGCGATCGAAAATGATTGATCGAAAATGATTGATCGAAAATGATTGATGAACTATAGGAGTTTTACTTGTGAGTCGTTTTCGACTTCATGCCCCGAAACAAAATCAGCAAATCCTTCTCACCCCTGGATGGGAAAAAATAGATGCTATTCTCAACGATAATAGGCAGCAATTTCAAGAGGCGAACTTTTGCGTAGGGGGAAGTTCTTTCCAGGATTTTCGAAGAAAACTCCGTTTAGAGATAACGCAATCGATCGTCTCTTATTTCGAGCAGTCTGGGGAGCAGATTCCGCCTATCTTACAAGAAATGTTAACATGCCAGAGCAGTAAAACGGCCCTAGCAGATCGTCCCTGGATCGTCAGTGGACATCAACCAGAACTGTATCATCCGGGGGTCTGGGTTAAACATTTTGCTCTGAATCAGATCGGGCGAGAGCATCAGCTTATTCCTTTACATTTGATTGTAGATACGGATACGATCAAATCGACTTCAATTCGCGTGCCTGTTTTCCATTCTCAAGAGGAGGTAGAATTAAAATCGATCCCGTTCGATGAATACTCGGGCGAGATCCCCTATGAATTTCGCCGAGTGCAGTCACCAGATCTCTGGGATCATTTTTACCGCAAGGTTCAGGACTTGACTAGGAACTGGCCCGAAAAGCCGATGATTGAAAAAGTTTGGCCTACAATTCAAAGACAGTATCAGAATTGCCAAAATATAGGAGAGTCTTTTAGTCGAGCTCGCCGAGACATGGAAAGAAGTTGGGGTTGTTTCAATCTGGAAATTCCTATGAGTTGGGTCAGTCAATGCAGTTCGTTTCGAGAATTCGTTGCGTGGTTTTTAGATGATCTCCCCGAATGGCATCGGGTCCACAATCAGATATTATGTCAATATCGCAAAGAGAATCGTATTCGCAGTTCGCGCCACCCGTTTCCAGACTTGGCTGTAGAAAAAGATTCTGCTCGATCGGTTGCTACGAGAGCAGTTAAAGATGCCTCGACAGATTTCTCCTTATCGAATGATGATGAAGGGCAAGAAGATAATCTCTGGTATGAGGCTCCGTTTTGGGCTTATGTTCGCGAGGATAAAAATCATGCAGAAAGAGAGTCAGCGAACGGAGAATCTGCTAGTTCTAGTCAAATGGCGTTCGGTCAAAGAAACCGCCTCTGGGTGAAAAGAACAAGAAATGGAAAAGAGTATCGAGCCGGTAATAAGATCTTTACGGAACTACCCGAAGTGCGAACAAAGGCTTTTACAACAACCTTATTTGCCAGATTTTTTCTAGGGGATCTATTTATTCATGGTCTTGGCGGGGGAATTTATGATGAAGTAACCGATCGGATTATGAAAGCGCGGTTGGCAGGAATAGTGCCCCATTATTTAATTAATACCGCAACTATTCATCTTGAAAGTTCTGACCATAATGGGCCACCGGTTTCACACCAAGATTGGGTTGATAAGAAGCAAGATTTGCGTAGAACCTATTGGAATCCACAACAATATGTTCCTGCGGATGATCTGGTCCGCTTGGCAAAAGAGGAATTGATTCGACAACAGCCAACAGAAAAAAAAGGGCGAAAAGATCGATACAGAAAGCTGCTAGAATACACGATGCAAATGAGAGAACCGTTGTTCCCCCAGTACCAGGAGAAGCAACAGCAATTGTTGCTGTTGAAAAAGTATTTGGATGCCCGCGCGAAAGCAACCAGGAGAGATTTTTGTTGCTGGTTATTTAGCGAATCTTCCTTGAAAGAGTTTTATTCATTGTCTTCTTTAAGACGATCGCAAGAGAGTTAAGTTTGAGAGGAGTATTTTGAAACCGTTCTCCTCTCACCGTGAGTTTGTTTGCGGGAACTTGCTGGGTTCATCATTCGTTGCCAAGACTAAAACATAGGTAATTTCCATTCATATATTAAGTTAATATCATTTTTTAAAACTGAATCCATAAAAGCAAGAGCGAAAAAAGTAGAGTGGCATAGTAAACCCGAGGCATTTGCTTCTTGGCTTCTCTGCCTTCTCCACCTGTGAACGGTATCTATATTTTAGTTAGAGCTTTCTGTTTGCAATGATTATTACTACAGAATAAACTTACTCATATCTTCATGCTGAACAATCGATTCCAGTTTTTCTCGAACATATTTGGCATCGATCGTCGATTTTTTTTTGGAGACGTGCGGAGCGGCAAAACTGATTTCTTCTACGACACGTTCGAGAATGGTATGCAATCGGCGCGCGCCGATATTTTGAGCGATCTGGTTTACTTGATAGGCCATTTCGGCCAAAGCTTCGATGCCATCTTTGGTAAATTTTAAATCGACACCTTCAGCGCTTAATAAATCGATGTACTGTTTGGTCAGAGCGTTTTGGGGTTCGGTGAGAATACGCAAAAAATCTTCTCGATTGAGATCGGTCAATTCCACACGAATGGGAAATCGTCCCTGCAACTCAGGCATTAGATCCGAAGGTTTGGCAAAGTGAAAGGCCCCAGCGGCAATAAATAGAATGTGGTCGGTTTTTATCGAGCCATACTTGGTATTGATCGTGGTACCTTCTACAACCGGTAGAAGATCTCTCTGAACCCCTTGGCGCGAAACATCTGGGCCACGGCCATCATCATTCCCGCAGACTTTGTCTAATTCATCGATAAATATAATACCTTGATTTTCTGCCAAGGCAATCGCCTCTTCCGACAATTTATTTCGATCGATCATCCCTTCGGTTTCTTTTTCCATCAAGATTTTGCGGGCTTCCCGCACCGTGAATTCCCTGGTACTCGATTGTTTCGGGATCAGTTTTTCAAACATCGCTTGCATTTCTGGGTCCATCGATTCCCAACCCATGTTGGAAAACATGGCCATTGGTACCTGTTTGGATTCGACACTCATCTCGACTTTCCGATCCTCCAATTCCCCTGCTTCCAGTTTTACAAGCAATTTTTTGCGAGTTCGTTTGAGCCGTTCTTGATCTTCTTCCGTTGTCATATCCTCATCACTCCAAGGGGAGCCTTTGCTATCGGGCAATAGTAATTCTAATAGCTTTTGTGAGGTTTTTTCCCGTGCTTTTGTTTCTAGCGATTTGTGATGATTTTCTCGAATGATCGCAACCGAGGCTTCTACCAGATCTCGAACCATACTTTCAACATCTCGACCATGATACCCGACTTCGGTATATTTAGTCGCTTCTACTTTGATGAACGGTGCTCCCAAAAGTTGAGCTAATCGACGTGCGATCTCTGTTTTCCCTACGCCCGTTGGCCCAATCATGAGAATATTTTTGGGGGTGATTTCTTTTTGAATATCTTCTGGGAGTTGTTGTCGGCGCCAACGATTGCGAATTGCAATAGCCACTGCTCTTTTAGCTTGTTCCTGACCGACAATAAATTTATTGAGTTCATTCACAATCTCCTGCGGCGTCAAATTCACTATTCTATCTCCTAACCAATATTTTTATAACGGTGATCTTTTGTTTTCGGATCTTTAAATTTATTTTGTATCTTGTTTCTCTAATGGGTGTTGTAAACAAATCATATCGTTTAGTAAATAGCTGTCAATTTGCTTCAACCACAGTGATATTTCGGTTGGTGTAGATACACATGTCCGCAGCAATTTCCAAGGCATTTTGAACAATCGCTGGTGTGGCAAGCTTAGAATGATTAACTAAAGCACGGGCAGCAGCGAGTGCATATGGGCCACCGGAACCAATCGCCAAAACACCATCATTGGGCTGAATGACATCTCCCGTGCCGCTTAAAAGCAGTAGATGTTCCTTGCTGAGAATAATCATCATCGCCTCTAATCGGCGGAGCGAGCGATCGAGGCGCCAATCTTTGGCAAGTTCTGTTGCCGCTCGGGGGATCGCTCCTGGGTATTCTTTCAATTTCGCTTCGAATCGTTCCAGCAACGCGAACGCATCTGCAGTTGCCCCAGCAAATCCGGTGATGACTTTCCCATCCATCATTTTTCGAATTTTTTGTGCATCCGGTTTCATGATCATATGCCCGAGTGTCACTTGCCCATCTCCGCCAATAGCTGCTTTACCCTGATGTCTCACCGCTAGGATGGTCGTCGATCGTATTTTTTCCATTCGTGATCTTTTCTGGTAATTCCGAATTTTATGTACTATCGGACATAAAAAATCAATTTTCTTATCCCGATTTTCAATATTATGGACCTTCAGATCGAATCCCTCTTAGGGTTGTCTCCTTAGGGATGTCGATTGCTGAAAATTATATATGTTTTTATTAGATTTTCTTCTAATCGTTGCTTTCCTGAATAGAATTACCTTAGAAATGTTAGCTTTCTGGAGTTTGTAAAATGAATTTCTCATTATTTTCTTTCCCAATTCTTACTAGAATTAGTGGAATTTTGGCTTGCGGGATATTGTCATTCGTTATAGTTCCGCTTGAAGGGTATTCTAAAACGTTTACTTATCATGCCTTGGGGATTCATGAAGTCTCGACTGGGGTTTTAGCGGATTCGCCAAAAAAATCGGCTAGATTGATTGTCGAGGATTTTGGTCATTTCTTCTCTCTTCCTGGGGTTCAGAAAGCAAAGAAGATACTTTCTGAAGTTAAATTACCAGAGGTTCAGGAGGTCTATTGCAAAACGATTCCTGAACTTCCTGCCGATTTGAAAATGGAATATTCGAAAATAGATGAGAACGACCGAGCTGCTAAATCGCGGTTCTGGTCAAAATATGTGAAGTCTCAGCTCGAAGTTGATTCTCCTACGGGAATCTATTTTGTAATTTGCCGCAACCCTGCACATATTCATATACTTGTCAGCAAAGCGACTAGAAACCGTGGGATTAAAGAAGAGCAAGAGGATAAAATTCGAGAAATATTCACGAGTAAATTCAAAAAACTCAAGGAAAAACCTGAAGCAGAACAGATTACACTAGGGGACCAGGCTCTTACTGAATTGTGTGAATATGTCTCCAAAAAAGTGAAATAATTGATGAGAGAATCAGAATATCTCTATGAATAAAGTTCTATTTTTAGAGGAAATGGATAATCGAGGAAGTTAACCTAGACAATAGTTGTACAATATAGAATGAAAATCGATAATTATAACGATTGCTTGCGATGTAAAAAATAGTTCTTTTGAATTCATTCGTCTATACAATAGTTTATGCGAATGGGTACGAAGCAACGATATTAAGAAATGATATTAAGAAATACTCATTTGGGAGGGACAAAATGGTGACTTGGAGTTCTATGAATCTAATGAAAGTAGTGAATTCCTTAAAAAAGACAGGAATATACATACTTGTATTGATGTTAAGTTTGGGAACAACCTACCCAATATTTGCTGTTGATCCTGCCAATTTAATTATTGAGGATAATGCCCAATTATTCAGTTCGAAAGCCAAAGACAAAGCAAAAGAGATGATCGACTCGGTGAAGAAAGAGCGGGTAACTACTGTTCGAGTCTTGACTTTCGACAAACTTTCAGAAAGCGAATTATCTGAATTTGAAAAAGTCAAAAACGATGACTCGGCGAAAAAGAAATTTTGGGACAAGTGGTCAAAAGATAAGATAGGGCATATGCCTGGGATCAATGTCATTATTTGCGCCAAACCAGGGCACATCCATACTTTGACAGATAAACAGGCATACGACAAAGATTTTACCAGTGATAAAGAAAATAAATTGCGAGATCTCTTTTTGAATGCTTTTAAGCAAGCAAGCGGAAAAACTGGAGAGGAAAAAATTGCCTTACAAGATAAAGGCCTGATTGATGGGGCAACCTATTTGCAAACCGCTCTTCCTAAAGCGACAAAACGAGATGTCGCAGCGAAGGGGGGGCAGAAAGCTGCTCTAAATGCTGCGGGCGGAGGTTGGACAGGCTATTTGTGTATGGGTTTGCTGGTTTTAATGGGGGTCTGGTTGGTGATCGGGATTTTCCGAGCATTAGCTGGAGCAGGTCGACCTAGTTACGGTCCTGGCTATGGCCCTCCGGGAGGCCCAGGTTACGGTCCAGGAGGGGGTTATGGAGGCGGCGGTGGTGGAGGTGGCGGTTTTATGAGTGGTCTTATGGGCGGTTTGTTTGGAAGTATGGCAGGGATGTGGATGTACAACAACCTCTTTGGTAATCACTCCAGTGGAATGAATTCTGCCTTTGGTTCTGATAACTATGGGGCTAACAATTACAACAACAACGTTGATGATAACCGAGGTGCAGGAGACTACAGCGACACCAATGGCTCCGGTGGAGATTTTGATGATGGTGGTAGCAGTAGTAGTGGTAGCGGGGGGGATTGGAGTGGTGGTGGCAGTGATTTTAGTGGCGGTGGTGGCGGAGATTATGGTGGTGGTTGGAGTGGTGGTGGCGGAGACTTTGGCGGCGGTGGCGGTGGAGATTTTGGCGGCGGTGACGGTGGCGGTGGAGATTTCTAATCGAAAGTTTTCTATATCTCTATTGATCCTCCATTCATCTTTCGGGGGGAGGATTCTAAAAATCTAATTCTTTTACCGATTATTCTGTGGGTTCTTTGCTCTATATTCATACAAGCAAAGAACCCTTTTTTGTGCTTAATTCAAATCTCTTCTGGCCACTTGGTAGGAAAACCATTCAATAGCTGTATTCAATATTTGATCACAACAAGTGCCCTGAGATAACTATCTTTTGAGTTTGATTCATGAATAAAATCCGGCTTGGAACCCGTGGAAGTCCTTTAGCATTGTGGCAGGCAAATCATGTTGCAGAACGGCTTCGACCTGTTCTGCAACCCATGGAACTTGAACTGGTGATTATCGAGACCCATGGGGATCAGATTCAGGATCAAGCGTTGGCTTCGATGGGAGGGTTCGGAGTCTTCACGAAAGCTTTGCAACAGGCCTTGCTTCGGAATGAGATCGATCTTGCGGTACATAGCCTCAAGGATTTGCCCACTATAGAGATACCCGATCTTCGACTGGCTGCAGTTCCAACTCGGGGTTCTATCTCGGACTGTTTTCTATCCAAAAAATATGCTCGATTGGACGATGTTCCTGCTAATGGAGTTGTTGGAACAAGCAGTCTACGCAGAAGAGCTCAGCTTCTCTATCATCGACCTGATCTGCAATTGGTAAATTTGCGGGGCAATTTACATACTCGAATTCGAAAAATAGAATCGGAAAACTTGGATGGAATTATTTTAGCTCAAGCTGGGTTGGAAAGATTGTCTCTTAGCGAAGAAATAACCGAAATTCTTCCCCAAAGTTGGATGTTACCTGCTGTTGGGCAAGGGGCTATCGGTATCGAATGTCGCTCTAGCGATGAACTGACGATTCACTACGTTACCGCATTAATCGATTACAAGGATTATCGCACCGTTCTGGGGGAGCGTGCTCTCCTTTCCGCACTCGGTGGGGGGTGTCTCGTCCCTATTGGAGTCTCTTCCGAAGTTCGAGTAGATACCTTAAAGATGCGGGCCGCCGTGCTTTCTCCTGATGGCAAAAGGCGTATTGTACATACTCGAGAAGGACCGATTGCCAATTCTATACAGCTTGGATTCGAATTAGCTGCGGAATTGATCAACGATGGTGCCAATGAAATCTTAACTCTATCTCATCCAAGCAGTTAGGTCTATGAAAATCCGTTCGTTTTAAATCAATAATAATGGTACTCATGATTTCGATTTATAAAATCTGGGTATCATTTTGCAGCAATCTGTTAAGATAGTTGCAAACTTTTATTGAGTTTCTAATTACCAATGTTGTTCAATATCTCTTTTATTAGAAAACGAAAATCGAGGAGAATAAAGGTGAGAACGAAATGTTGCTGCTAACAATCTTTCGGTGAATGATTTATCAAATAAAAAAAGAAACAGATAATCTGTTTCTTTTTTTATTTGCCCAATTTAATTGGTACTAAAATTTAAGTAAATCTCAGCTTCCAGCCAAAACCGGTGAGGGCTGGTCGGCGGATGGCTCAGTAGAAGTAAATAGTTCCAATTTCTTCTCACCAAGTTCATCTGTAACCAAACGAATCTGAATCGATTTCTTCCCTTCGAATGTCCCTCGAATGATCGCTTCGGAAAGAGGATCTTCAAGATACGTCTCAATTGCTCGACGTAAAGGTCTCGCTCCGAATTCCAAGCTGGTCCCTTTTTCAATTAGGAATTCTTTTACTTCATCCGAGAATACTAGATTGTAATGCCGGGAAGCCAAACGATCACTTACTTTTTGTAATTCAATGTCAATAATCGCTTTCAAATCCTCTTTTGTCAGAGACCTAAATACAATGACATCGTCAAGTCGATTAATAAATTCTGGTCGGAAAACTCGATCCATCTCCCCTTTCAAGACCTCTTTCATCTTGATGTAGCTAGATTCCGGAGTCTTGGGAGAAAATACATCGGTTAGCGAACGATTACCAACAATCGCTTCTGCACCGATATTCGTAGTCATAATCAAAATCGAATTTTTGAAATCGATGGTTCGACCTAGACTATCGGTCAATCGTCCTTCTTCCATAATTTGCAACAGAGAATTCCAGACATCGGGATGAGCTTTTTCAATTTCATCCAGAAGAACAACACTGTAAGGCCGTCGCCGAATCTTTTCGGTTAACTGACCCCCTTCTTCGTATCCTATATATCCAGGAGGGGCACCCCATAATCGGCTTACGTTATGTTTTTCCTGATACTCGGACATATCTAATTGTAAAAGCGCCGTTTCATCTCCAAACATAAAGCTTGCAAGCTGTTTCGCCAGAAGGGTTTTCCCAACTCCGGTAGGTCCAGCAAAAATGAAGCTACCGATAGGTCGTTTAGGATCTTTGATCCCTGCTCGACTTTTTCGTAACGCTTTGGCAATAGCAACAATCGCTTCATGTTGGCTGACAACTTTCTTGTGCAGCTCGTTTTCCATCGTGAGAAGACGTTTTGTTTCGTCATCGCCAAGCCGTTTAAGAGGGACTCCAGTAATTTTAGCGACAACTTCGGCGATGATTTCATCATCGACAACGCCATCTGTTTCTTTCGATTTTTCTCGCCATTCTTTCTGAACGGTATCTTTTTTCTTTCTCAGTTTATCTGCTTGGTCACGTAAATGAGCCGCTTTTTCAAAGTCTTGGGCAATAACCGCAGCTTCCTTTTCTTGATTCAGCTTTTCGATCTGTTCATCAATCTCTTTAAGATCGGGGGGTCGTGTCATCGCTTTCAAACGAACACGCGCCCCAGCTTCGTCAATCACATCAATCGCTTTATCTGGTAAACAATGTCCGGTAATGTAGCGATCCGACAATTCAACCGCTTGTAACAAAGCGCTATCGGTAATTTGAACCCGGTGATGGGCTTCATAGCGATCGCGTAACCCTTTGAGGATTTCCACCGCTTCTGTTTTCGAAGGCGGATTGACCATGATTTCTTGAAATCGCCGTGCGAGAGCCTTATCTTTTTCAATGTATTTGCGATGCTCATCTAAGGTGGTTGCCCCAATACACTGAATTTCCCCTCGCGCTAGAGCAGGTTTGAGGACATTCGAAGCATCGATTGCCCCTTCTGCTCCCCCAGCACCTACTAGGGTGTGAAGCTCGTCAATAAACAGAATCGTATTTTTGGCTCTGCGAACTTCGTTCATCACCGCTTTAATTCGCTCTTCAAACTGACCACGATATTTCGTTCCTGCAACCATCATGGCCAGGTCAAGAACAACGATTCGCCGATCGCGCAGTAATTCTGGGACGTTACCATCCACGATCAACTGTGCTAATCCCTCGACGATCGCTGTTTTACCTACCCCAGCTTCTCCAAGGAGAACCGGATTATTCTTTTGCCGGCGACTCAATATTTGAATCACTCGTTCAATTTCATTAGCTCGTCCTATGACGGGATCCAGTTTCCCTTGACGAGCTAAATCGGTTAAATCTCGACCAAAACTATCCAGAGCAGGGGTCTTTGATTTCCCTTTGCTCTGAGGTCGTTCACCACCGCCAACTGGACCGCTTTCTTGTGCTTCTGGCATGTTATGCCCCAACAAATTGAGTACTTCTTCGCGGACATCTTCTAATTTTAGAGATAGGTTCATCAGAACCTGCGCCGCAACACCTTCTTGTTCACGCAATAACCCAAGAAGTAAATGTTCTGTTCCAACGTAATTGTGATTCAGATTTTTCGCTTCTTCTACTGAGTATTCCAAAACTTTTTTGGCTCGCGGTGTATGGGGTAATCTTCCCATCACCACATGTTCGCTTCCACTGGGACCGGTCTGAACTATTTTTTCGACTTCTAATCGAATTTTTCTCAAATCGATATCCAGGTTTTTCAGCACATTTGCTGCTACTCCCGACCCCTCTTTTATCAAGCCCAGGAGAATGTGTTCCGTACCGATATACTCATGGTTGAAGCGCTGCGCCTCTTGATTGGCGAGCTGCATCACCTTGCGTGCTCGATCGGTAAAACGTTCATACATGCAAGGTTTCTCCGACGACTAAATCGATCTGTTTCATTTTTAATTCCTTAGGTTTAACTCTTTGGTTTTAACTCTTTGGTTTTAATTCTTTGGTTTGAGCTTACTCTTCTTGGTGATTATTCTTTGAATATTCTCCAATATCTAACTTCCAAAAATCGCTCTCAAATCAAAAAACGAAAGTCATCGATTTATTAAGGTTAATTTTATTATAGTTAACTAACTTTTTTCTTTTACTCAAGTCAATCTCACGAACCGTTCGTCAAGGCGACTCTATGTAAATTCCATATCTTATCTCTATCTTATACGGTATGACAAGTAATCGCCAACCTACCTTGAAAAAATGATGGATATTTCCTCATTTATACCAAACTATCTAGATCAAGTTATCACTATACCTATTTGCGATAGAACTATTTATCAACTGTTCTGATAGTTTTTCTTCTCTGAGAATAATCAAGGATGTATAAGTAAATTCGATCATCGATTAAAATTAGATATTAATTACTATCGATTCGATTCATTCTTATCTTACAAAAATGATATTATTTGGGAATATCAATTGAAGCTAGTTTACCTGAAATAAGTTCGAGAGGTGGCCATCTATGTAATGAGCTTAAAGATCTGTTGAAGTAATCTTATTTTTTTCGGGGATTTTTAACTGGTATTGATTCGATCAATCGGGATTCGATGGGCAAGTGTTGATCATCCCCAGATCAAAGAATTCTATTGAACCGACTCT
Organism: Planctomycetota bacterium; assembly: GCA_021809185.1. Classification (GTDB taxonomy): domain Bacteria; phylum Planctomycetota; class Planctomycetia; order Gemmatales; family Gemmataceae; genus JAKBAI01. The sequence continues at coordinate 58,499 of JAKBAI010000006.1, forward strand.
AATTTATATCCGTTTTATTTAAGCCGATTTACGTGCTAACGAAAAAATTTTGGTCAAATTGTTGCAAAAAAGCTTTGGATTGGATAGCCGATTGCACCGCTCGATGAGATTCTCGGCTTAGTTCCAGATATAAGCCCCCTTCATAATTAACTTCCCGGAGATGGTGGAAAATATCATAAAAATCCAATTCTCCTTGACCAAGGGGTAGGTGTTCATGAATGCCAGCCTTCATATCCTCCAAA
>JAKBAI010000131.1 GCA_021809185.1 Planctomycetota bacterium
ACCACCGTTAACTTTAGCCGAAAGCCTTGAAACAACTCGGATTTATAGCACCACGGGTCGTTTGCCCGAAGGGGAATCGTTGCTAGCTACTAGGCCGTTCCGATCCCCCCATCATACAATCAGCGATGCAGGAATGGTCGGGGGTGGCAGCATCCCTGCCCCAGGTGAAATAACTTTTGCGAATCATGGCATTCTGTTTTTGGATGAATTGCCTGAGTTCAATCGCCGTGCTCTGGAAGTAATGCGACAACCAATTGAAGAGGGACGAGTAACGATTTCGCGGGCCTTGCACTCAACTACTTTTCCCGCCAATTTTGTGCTCGTAGCGGCTATGAATCCGTGCCCATGTGGTTTTCTGGGGGATGTGAAACGAATCTGTAAATGTGCACCCCAACAGATTGAACGATATCTCGGTAGGATCTCTGGCCCGCTTTTGGATCGTATCGACATGCACGTTGAAGTTCCTGCCGTCCCGTTTGAGGAACTGTCCGCTAAAAGGGATGGTACTTCTAGTACTCTTATGCGGGAACAAGTTATGAAAGTGCGAGAGATCCAGAATAAGCGCTTGGGGCATGGCAAACTAAATAGCAGGATGTCTTCAAAGGAACTGAGAGAATTTTGCATCTTGAATTCGGAAAGTAGTCAATTGTTGCAAATGGCTATGGAATCGTTGGGGTTATCAGCACGTGCTCATGATCGAATTCTCCGCGTTGCCCGCACCATTGCTGATCTAGATGGTGTGGAAGAGATCCATGGAGGTCATCTCTCTGAAGCGATAAGTTATCGCACCCTTGACCGAAAACTCTGGATGAAAAAAGAATGATCTGAACTGGTATGACGAGAAAAATAAGATTGATTTTGTCATCCTATTTGAGTATTTTGACGACCGATCTGATTCAATATTTTGATCGATCCTAAATCAGTTGATGGTTTGTCCTTTGGTGCACGAATCGCCAAAATAGTAACAGAATGATCTAATCTAAGTAATGATCGTATTTATCAGCCAAAATCACATTAATGTTTCTTTTATAGAATTTATTGTCATATTTCTCACTAAATTCTCATCTAATATTTGCTACATATATTATTAACAACCAATTTAAAATTATTTTTATACCCTCAGGAACAAAAAGATTAAAATTCTAATGGTTCCTTAACTACCAAATTGGTTATACTAAATATTAAAATGTGAGAAAGTGTTCAAGGAGTTTAAAGATGCTAATTCAAAAAAATCAAAGTTCTTTCAAAAATTCTCTAAATCAACGGCGAACCGCATTCACTTTGATGGAAGTAATGGTCGTTGTTGCTATTATTGTTATTTTAGCTGGGGTTGCAACCGTATCGATCAGTAGACAGTATGCAAAAGCGCAACAATCCAAGGCACGAATGGATATTGATGCGATCGATAAAGCAATCAAATTGTATCAGCTCGATAACGGGGGATCTCTTCCCACGAGTTTACAAGAACTAATCCAGTCTACCGATGGGGGCGAGCCGTATTTACAAGGTGGACCAAATGCACTGCTCGATCCTTGGAAACGTCCTTACCAATATAGCCAACAACAAATTAATGGTGCTGAACGAGGGGTAGTAAGAACAACTCCGCCATCACCATCCGTTTCAAATCTAAAAGAAACGAATAATCAGTAAAGTTAGGGATTAGCGGCAACGAATTTTTTTGATAACGCCTCAGAAATGAATTAAAGTTAAAATCATCTACTCTATTCGTCCAATAAACTAGTTGAAACATCTCAGAGAACCAAAAGGGATGTGAAACAGGAATACCAATGCTTCTCTGGAAAGATGGATCAGATCAAACTCGAAGTCCTGCTATTGAAAGTAAGAAAGATGGATGGACAAAGAGTATGGGAGGAATATAGATGAGGAGAAATCCAGAAAAGTCATCACCTCGAATCGCCTATACTTTGATGGAGCTGATGCTAGTCGTTGGGATTTTGATGATCGTCTCTGCGGTTACTGTTCCATCGATCACTGGGATGTTTCGAAGCGTTCGATTGGACGGTGCGAGCGATCAGTTGCGAGGGGCCTGGGCACAAGCCCGCGCTCATGCTATCGAAACGGGTCAACCGTATGACTTCAATGTCACTTCTGGAACTGGGAAATATTCGTTTGGACCAGATACTTCTAGTATGAATGGAGGAAGCTCTGGTTCTTCGGGAAGTTCTGGTTCTTCTGGTGGTATGAGTTCTTCTGGAGGCTCTGGTTCTTCGGGGCCAATGCCCACGGAAACTGGGGAGCTTCCCAAAGGAATTATTTTTCAAACGCAAGGAACGGGTGGATCTTCTTCAGGGTCGAGTGGTTCACAACAACCTGTTGCGAAGTTCATGCCAGATGGTACCTGTTTACATGATGTTGAAGTAACCTTACAAGGTCAGGGAATTCGCACTATTCAACTAAAAATACGTGCTCTGACCGGAGCAGTTACGGTGAAATCATTCCCGGAAAGGAAACACTAATGCGAACAGCAATTTTTTCTTCTCATTCTGGTAATCTTCGTCCTAAAGTGCTGTTTAACAAAAAGCGCCGATCAGGCTTCTCTTTGCTCGAGGTAATGGCTGCCACAGGAATTTTCTTTACGTCGTTGGTAGGAGTTGGCGCGTTGGTCAATTCGGCCAGCAACAATGCGATGCACGTGAAGCGGCAAAGCCAATCTGCAATACTAATGCAATCGAAGATGGCAGAATTAATCAGTGGAGTGGTTCCCGTCAGTTCCGGTTCTAGCGGAACCTTTCAACAAGATCCGAATTGGAGTTGGAGCTCCACCTCAACACCAAATGCAAATGCTTCTGGTGTTTATCAGGTAACGCTCACCTTAACCCATCAACCACCTGGAAATGGTGGTTCAGGTAAACCGTACACCACCAGCTTTACCCAATTTGTCTTGGATCCTAATGTTCGCGGTAATTCGATTCCGGTTTCGTTGAGTGATGTGGCTATGGGCGAAGCGGCCCAAATAACCTCAGCTGGGCAGTCTAAAGGGGGTGGTTCTAGTAAAGGGTCATCGTCAAAAAGTAGCAACAAAAATACAAAACAATCCTCTTCGGACAGCGATAACGATAATAATTCTCCTTCGAATACATCCGCAGGAGCAGGCGCTGGAGCAGCTGCCGCTGCGGCAATGAACAATAATAAATCTTCTTCTTCAGGTTCCTCGAGTCCTAGTTCTTCAGGAAAATCTGGAGGTCCAAGTTCTGGGGGAACCCCTGGCAGTTCAATGGGAGGAAGCAGTTCTCCCGCAGCAAGCCCATCCGCAGGCCGTTCCGGTGGTGGGTCTATGGGAGGCGGTGGAACAGGTGGTGGTGGACCAAGTGGCGGTGGTGGACCAAGTGGCGGTGGTGGTTCTATGGGTGGTGGTGGTTCAAGCAGTGGTGGAAAGGGGTTTTGATGTATTCCTATTTTCCCAAATATGCTCCCCATTCTAAAGATGGTAGAGTGAACAAATACCAGAGGCATGGTAGACCACGAGCTGGGTTCACTTTGCTTGAAATCATGCTAGCATTGGCTATATCGGTTCTATTACTTTCAGGCTTATATTACGGAATGGATATGACTCTTCGTCAGGTCCAAGCTGGACGTGAGCTGATCCAAGAAGTAACGCTCCAACGTGCTGTTCTAAATCGGATTCAGATCGATTTGAGCAGTGGCATCACACCCATTACTGCTTTTAATCAGTACCAGACAGCGATGAACCCGAATGCGGGGCTTAATGGAACGGGCGGTCAGACACTCACCGGAACAAGCAATACCCCGCTAACTTCTACTACAACAGGTAGCACAGGAACAACAGGGGCAACAGGTAGCGCTGGGGGGACTTCGAGTGGTTCGGGGATGTCCGCAACAGGAGGGACAGGTTCCGGAAATAGTTCCGCAACTGGTAGCTCCTCTGGGGGAAGTTCGGGAGGCAGCATGTCAGGTGGTTCTTCCGGTTCTTCTAGTTCCTCCAATTCTTCGCAACCAGTAACTAATTTATCTATTCCTTGGCAGGCGGGGGTTATTGGCGATGCCAATAATTTAACCATATACCAATCGAGAATATCTCCAAGCAATCCCCTTTCCATTAATAATCCTGGCAATGATCCATCGCAGATAAACAGTAATGACCCGAATAGTTTTAACCCACAAGGGACTGGTCCATTTCCTTCCGATGTGCGCCAGATCACTTATAGTTTAACACAAGATCAAGGATTGACTCGAACGGAGACCGTCTGGCTAACTTCAATGAATGCACAGATGATCGGGCAACAGCAGGATCCTGCTTCGCAAACCGTATTGGTGGTAGCACCTGAAGTTACGCAAATGACGATTCAGTATTGGGACGGTACCCAATGGCAACAAAGTTGGGACGGAACCAGTTTAAGTGCGGATGGGGTAACCCCCATTGGACCACCTGTAGCAATTCAGGTATCAATCACGATTCAGATGCCAGGAAAGAATAAAACCAAACAGTACAATCAGACCATTGCCTTGAAATCGGCAATCAATAGTTACAACGTTACCCCTCAGCCAATCAACCAGGCCGGGGGTGGAGCAACAACCCCAGTTACGGAATCGAGTTCCTCAGGAACAGCTCCTTAATTTGAACGAATAATATCAGAGGTGCATGATGTTGATTCATTCTCGATTTCCTAAGGATTCGCAACTTGGAATCAGATTTCCCGATCAGAAACGATCGGGAGTGGTGCTATATGCTGCCTTGGTAGTCGCAGCAGTTCTGGCCCTAGCAGCATATAGATACAACGATATGGTCATGTCGGAAAACCAGGCTTCGAATCGTTTAATGCGAATGACCCAGGCCCGAGCCTTGGCAGATTCTGGGGTCTATTATGCCGCAGGAATGCTGGGGAGTTCTGCAAGTACGGGTGTCGCCAATAGTAATAATCTTTATAGCGACCCAGCCATTTTTCAGAATGTAATCGTTATGCAATCCCAAGGGAGCGGGCAATCCAATCTTCAAGGAGCCTTTTCATTAATCAATCTCGATTTTAGCCAACAACCGCCATTATCTCAGCCTACTTTGACTTTTGGGATGATGGATGAATCGGCCAAGATTAATCTCAATGCGGTGATGCAATTGGATCCAACAGGGAATACCCTTTACAATTTGCTGATGCAGCTCCCAAATATGACCGACCCTGTCGCTAATTCGATCATCGATTGGATCGATCCTGATGAGACGGTGCGAAATAATACCGGCGCCGAAAGTCAATACTATTCGGGCTTGACTCCATCCTACATGTCCAAAAATGGGCCATTAGATAGTCTCGATGAATTGCTCCAGATTCAGGGGATAACCCCGGCTTTGCTCTATGGAACCGATTTGAACCAAAATGGGTCGCTCGATGCGAATGAGCAAAATTTAACCGGAAGCTACGACCCCGGTTGGGCCCAATTTTTAACCATCTACAGCCGAGAAAGAAACGTCGATATCAATGGGAATCAAAGAATCAACATCAACAATTCTGATTTGCAAACGTTGAATACACAACTACAAAGTGCGGTCGGTCCTAATCTTGCTGCTTATATCATTGCAGCAAGACTTTATGGATATTCGAGTAGTGGAGGTGGAGGAAGTGGAAGCGGATCTGGGGGAAGTAGTTCAAGCAGTTCTTCGGGATCTTCTTCAAGTGGGTCTACTTCGAGTAATTCCAGTAATAGTGGGCAGTTGATCAATGCCGTACAACAAGCACTTTCAGGGAATTCAGTTCAGGGGAAAAACAACATCGGATCGTTATACAGTTTAGTAAACTCAACGGTTACCATCACCGCTCAAAGTTCTAATACCGGTTCTGGATCGACTACGGGTACCTCTTCTGGGTCAACTTCTGGGTCAACGAGTCCAGGAATGACAACTTCTAGTTCAGGAAATAATTCAACGCCACAAAGTGTAACGTATTCCTCGCCGTTGTCCGATCCTAGTCAACAAGCCAGTTTACTCCCGTTATATTTAGATGAATGTTGCATCTCTTCACAAATCGATTTACCGGGTAAAATCAATGTAAATACCGCATCGCAGCAGGTATTAGCTGGGTTGCCGGGAATGACCAATCTGCTCTCGAATATTATTTCGTATCGGCAACCACCTGAAACTTTGCAGACCAATTCCCAACTCTATATGACCCCCGCTTGGATGATGATTCAAGGGGGCTTGACTGCTAGTCAGATGCAGCAGCTCGAACCCTATATAACGGGGGCCTCTTCGATTTTTCGGGTGCAATCGGTAGGCTATTTTACGGGAACTAAAGCTCCATTGCCAATGGCACGAGTTGAAGCGGTGTTGGATGGGAATTTCGGTACTCCCAGAATTTTATATTATCGAGATATGACCGAACTGGGTCAGGCCTATCCCGTCAGCTTTTTGGATGGAGGAAATTAAGGAAAAAATTAAGGGGGAAATGAACGTAGAAATTAGCGATTTTGGTATTTGGATTCGTGGCAAACATTATGGATACTTTTGTCATTTCGTAAATAAAAAATCACTTTTGCAGTCCAAGGATGGTTAAATGCATTAGAAGATTGAAGAGATCCTTCATTCAGGGAATTCAAGCGAGTTAACAAAACAACGAGTTAACAAAACAATCGGTTGGTAGTCTAAAAATGCACTCGCTACTGAATGCTTGGAATGGTCAGCTAAATCGGATTTTCTTCACGATTCTTATAAAAGCCTGCAAAATTATCAACCAAACCAGAATCAAACTTGCTTCCGTTAGAATCGAAGTAAGAAAGTCAAACATTTTCAAAAAATGGTTTTCGAACTTATTAGCAAACTTTTTTCACCATTATCAGCTTGTTCATGAGAAAGCACTGAGACTTTACAGAGACCTCAACAGATGTACTCTGATTGATGTAAACTAGATAGAAGAGAAATTGATCCCGGAGATGGGGGAATAGACAAACTTGAGAAGAATATTAACGATCGATTGTGATCAAACACAGATACACATGATGTTATCGAATGTGGTACGGTCCCACGTCAAGGTGGAACATGTCTTCACATTATCGATAACCGATTCCCTAACGGCAGGAAGTGCTGCGAAATGCGGGACTCAGCTGAAAGACAAGCTGAAAGAATGGGGTATCCCTTCCGGTCCGGTGTGGTTTACCTTAGGTAGAGATCGCATCATATTAAAAGAATTGAAGTATCCCGTTGTTAATGAAGCCATTGAACCTGATCTCGTGAGAATGCAGGTCGTCAAGGAATTAATCGATGGTCAGAATGATGTTATCATCGACTATTTCCCTCTGCCAACTCTTGCCTCCACTGGAGAAAAACGTGCTCTAACGGTAGTATTAAGGAAAGATTGGTTAGAGATATGCAAAACAATCTGTGAACATGCCAATCTAAAGTTAATGGGGGTAACACCACGGTTCTTCACGGTTTTGAATGCGGTCCGGCAGGCTCATTATGATGGAGGAATTCCCGGTAAAATCGATCCGAATGCAGTATTGGCGGTTATTACTCGTGGAGAAAGATGGGCCGAAATAACAATCGGTAAAGGAGAAATCGTTTTCTTTTCCCGATCGATCACCGGTGCGGCTCTGTTAAATGAAAAATCGCTCATTAACGAGATCCGCCGAAATTTAACGGTTTTCGCTGGCCAGAATCCTGGTTTGCCTGTTGAAGAGATTTGCGTTGCCGAAACTTCTTCGGTAAGTGGCTGGACGGTTCCACTCTCACACGCTTTTTCCCAACCGATTCGAAGTTTTGATCCCTTACATGGATTACCTACTTCATTGAATACGGATGTGCGTGGATCGTTTGCGGCGCTCTACGGTTTGACGGTATACCAGGGGATGGAAAACCAGCTTCCTGTAAACTTTGTCTCTCCCCGCGAACCAAAAATTGTTGAAAATCCCAACAAAAAATTACTGTATCGCTATCTCCCCATCTTGGTAGTCGTTTTGCTAATCGCTTTTGGGTACGGTTTATCGGTCCGTTTTGATACCGAACGTGAATTGGAACTGCTGTACGCAAAAAAAGCGGATATCGAAAAAGGGATGAAAGGGGTCAAATCGGAGTCCTCGAAAATCAAAGCTTTGCGCGACTGGGAAGATCGCCGTATCATCTGGTTAGATGAATTGTACGATTTTACCTATCTAAGCCCGGACCCGACACGCACTCAACTCGTAACGATCAAAGGAAATATACGAGAAAATGATAGTAAAAGCCGTGATCCACAAAAAGCAAAATTAGCTAAATACTCTGGTCATCTCGAATGGAAAGTCCTTACAAATGATAGCCTGAGTATCGATCAAATGATGAACACGATGGATAAAGATGGATACTATTTAGTCCAACCGAAAAAACAACTAGCTTTCCAGCAAAGCGGTGAAAAGTCTCCATTTAATCAACAGTTTGATTTAAGGGTGGAAATCCAACCTAAACTCCCTACCAAATATACACGTTATCTAAGTACCAAGCCCGAAGAGAAGCAAGAGAGAAAAACCGTTGAAGGGGACAATCCTTTTGGCGGGGATGGGAATATGTTTGGTGGTAATCGAGGCGGCGGCAATCGAGGGGGTGGCAATCGAGGGGGTGGCAAAGGGTTCGGCGGATTCCCGGGAGGTAAACAATGACAACTCAAGAACGGAACATGGCAGTTATTTTGGGAACGGTTATCAGTGTTGGTGTTTTAGGCTCGATTGCCTGGTTTTCCATTATTGATCCGATCAGCGAAACAGAAACAGAAATTGAAACGGTTTCCAGTCAAATCAAAGAGATGGAAGACGAAATCGAGGCAGTGAAACTTGGCAGTATCTGGTACGATAAACAGAAAAAACTCAGTTTACCTGCCAATGTCGATCTAGCGCGGCGGGAATACGAAATATTATTGAATGGACTTTTACGGCGAGCTAAGTTCACCCCAGATCATATTAAAATCGATCCACTGAATCCGGATACGAAAAACGTCCCGATCTTAGAAAAAGAGGGACCAGCAGGGATAATAAAAACTCCTGCGTACATAAAAATCGGCTATAATGTTCAGGTGAAAGGGGATTTGCATTCGCTTGTCAGCTTTTTTGAGTTGTTTTATCAACAGCCTATCCTCCATCAAATTCGAACCTTTTCTGTGTCCAAAAATTTGAATGCGACCAAATCGGAAAAAGGGAATCGCGAATTAGATATTTCTTTGGTCATCGAAGGGACGGTTATCGATGGTGCCGATAATCGTCAAACTCTTACTTATGTACCCCAAGCGGTGCGAGTATTAGCGGGCGCAGGGGCTTCTTATCAGTTCGCACATCAAATTTTGAATTCAGGGAAAGGAATTCCTTATCGCTTCGATTCAACTCTGGCAACTAAATCGAGACGATATGCCAATATTACAGGTAAAAATCTATTTTTTGGTCCCCTTCCCCCTCAAGAAGAGCAACCAGAAGGGCCACCCCCAACAGATATTTCTCAGTATATCAAACTTGTTGCCATTTCGGTTACCGACGATAATAAAACGGCGATCCTTTTTGATCTTTATAATAATCACGATTATTGCATTACCCAAAGTAAAGATGGATCCTATAGCATTGAAGGTTATTATTTCATTGGCGGGAAGCGAAAACGATTTGCCAAATCAAAATATCTCGAATATGGAGATGAGGAATCCGATACGTATTATCGCTTCAACATCATAAAGATCAATGATCGAGATATCCTTTTACAAGAAATCAGTACGACTTTTGACAAAAAAGTTCAATCGCTCAGTTTGGTTGCAGGCGGTGGTATTTTGAAAGGATTTGCTCAACTAAAAACATATCGATTAGCTATCGGGGATATGGTGAACAACAAAAAGAAATTGAAACGCGAAGAAATTCTCGCTGATCTGTATGAAACGAAGGCTATGCCGATCGAAACGATCCCGACCAAAAAGGAGAATTTAACCAATATCAATCGGGAACGGAAAGAAAAATAGTCCTTGCCATCAATAATCGTGATTGTTTCTGTTTTTCTAGCCCAGTTCGATCCTTGAGAACATCAATAGGGAACCATCAATTTTTTTCTTGACATTATGATAATACCACAAGGGGGTTTCTAAACAGGGGAATATATGTTTAATTAAGCAGAATAACGAAATGAAGTTGGCTGCAAAACATTTTCTGGCTAAGTGGAATCGGAAAGTCGAAATTGGAGAAAATGGGCAATAAAAAGGGGTTTTGACTTTCCGCAGATTATCCAGATTCGAAATCAACTAATATTTCTTAGTTTTTCTAAATTTATTAAAACGTGAATAATTCCTTAGAGATTCTAAAATCTAATAATTCAGATGGGTATTATATGCCGAATTTAATGGTGAATCGGTTTGTGAATAGGTTTGTCAAGATTAGTTAAAAAATGTAGCGATCTTTGAAAATATTAGGAATCGAAATAGTTCTCTCGACTTGAAGTACAAAAAATAGTTAGGAAGGGGAGAAATGCAACCCCCGACTATTTTCATCAATGGAGAGAGAACGATTCGGTTCCCAACATAAAAGATATATATGAGATCGTGCGAATTAAGGGAATTATAGGTTTTCGAAATTGAAAACGAGTCAATACTAAAATGAACTAGTTGAGCGTGTTCACAAGAATCGAATCGATGTTCCAGCATTGCAAAAAATATTAGGACGAAGAAAATACTTGTTGAGGGTAATAAATCATGGCGATCGACATTCAAACACTGTTTCGGCGACGAAGCCGTCAATTCATCCAAGCGGCGATAATTGGTGGGGTATCAACTTCGTTTATAGGAACGATTGGTGGACGAGCTGATGAAACCCCCTCGTTACCGCCTTTAGATTCAACAGGTGTTACGACAACTCCCACCCCCATGCCATTAACACCTGCACCGCTCTTACCTACTCCGATGGTCAAAGGGAATGGCAGGCTATATCAAACCACGGCAGTTGCTTTGCCAGGTTTACAGCCTCCCCGGAAACAGATAGAACCACCTAAGAGTCCCATAGGCAATTCCCCATCGAAAAATCCGAAAAAAGAGCCGAAACGGATTTCGTTTGAAATGCGTGACCTCTCTTGGAGTAAAGTATTCGATTGGTATCGCGACCAAACCGGACTAGCCTTCACTAGTTCGATTAAAGCCCCCACGGGAACCTTCAATTTTTCACCGCCCTTGGTGAACGGGGAACCCAAAAAATATACGATCGGCGAAGTGACGAACATCCTCAACGAAAAGTTGGGGGAACTTGGATATATATTGATCCGTAAAGATCAGACCTTTACCCTCCGAGCTTCGGATGAGAATATCAGTGCCACAGAGATCCCCCGAATCTCTCTGCAAGAATTAGATGAACGCGGGAGCAAAGAATTGGTTCAGTTAGTCTTTACCCCGCAAAAATTGAACGCCGAAGATCTGTTACCCAATTTAAAACAGCTCCAAGGGCCGTTCGGTAAAATGTCGGTAATCGCTGCCGCGAATCAACTGGTAATGACCGACCACGCGGGCAATCTAAAACTGATCATCGAAACAATTGAAACGATCGAAAAGAATGAAAATATCAATGAAGTTTTCAATTATGAATGCAAATATGTCCAAGCGCGCGAAGCGGATCGTATTCTGCGTGAACAGCTAGGCGACCCCAAACAATTATTGCGCGATGTGATTCAATCGATGCAGGGCAACAATCGGGGCGGTCCTCCAGGACAACAACCGGCGATCAATTTAGCGAATGTACGTGTTCATAATATCAGTTTTGATGAGCGTCTCAATACGATTATTATTAGTGGTCCTACGGAAAAGATCGCTAAAGCAAAAGATATTTTGAAAAAGATCGATGTTCCAGAGAAAAATCAGCCTCCGATCATCGTGGGCAACCCGGTTGTAAAAACATATCCTTGCACCCCGGGAACTGCGGAAACTTTGGTAAAAACGCTTTCCGAAATTTATAAAAACTCGTCGACACTGCGTATTACTGCTCTAAAGAATGATTTGATCTTTGTTTATGCTACACCTGAAGATCAGCTCCGGATTTCCGCGCAAATTCTTGGCACGACGGAAAATAAGACCACCGAAACCAAAACAATCCAACTCGGTTCTTTGGATGCAGAAAAAACGGCGGCTCAATTGAACAAGATGTATGGTGATCCTAAAACCGGTGCCCCCTTTATCGATGCCGATACGACACGGAATTTGCTCGTTGTTCGTGGCTCTTCTGAACAGGTAAAAGAAATTGATAGTATTATCAAAGCATTGGGAGACAACCTCAACAACGGTAAAAAAGGGGAAGTGCTTAATTCCGTTCGCATGATCAATGTAGAAAATGGAAATGCAACTAATCTAGCCGAGGCTCTCCAAAAATTGTTGACTAAAATGGGGAAAAATCCCGTTCAATTGAATTTACCGGGTGTTGATGATATTAAGTCGATGCCAAAGAATGATTCGAATTCGACTATCCCCCCGCGTGAATTCAAAGGGTTCCCTAACTTTCCGGATAATAATTTCCCGGATAATAATGGTGTGCCAGGGAACAAAGGGAATTTCAAGGGGCCTAGGGATCCGAACAATTTTGGACCGAAAGGCGGCTCAGGACCAAACGGCCCTGGAGGACGCAAAGGAAAAGGGGGATTTGTTCCTAAGAAAACCGCGCAAACCGAACCAGCAGAACAAGCTGCGGAGATGATCAAAATTGCGTTGCAAATGCCGCTGGTCGATCCACGCGATAAAAAAGAGAAACCCACTATTAATATCACTGCCGTTGGTGGGCGGTTAATTGTCCAGTGCGATGATCCAGAAGCTCTTAATCTGGTGTCGGAATTGGTTCGACTACTAACCAAAGATCCTGGAGAAGGGGATTTCAATGTAATCCCATTGAAGAATGCCAGTGCGGTCGAAGCGGCGAAAATTCTCGATCAGTGGTTCAATGGAACAACCGCACCGGCTCAACAACAAACGAATCCTTTCGGTTTTGGTCGATTCGGTCAACAACAACAAGCGCAGACTCCCGCCAAAGTTCGAGTGCGTGTCGTTGCGGATCCTAACAGTAACTCCTTACTGGTTCGCGCTTCGGCACTCGATTTGATCACAATCAAATCGATGTTGGAGAAAGCAATCGACAAAGGGGAAACCGAATCGAATGCAGTGATGAAATCGTATATCATTCCTCTTAAATTTGCCCAAGCCGATGAAGTATCAACGATTTTGAAGGATGTTTTCCGTAATGCAACGGGACCGAATAATAATACACAAACGACCGGATTTGGTGGTTTTGGCTTTGGCCGATTTGGCCGAGGGGGTGGTGGGAATAATAACAATAGTAATGAGCCTGCGGCTCTTTCCGTTGGCACCGATACGCGCACCAATAGTATTATTGTCTACTGCTCGACAACCAAATATGAAGAAATAAGAAAGTTGATCGAATCCCTCGATCATGCTTCTCAAACGACAACCAAAACAGTAAAAATCGTGCAAATCAAGGGGGTCGATCCAACGATCATCCAACAAGCGATTGATGCGGTCCAGGGCCGGCAAACCAATCGCAGTGGTAGTCAACCAGGCGGATTTAATCAACGTCCCTTCGGCATGGGGGGATTTGGTGGAGGGGGTGGATTTGGTCGAGGGGGATTCCGTGGCGGCAACCGCCAAGCGGTGCCTAGGAATTCGTCGAATTCCCCGCCGGGATCTCGATTTCAATCCCGACTTCAATCGAATCGATCTGAAACAGGAGACCCCTATTTTTTTGACCAAGCGGACATGGATGTCCCGGTAGATGATCAGGATGTGCTCTACGATCCTAGACGAGATCCCTTAGCGCAGGATATTCTCCATTTGCCTAAACTGACCGGGCCGCGCATCACCAATCTTGGTGACATAATGCAAACTAGCTATGAAGAAGCAAACTATTTGGTAAAAAATACTGGTCAACCAAACCCGCAGCCAAACAATGACCCCAAGAATCCCAAAGGGAGAAGCGGCGATCCTTTTAGCACGATTACAGGGCCGCGCAGTTCCGTAACGGTTGAACCGTTGACCGATCTTGGGGTTGCGGTCATCACCGCCAATAACGAAGCCGACATGAAAGAAGTTCTGGAAATTATCCAGATCATTATTCGCGAAGGCTCGAAAGCCGAAGTCAATATTCGCATTGTCCCGTTAGAAAATGGCGATTCAACGAATATCACCAATTTGATGAACCAGATTCTGTCGCGGATCAATATCGGTGCCAGCGGGAATATCGCTAATAATCTAAACCGTCCCGTCTCTGGATTACCTCAGCAGTTTCAAATAACGCAACAGCAGTTGCCTAATGGAATCTTATTACTATCGTTGCCGAGAATCAATTCGATTCTAGTCGGAGCACCGAGTGGTAGGATGGAAGATATCGTCAAAGAGATCAAACGGTACGATGTAAAAAAACCGACCTCTGCCGTAGCCCAAGCTTTCCCTTTAAAGAAAGCTTCGGTACAACAGTTAGCTTTGTTGGTTCAATCGTTTTTCAGTTCGCGTTATCCGAATGAGACAATTCAGCAATCGAATACGCGAGTTACCTATGATGTCAGTTCCAATACCCTGTTTGTTCAAGCCTCCCCTGCGGAGTTGGAAGAGATTACCGGTCTAATCAATCGGATCGATAGTTCGGTATCGAGTGCGGTCAACGAACTACGGGTAATTCCGATCCGCAATGCCTTTGCGGATGAGTTAGCGACAACCATCATGCAGGCCTTGACTCAAGGGATTGTCCCGCAGACTTCTGCATCTCCTGCTTCAACCCTAGGCGGAGGCGGTGGGATCGGTGGCGGTGGTTTTGCTGGCGGAGGTGGTGGCGGCTTCGCCGGGGGGGCTGGAGGTGGTGGCTTCGCTGGAGGTGGTGGTGGCTTTGCTGGTGGCGGTGGTGGCGGTGCTGCTGGTGGCGGTGGTGGTGGCGGCTTCGCTGGCGGTGGTGGTGGTCGAATCGGTGGGGCCGGTGGCATCGGTGGCGGTGGTGGCTTCGCCGGGGGCGCTGGTGGTTTTGGTGCATCGGGGGGATC
>JAKBAI010000386.1 GCA_021809185.1 Planctomycetota bacterium
CTGATTGAATATAATCCATTGTTTGAATACTAGGACTCTCTTCGACTCGATCGAGATTTTTGCTTAATTCATTCGAGTTATTACTTTCTAAGCTATGTGAATCATCGACCTCTTTCGAAGAAGTACTTGTTTCATTCGAGCCGTATTCTGATTGTCTCCCCTCTTCGTTACGATAGTGATCTTGATTTGGTTTCTGATCACTAATCGAAATTGGTTCTGAAGCGAACGAATCAATCATCGTTTGCATCCCAATCCCCAATGGAGATTGATTCACCTCCGATAGGGGCTCAACCTTCAGGTAATCCTCCTCATTGATTACGGAAGCTGGAACAGCTTGAATTTGGTTGTAAGATTCAGCTGATTGGAGGGGGAAGGAATCAGATCGATTCGGAGGATCTTTTGTTAAATTACTCTCAGGTTGAACTGTATCTAACGCAGAAATATCCTTATTATTGGATGCCGATTCAAAGATTTCGGTGGGGAGATTCTCAAATTCAGCATCCCCAGAAGAATGAATCATCGACCTCAAAGTTTCATCTATTACTTCTGACGAATTATGATCGATTTGAGCGGAATTAGATGACTCGGTTAGTTGAATTAAAGTTGTATCATTACTCTGAATTTTTTCTAATTCATAAGTTTTTTTAGTAATATCGTTATCAATACCAAGAATGATCGAGGTTTGATGGATCTCTATATCTCGATTTGCTTTTTCACGCGATAGAGAATCTCTGTCCTCTTGGAAGTCATCATTGGAATTGGTAGGATTGCTCATTGATAAATAATTTATGCTTCTTTGATAAAAATATAATTCAAATATTTATTGATTCAGAGGTAATTTTCCGATATTTTTATTCTGTTAAAGTTAAGAAAACTGGAAAGGGGTTTTAAAAATGAAATAAAAAAATCTCATTTTAGGTCGGTTTCAAAAGATTCCATAGGGGAATAAGCAAGATAAGAATCTACATAAATTATTCGATCCATCGGCTTCATCAATAAAGCAGATTAAGGGCATTTTACAGGTCGCAATCTAAACTAGAAACTAGACAATATTTTTTCTACCCATCGATTTAATGCCAAGAATTACCAGAGCCGTTAAAGAACGGACAGCTTCATGAAAATTGACTTTCGATTTGCCTTGTTTTCTATTTTCAAAGAGGATGGGAGTTTCCCCTATTTTTGCTCCGGAACAATAGCATCGATGTAATACCTCTTGATGAAATGAATAACCGAGAGACTTAACCTCCTCGATTTTCGCTTTTTCTAGTTTTGGAACAGAATAACAGCGAAATCCACCACTACAATCTCTTGCTGGAATTTTCAAAAATAAACGAACGAATATATTTACACTTTTTGATATCGCCTTTCGGGTAAATGGCCAATTTTTCGTGCCTCCCCCAACAATATATCTAGAACCTATCATAATATCATTTTTCTTCATCCCTTTTATCAAATTTTTTAGATACCTTGGAGAATGACTAAAATCGGCATCCATGTTAATCAAATAATGATATTTCTCCCGAATAGCAAATCTCATCGCTTCTAAAATTGCCGTTCCTAGTCCTAATTTTCTTGGCCGATGGAAAATATGAATTCTCGAATCCTTTTTTGATAATTCATCAACCAATTCTCCAGTCCCATCTGGGGAATTATCATCAATCACTAGCACATCCGCAGTAGGCAATTCGATGTGAATATCGCTGATGAGTTTCTCGATATTCGTTTTTTCATTGTAAGTGGCGATACATACCAAAATTCTTGATAAAGAATGAGGTTTTAGTTTCGTTTGTCTCGAACGATGAACTGGTATTGCTAACATTTCCATTTTTAGTGGTCCTTCATTTTCAGTTATAATCGTCATATTTACTACATCACATTTAATCCAAAATGAAATACTTTTGACATAAAATATATTTAAATAGAATTATTTTACACAATATTTCTATTATTTAGTGATTAGTCAAATTTCAATCGGTTAGAGAATAGATAGAAAACTCATTGACTGTTCTTGGAATCAAACAAAACTTTAATTCCAAGAACTGCACACTGAAAATGAATATCCTTAATCGAGTTAAATTAAGGCAATTCTTCGATTATTGGTTTTAATATTTGAAAAACCAGATGAGGATATCGGTCTGGAGAATCCTTTGCACTTACGGAATTTGCGTTACATTCAAACTGAATTTTGGTTCTTCCTGGGTTAATTTCTAAAATAGATTCATAGGTATTGGTTGGAGAGGTAAATTCCATTTTTTCTCTATTTTTATTAACAGTGATATAAAATTTTGTTTGAGAGACCCATTTTGGAATACGAATCGCCATTTTCATTTTAATGCGGATCGATTTTGATCTCGTATTAACAATTTCGAACTGTCCATTTTTATCACTCCAACGAAACGTTTCATTCCCTACTTTTTCTTCAGGATAAAATCCGTTTTGATAAAGAATCAATAATGGATTTGCTGTTTCCTCACACCAACAATCCCATTTTTCGGCTCCCAATTTTGATTTTAATCTCATCTGAAAATTTTTAAGGGAATAGAATACCAATTCTTTATTATCACTAATCACTGTTGGGACGAGCTGATACTTTTTCAATTGCGTTTCGATTCCAATCCCATGATCTGTATACCCGCTGCGATCAATATATATCCCGGCACAGTTCGCGGCGCATAATCGATCGATCATTTTTTCCGTACTTAAATCGAGTAATTCCCTTGTCCACATATCCCCATATTGACCGTGAAAAGAGCCAAAACTCCAGATTAGATCACGCGAAAATAAGTAGCCTTTGAACAGTCCATAAGAAAAAATAGGTGGTCTGGAATCTTCTGGAAAGAATCGATAAGGTAACTGGAATATCCAACCAATTGGAACCCTCTTTGGGAGATTGTTTTGATTTTGCTCTGTTATCCTCAGATCAGGATTGTTTTGTAACTCACTTTCCAATTTTTGGATGAATCTAACATCGGAGGTATATTCTTCCGCAAGTTTATTATAAAGATCGGA
>JAKBAI010000387.1 GCA_021809185.1 Planctomycetota bacterium
AGCTTGGAAGATAAGAATCCGAATGCTGATTGGCAGAATCACTCTCTTATGTACTATCTCCCGCTGGTAATTCTATCCCTGGTTTTTGTAATGGGTTTTTATCTGCCAGAGTCGATCAAAGCGTTCTTTTTGAACTTATCGGAGATTTGAAATAAAATCGATTTTAAGGTTAGAGGATAAATAAATTGAAATCGGAAGAACAAAATGAAGTCTGAATCATTCGAAACTTTACCCGCAGGGGAACCGGACAACGAAAAACAACATTCGCTCCAAACGGAAATAGACGGCAATTCCAATGAATCGATTGTCCCCAACTGGTATAAAATGTGTAATAGTTCCGTGCTCTCCTTAGAGCTATTACCTATTCTAGAATTTAAAAAATTCAAGAACGATATAAGCTATTATTTCTCCCAGGAAGGGGGATTAGCCGGTTGCTTTGCAGTTCCTATAAAGAGCTTAGGGAGCATAGGGAAGCATTCGAAGATCACGAATGCCCTTCAGACCACAAGCGATACTCTCGATCCCATTTATTTGCTTGCCGTAGCGTTAAAAGTTCGAAGGGAAGGGGCCCTTTTACTTGCTGCAACTATAATTTCTAATTCCTATCCTTCGTTATCCGTTGATTTACCCGCTTTTCATATTTTTGAACGAGAAATTTATGAACAATTCGGAATTCAACCTATCGGTCATCCCTGGTTGAAACCGGTGCGATTTCTTCATAAGACTAGATCTAAAAACGATAATAAGCAAAATCAGCTAACTCAGAATCTTGAACAGTCTATCGGTATCATGGACTATTTTTCGATCGAGGATGAAGGGGTTCATGAAGTAGCCGTTGGTCCAGTCCATGCCGGGGTGATCGAACCGGGACATTTTCGATTTCAGTGTTTTGGCGAAGAGGTTTTACACCTAGAAATCTCGCTAGGGTATCAGCATCGGGGTGTAGAAAAAGAATTGTTAGGTGGACCGTATAAGAGAACATTATTTCAGATAGAGACAATTGCAGGAGATACTACCATAGGGCACGTTACTGCTTATTGTCAAATCATGGAATCGATGCTAAACATACCGGTATCGATCCGAGATCAGATTATGCGAGGGATCGCTCTGGAATTGGAACGAGTAGCGAATCATACGGGGGATCTTGGCGCTTTAGCACATGATGTCGGTTTCCTGCCAACGGCCTCTTATTGTGGAAGATTACGTGGTGAATTTTTGAATCGGACTGCCTCTTGGTGTGGGCATCGATTTGGACGATCGCTAGTAATCCCTGGAGGACTTCGCTTTGATCTCACGGAAAAAAAACGTCAACTGATCCAAAAAGATTGGGAGAAAGTGGTACGAGATGTTCATAATGCGTGTGAATGTTTGTTTGCATCGGCAATCGTTCAAAGCCGATTCGAAGGGGTGGGGGAAATTACAGAAGCGGACTGCCGAAAATTTGATTTTGTGGGAATGGTAGCGCGGAGCACGGGACTAGAATGGGATGTTCGAAGCGATTTTCCTGATGGGCTTTGGCGATTCGTTCAAATTCCCGTAGCCATTGTTAGTAGTGGAGATGTGCAGTCAAGAGCCTATTTACGTTGGCTTGAAGTTCGGCGATCCTTGGAAATGATTCAGTCTCAGCTTGAGTTTTTAGGCTCAGTAAATGATATATCGGTAAATGAAATTGAAGAAACAAGAACATCTAGTCAATTATCTTCTCGAAGCTTGAATGAATTGCAAACTTTACCTGCGCATCATTTGGCTATTTCGATGGTGGAGGGTTGGCGCGGAGAGATTTGTCACATCGCCATAACGAATGATGAGGGAAAGTTTGCTTGCTATAAAATATTTGATCCTTCCTTCAGGAATTGGTTTGCCTTATCCTTATCGTTGAGAAATCAAACGATTTCCGATTTCCCCCTTTGTAACAAAAGCTTTAATCTCTCCTATTGTGGGCATGATCTATGATTTCGAATTCACTTGCGATTCCTAAAAATGGTTTCTGGCTAACAGACTTTTCATATGCGGAGTAGAGCTTTATGTGGTCGATTATTCGAGAACGATTGCGGCAGGGGTATCGAACAACACCTTTTCCGGTTGAACAACCAAACTTACCTGAGGAGTTTCGTGGACTGCCGATTATCGGTAGCCAAGATTGTTTAGAGAATTGCCAGCGGTGTGCCGAGGAGTGTCCCACTGAAGTGATTCAGATTATAAAGCAAAATACGGATGAGGCTAATGGCCCCAAACAAGGGATTCAGATCGATTTGGGCAATTGTCTATTCTGTACGATTTGCCAAGATAACTGCCCTGTGGAGAAAATTAAATATTCGCGGAATCATTCTCTAGCGGCAACCTCGCGAAACGATCTAATGGTTCGGGAAAAAAAATATCCGAAGGTCAAAGCTTTACAAGAGCAGATGAGAAGAGTATTTGGACGATCCTTGAAATTGCGACAGGTGAGCGCTGGAGGTTGTAATGCTTGTGAAGCCGATTTGAATGTTTTGACAACTGTTGTTTTTGATCTTTCACGTTTTGGAATCGAGTTTGTTGCTTCTCCACGGCATGCCGATGGGTTGATTGTAACCGGTCCGATTACCAGAAACATGGAATTCGCGTTGATGAAGACTTATCAAGCGGTACCTGCTCCTAAATTTGTAATTGCTGTTGGAGCTTGTGCAATTAGCGGAGGCCCCTTTTATTTATCCGCAGAACAAAATAATGGTCTCGACCAATTTTTACCTGTCGATCTCTATATCCCAGGTTGCCCACCCCATCCATTTACTATTTTAGATGGGATACTACGATGGCTAGAAAAAATAAAAGCTAGCGAATAAAAATTATTTCAGTGATGAGGATGATTGAGATAGGGGAATTATTTCAACGGATTTGCGAGCGTATGGATTGAATTACATGCGATGGTTCCTAAAGAGCACCTAACGAGCGAAATGTTCCTATCAGCAAAAGAAGAGGAGAGGTAATAGGTTAATT
>JAKBAI010000132.1 GCA_021809185.1 Planctomycetota bacterium
AAACTAGACAAATCCCACACAGAGATAGCGAGTTATTGATTATTTGACGGAGGCTTTTGGCTTCAGCAATTTTTTCAGTTCGGGGAGTGGCAAATCTGCTTCGATTCCTTGATAGATCGAATCTAGGATTTCGAGATTATCAATGCCGATTAACTTTTTGGCGAATTTGGTTCCAGGTTCTCCATATTTCAACTTCAATGCCAAGGCTAAGCCTTTTGCTTCACCTTCTGCTTTCCCTTCTGCTTTCCCTTTTTCTTCACCATCAGCTTTTCCTTTTAGTTCACCTTCCTTGAACCATTTGAGACCACTTTGAGTAATAAATTCCATCGATTTTTCTCCTTGGAGCTTTTCTAACTCTAAATCGAAATCAGCTTGCAATTCGGGGGATAAATTCAATAACCCATCAATGATCACAAACAAGATTTCTTTTAATTCTTCATTTATTTTAGCAGATGTTATCGACTTGATCAAATCCAATTTTTTCTGTTTGCGATTCTCATCATCGTATTTCGTGTCACGACAGGCAAAATATGCCGCTAAAAACCAGCCAATCGGATCATTTTCTTTCATTAAGATTTCTACCACCGCTCGGTGGTCAGCAATTTTGATGTTTTCATTTGTGAATTTTAATTCTGTACCAAACACCTCTCTTAAAAAGGCGATCGGAAGCTGAGTTTCAGATCCAACGAGGAAAACTCCAATCGAACAAACAAGTAACTGTGTTTGCTCCATTAACCCCACGTTATATTCGTACATTCTAAAGGTAAAGTTGCTATCCGAAGTAGCTTGGATTTCAAAATGCAGGATGAGTAATTGTGCGGCTTCACCATCTTTCGGTTTGAGCTGAACTTGGATTACAAGATCAGGATATTTTTTCTTGAATCGTTTTTTGAGTTGCTTTTGCAAAATTTCATTACTGCGGTCAAGGGGAGGAACCGACCAATCAATCGTTTCGTATAATTTCGGGAAAAATCGACTTAGGAAATAGGGTAAGAGCAAAAAGATGCCATATTTCCAGGTTTCATCGAGCTGAGGAATCCCAGCCTTTTTCTTTTCTTTGGCTTGTTCTTGTTTGCTATTTTGTTTTCTTGGTTGAGTCTTCTTCTTATTTTTAGCCATTTTCTTTCCTTTTACAATTTCAGAGATAAGATCTCAATCGACTTTATGACTATCGAGACTCTTGTTGATAGCAGTAAATATTCACTATATCAGTTCTGGGATATATGCTCAATCGCTTATTAAGAGCTGTTCGTTCAGGAGGTTGGCAGATCTTCGTGTTCCAGCGGCTAAACAAATCATCTAAACCGCAAAGAAAGAAAGTGAAACCAAGCAACTTCGGAAAGAAAATGTCTTTATCGATGCCATTGAATCCAGTGCAGAAAGTGAAGTTATTCTTACCAAAAATCCGCAAAGCAAAACATCTCATGAAACCTTTCTACTTGATTAAATCCTGTGAACGGTTTCGTAAAATAGACTTATAAAAGCAAAAATAATATGTACAAAAGGAAAGTTTCTTTGCTTCTTCCTTTTTAGCAGCGAAGATATAAAAGAGAGATCTTGAATTAAAAGAATTAAATTTTAGTTGCGAATTCCAAAAAAATAGCTTAGCAGGTGATATTTTACTAGAATTTCCAAGATCAAACCCTTTTTTGATATGCTTTGAGTTGATTGAAGTGATCTTTAATTGATGGTTGACTAGCAAAGAATTTCAACAAAAGGAAGATATCCGAATTTCGACAAGTAATAAGAAAACATACGATCAGGATGCCACATGACGAATCAGATAATCGATCGATTTAGACCAAAATATTGGGGATTTCTTTCTTTACTAGCGATTATTTTCTACACTCCCTGGCTACAACCCCGGCTACAAGGAGAAGAAAAAAACTATTTTGAGATCGAGGTAATCGATGCACAATCCAAACGGGGAGTCCCTCTAATCGATTTGAGTACCACAAACGATATTCATTATATTACCGATTCAGCAGGCCGAATCGCCTTTAACGAACCGGGGTTCATGGACCAAGAGATCTATCTCTCCATTCAAGGGCATGGCTACGAATATCCCGCTGATGGTTTCGGATTTCGCGGGGTTCGAGTGAAACCAAAGATAGGTGAGAAAAAAGTCATCGAAATAAATCGCAAAAATTTGGCTGAACGACTTTATCGTCTCACGGGCCAAGGGATTTATCGAGATACCGATTTATTGGGGCTGAAGAAGCCATTTCCCCAAAAGATGTTGATCGGCCAGATTGTTGGCCAAGATAGTGTGCAGATGGTGGCATATCAAAATAGACTGTTCTGGGTTTGGGGGGATACCAATCAATCTAACTATCCGCTTGGAAATTACTCTACTTGTGCCGCAACATCCTATTTGCCTGGCCATGAAAAATGCCAATCTGAAAAAGGGATCGAGTTTGACTATATTACCTCTTCAGAAGGGCGAAGCAAAGCGATGGTATCGAGAGATCAGATCGGTAAAGAAGGTCCTATCTGGCTTTCTGGATTAACAACGATTTCCGATCGAACAAGATCTCCTCGACTAATTGCCAGTTTTGTGCGCATTAAAAATTCACTAGATGTTGCCGAACAGGGATTGGTCATTTACAACGATCGTGATAAACAATTCGAACGCTGGGTAGATTGGAACAGTACTTTGCCCGATAGCCTACCACTGGATGGCCATGTCGTTAAAATCGAAATGGATAAACAGAATTATTTATACAGCGGTTTTGGTCCTATCGAACAGATGAGGGTCAAAGCAGATTGGGACGATGTACAAAAAGCGGAGAATTATGAGGGGTTTACCTGTCTAATGCCAGGAGGGCGATTTGCCAAAGAAAAGACGATTCTAGATCGAGATAATCTAGGGAATTTAATCTATGCTTGGAAGAAGAATACTCGGCCTCTCTATGGGAATGAAATTAAATGGCTTCAAGAGAACGGTAAACTCAAACCAGCTGAGCGCTATCCTTGGTTGTGCGATGTGGAAACAGGGAGGGCGATCACCCCCCATGGTGGTTCGTTGAACTGGAATGAATATCGGCAGCGCTGGGTGGCGATCTTTGTTGAAAAAGGAGGGCGGTCATCGCTATTGGGGGAGGTTTGGTTTGCCGAAGCTGATACCCCTAGCGGCCCCTGGCAATATGCTCGAAAAATCGTGACGCATGATCGTTACAGTTTTTATAATCCGGTTCACCATGTTGCCTTTGATGCCGATCGTGGCCGGATTATTTACTTTCAGGGAACCTATGCCAATACTTTTTCAGGAAATCCCCTTAAAACCCCTCGCTACGATTATAATCAGATCATGTATCGTCTGGATTTGCAACAGCAGGAACTGCAGCTACCTGTTGCCATCTATCAATTAAAAGGGGAAAACGGGAAGCATGAGTATGCCACAGCGGCGAAGATTCGCGAAAATCGCTGGTTTAATCGTATTGAACGGGTTGCCTTTTATGCTTGTTTGACTAATAAGCCGATCACCGACAAATTGAAAACAGCTAACCCTTGGAAACCGCTAAGATCTTTATACGCAAAATCGCTAGAAGATGGGTCGATGATGTTTCAGCTCAGTAATGGTAAATCGAAAGAAGGATCGAAAGAAGAAAAATTGCAAGAAAGTAAAGAAGGTAATTTGCCGTTTTGCTATACTTTGGCCGATGGGGAACAGCCCAATGCTATCGGGTTATATCTGTATCGGCGAGGGAATGAGTTCATTTATGCTACTGCTTCTACTCTTCCATTTGGACGCTGGACGCCAAGTGAGAAGCCGGTGGCCTGGGTATGGGATTTCCATGTGCCCAATACGACCTTCGATTGGGGGGCTACTCCAGCGAAAGAGTAAGCGAATTTTGCTACTTCACTGGAGGAGTAACTTGGAACATAGTGAGTTCTTATAAATTTTAGGCAATAGAGAATCAGAGCGAGAACTTTAGAGAAACTTATCAATTTAGTCACGGTAATCACAGATTGAAAACCTTTCAGAGGAACTATCAGTTTGGAAAGATCGAATTTCAGGAACAGATAATCAAGATTGTTTAGTCATAGAGAAAATTCACTATCTGACTAAATAAGACCCTGCTTTCCGTGGCGAAAATATATAAAAAAGTACCATTCTCCGAGACGTTCTCTTTCCTGCGACCAATCACGATGCCTAATCAACAAAACCAGGCTAAAACATTCAATTTTCTAATGTGGGACTGTTCATTTTAGCCAAAGATAGGGGATTCTTCACGGACAAGCTGGTTGGCATAGTATAGGGAATCGAGAGTGCCCGCATCGGTCCAATAGCCTTCGAGGATGGAATACCCCATGCGCCCCTGTTTGAGATAGTGATTGTTGACATCGGTAATTTCAAGCTCGCCGCGACCAGAGGGTTTCAGAGTACGGATAACATCGAAGACATCGGCAGGATAGATATAAATACCAATAACCGCAAAATCGCTTTTCGGTTGTTTTGGTTTTTCTTCTATGCCGGTGACCTGATTTCCTTTTAATTCTGCAACGCCATAGCGGCCAGGGTCTGGAACCTTTTTGATGCCTATCCAGGCCCAATCGGGATGATGGGAAGAGTCTTCGATCATCGGTCGAACCGAAGAATAGAAGATATTATCCCCAAGGATGACTAGACAGCGGTGGCCGCTGCAGAAAGTTTCACCCAATGCCAGAGCCTGGGCGATGCCCCCAGCCTCATCTTGGACTCGATAAGTAAGGGCACACTGATGGTCCTTGCCCGATCCGAGTAGTTCTACGAAGTCCCCCATATGTTCGGTACCGGATACCAGAAGGACATCGCGAATTCCGCAACCGACGATTTTTTTTAGCGGATGATAAACCATAGGGATCGACCCTACGGGTAATAGATGTTTGTTAGTTACTTTAGTTAGTTCACCAAGCCGAGTGCCTTTACCACCAGCTAGAACGATGCCGCGAATATTCATGTTTGTTCTCTCTTTGCCAAAGCGAAAGGATTGATTTACAGGACTAATTGCACAATAATTATTGAAGGGCTAAAATAGAAACCAAGCAATTCCAATACTTGGTCAACGGGTCATTTAGAGTCGCTCCCCAGTCGTTGACCGTACTGTTTTTGGTAATAGTGGCGATATTCTCCCGAGGTAATTGCTTCAACCCAGGCTTGATTGCTGCGATACCAGTCGATTGTTTGTTGCAAGCCCTGATCGAAATTCATTTCTGGAACCCAGCCTAATACTCGTTCGGCTTTACTGCAATCGATTGCATAACGGCGATCGTGCCCAGGGCGATCCTGTACATATTGGATGAGCGACTCTGGTTTGCCCAATAATTTTAGGAGTAATCGGGTAATCTCGATATTCGCTTTTTCACAGCGGCCACCAAAATTGTAGACTTCCCCCTTGTGACCTTTTTCCCAGGCGGCAAGAATCCCGCGACAGTGATCCAGAACATGGATCCAATCTCGAATTTGCATGCCATCCCCATAAACGGGCACTTGGCGATCACGCATCAGATTATGAATGAATAACGGGATTAATTTTTCTGGGAACTGATAGGGACCATAATTATTTGAACAACGGGTAATAACGGCATCCAAGCCAAATGTATGAACATACGATTGAACCAACAAATCGGCACTTGCTTTACTCGCCGAATATGGGCTGTTCGGTGAAAGTGGGGTCGTTTCCGAAAACAATCCTGTTGGACCAAGGCTCCCATAGACTTCATCGGTCGAAACCTGAACAAACCGGCGAATTCCGAATTTTCGCGCAGCATCTAAAAGTGTTTGGGTTCCCAGCACATTCGTATTCACAAAAGGCCGACTATCGAGAATACTACGATCCACATGACTTTCCGCAGCAAAATTAAAAATGGTATCGACTATTTCTGATTGTTGAGTAGCGGCTAAAGTCTGAGCTACGATCTGTGAATCGGTAATATCCCCCTGAATGAACTGGTAACGAGGGTGATTCACATATTCTTTAAGATTGGCTAGATTGCCTGCGTAGGTTAAGGCATCAAAATTGATGATGCTGATTTCTGGTTCT
Source organism: Planctomycetota bacterium (assembly GCA_021809185.1). Classification (GTDB taxonomy): domain Bacteria; phylum Planctomycetota; class Planctomycetia; order Gemmatales; family Gemmataceae; genus JAKBAI01. The sequence continues at coordinate 6,027 of JAKBAI010000132.1, forward strand.
GTTTCCAACACCAAGCGAATAAAATTACTTCCGATGAATCCGCAGCCACCTGTTACCAATATTTTCGGCATCTATCCTATTCTCCACAATTGATTTATTGATTACAATGCCTATTATTCCCCTTTTTTACCATTTGGCCAGCAGTCAATTATAAGGATTTTAAGAATATTTAAAATTTAGAACGAAAATTCGGAATTTATGGACCGGGTTTTCCGATTCTAGGAATATTCCAGTGCAAAATGACTTTCAGATTACCATAGAGCCAACGGATAATCGGTTTTTTAGAGAAATTCGTTTCTTTAAGTGCCCAGTTGATTTATTGAATTCAGACAAAAATTTATCTTCATCTTCATACCCATACTTATTTTTAAGTTAATAAAGGACAATTAACTCAAAATCGAAAAGGAAATTTCCTATCCGATTTAAATTTTCTAGAATAAAGAGTCGCTCACTCATAAATAGTCTTGATGAAACTTTGATGAAAATCTGGAGGTAAAACGAATGATCACTGCTTTTCTATTGACGATAGGTTCACTGAGTCTAACGGAAAGTCCAGTAACAAATCAGACAACCCGTGGAGTTGTCCAGAATACGCAAAAGAAATCTAAGATAGAAGTCATAAAGCCGGTGGAAGAAAAATTATGGTCGGGCAAAGCCCCAGCATCGGTTGGGAGCGTTGAAAAGAATACCCCAACGATTACGATTTACGCGGTACCCAAGGAAAAAGCGAACGGAACCGCAGTGGTGGTTTGTCCTGGTGGTGGGTACGGTGCCCTGGCCTGGGACCACGAGGGAAAACAGATTGCGGAATGGTTGAATAATCGCGGGGCTTCTGCCTTTATTTTGAAATATCGGATTGTTTCCAAGGATCGTCCATCGCCACTGGCCCCTGCCCCTATGTTGGATGTTCAGCGCGCGATTCGAACTGTGCGTGCTCACGCCAAAGAGTATGGCATCGATCCCAATAAAATCGGTGTGTGGGGATTTTCTGCGGGTGGTCATCTTGCGTCAACCGCAGCAACTCATTTTGATCGCGGCATGAAAGATAGTATGGATCCGATCGATCAGGTCTCTTGTCGTCCCGATTTTGCGATTCTTGCTTACCCTGTGATTATGATGAACGGTAAATATGCTCATCGAGGCTCAGCGAATAATCTTATAGGGAACAAAGCGGACCAGAAGAATCAAGATTTTTACTCCTCTCATCTCCAAGTAACGAAAGATACTCCGCCAACTTTTCTGTTCTCTACAGTAGATGATCGGGCAGTTCCTGTCGAGAATAGTCGAGAATTCAAAGCGGCTTGTGAAAAAAATGGTGTACCCGTGGAATTAGTCGAGTATCCTAACGGTCCCCATGGTGTTGGCTTGGCTAAAAATAAGAATCTTCCCAAAGGACTTTCTGAATGGCCAAATAAACTCGAAGGTTGGTTGATCAAAATGAACTTTTTGCCAAAATCAAAATAGTCTAATTGATTATTCTCGATTTTTATTAAGTACTCCTATCTTTTACTCTAGGAGTCCAAAAAAGATAGAAGAAATATAATCTATCTCGCTCGTTACTAGAGTGACGAGCGGTTCTTCCATGATCTGCGAAACCCAAAAAAAGCTGCTCATGGATGAAGGCGTAGATATTGTCTAAAGAGTTTATTAATTGTCGTTGACAAAGTAGTGCAAAAATTGTCATCTATTCTTGAAAATGGTGGGGATTGACAATTTTCATGATACTACGTTTGGTCTTCTCAAGGGAATAGTCTAAAGGCGGGCGGGACGCCCGCGCTCCCAGAGGGAACTCTGGGGGAATTCGCTTGGCGAACTCCCAGAGGGAATCAACTCTCGATAAAGCTTTCTTATTTTGGTTTTGCTGTTAATCGAGTAGTAATTTCATGATGTACTCGGTCGATCGGAATACGAATTTGTTCTAGGGAATCGCGGTCGCGAATCGTAACCGTCGAATCTTGATTCGTTTGGCCATCGATCGTAATACAAAACGGGGTGCCAATTTCATCCTGGCGGCGATAACGGCGACCGATAGCCCCTTTATCATCAAAGTAGATCGGTAGATGGGGTTTCAATTCCTTAAATAGTTTCATGGCTTTCTCTGGCATTCCGTCCTTGTTTACCAGGGGTAGAATGGCTGCTTTGATAGGGGCTAGACGAGGATGAAACTTCATTACGACTCGTTCTTGTAGGACTCCCTTCTCATCTGGTTGTTTATCTTCGTAATATGCTTCGCATAAGACTGCTAAGGTAAAGCGATCGGCTCCTGCCGATGGTTCTATTACATGTGGCAAAAATTGATATTTGCTAATCTCTTCAGCACTTTTATCTTTGACCCATTCGCGAAAGGAATTGGTAACGCGGTTTGCTTTATCTTTTTCCCAACTCTCTTCGTCAAAATAGGTCAGATCTTGCTTACTGTGCAATTGATGTTGGGTTAGATCATAATTGCCGCGATGAGCCACTCCCTCCAATTCTTGCGGGGTACTCGCAAACGGGAATAAATATTCAATATCGGTAGTGCCGATCGAATAATGTGCCAACTCCTCTTTTTCTTGTTCCCGAGGCAGAAGTTTTTCAGAACGGATACCTAGAGAAGAATACCAATTCAATCGGGTCTCTCGCCACCATTGATACCATTTCATGGAATCTTGGGGGTGGCAGAAAAATTCGATTTCCATTTGTTCGAATTCGCGTGAACGAAATGTATAATTGCGCGGATTGATTTCATTGCGAAATGCTTTGCCAATCTGAGCGATCCCAAATGGCAATTTTAATCGGCTGCTATCGAGAACATTTTTGAAATTGGCAAAAATACCCTGAGCTGTTTCGGGACGCAGATAGGCCATCGAGGAGGAATCCTGAACAGCTCCAACATAGGTTTGAAACATCAGATTAAATTGCCGCGCCTCCGTGAGCTGACACTTTTCAAATTGACCGGGACATTTACTCGGTTTGAGGGGGCAGACCATATCCTGAATTTTGTCGGAGCGAAATCGTCCTTTGCAGTTATCGGTTTGGCAATCGACCATCGGATCGGAAAAGCCGCTCGCATGGCCGCTCGCTTCCCAGACTCGCGGATTCATGATAATCGAGCAATCTAAACCCACCATCTCGATCGCTTCACCATCAGGGCCTAGCGGAGGATTACGCACCATATCTTGCCACCAGGCATCTTTAATGTTTTTTTTCAGCTCGACACCCAGAGGACCGTAATCCCAAAAACCATTTATCCCGCCATATATTTCACTTGACTGAAAAATAAACCCTCGGCGTTTGCATAACGATGTCAATTTCTCCATCGATTTCTCTTTTGACATATCTATCTTCCTTTGATCTTTTTTTCTGATTCTTCAACAAATGTTTTGGAACGATCTTTTTAACTTTCTCTTCGTCATCTTTTTGCTATTTATCTATGAATCAGCCAAATTCTATTTTGTTGATGCTTCATTCTAACCAAATTCTGTTTTTTTAATCTTCGCTCTTCGAGAAATCTTAGCAATTTCAGGACTGATTTCAATAAAGCTCTGATTTCAATAAAGCGAGTTGTTAACTATTTCGATCCAACTTTTGCAGTAAAAATTGCGGATATCGATTTCCTCTAAGTTTCTGAAAATCGATAATTAAAAAGAGCGGATGGATCAAGAGATAATGAAAATGAATACTTTAGGAAAATATGGTAGAACGATTACAATGGAGTTCATGGGCTCTTATTTGTAATGATCAAAAAAGTGGGCGTTATGTATGACATAATTATAGAGGTGGGGAATGAAATTCTCGAGTGGGGAATAAATGGATTAATTGGGGCTAAAATCGAATTTATGAAGCGAATCGCGGTGGAGCGGGTCGCGTATGAACATCGGGTAGCATTGCGCGCATAAATCGAAACGTTGGCGCTGAAATCCATGATTTGAAAAACCGATAGGGGTATCAGATTTGAATGACGAATTCGAGGCACTAGCAGAAGTACTAGGAGAAGCATTAGCAGAAATACTGGGAGAGGAATTGGAGCAGTTCGTTTTTGCTTGAAGTAGAGGATCGCAATCCGAGCTATCGATCGCTCCTGAAAGGGAAGTCGAGTCTTCCAGATAATCTCCGAGCTGATCCAACGCATCCATCCCAAAATCATTCTCTTGCAATTGATTCGGGTTATAGGCGGGGAATGCTTCTATTTTTACTACAAAATGGCCGCGGCTTCCTAAAAGCATGTCTTTACCACAAATATCGCAAGAAACATGTAACATACTGGATTTCCTTTTTCAAATTCGACCGCAGAAATTTTCTAATTGAAATTTATCAATAAGTGACCTCATATCCTAATATCAACATATTGAGGAAGTAAACAAGCATGAATCTTGATTACCCTTGATTGCTCTCAGTTACCCAACATCGGTCAATGAATATTTTCGTTATCTGCCGTTCGTTTCCAAATTCGTATCATGTTATTCTATAAAATTTTTTTGGTGCGCTTGGCTTCCGAAATAAATCGAGAGCAATTTTTTCTTCAAGAGTGGCCTATTATTCTCAGTAATATCTTTGACTTTTCCTCTTTATTCTTAATTTATTAATGGCAAAATGATGTCAAATGAGAACTCTATTTAACGAGACGGAAAGGCAGAATTCGAGAAAAGTTAATCCTTTCGAATAGGTTCCCCTTCGATATTTTGTTCTTGCTCCGTATTGATATTACCACATATATTCATAATCGGTTCATTCAAGTTCATATTCTTCCTATTCATTAGTTTTTCCTAACTAACTGTGTAATTAATAGTTTTTATAGACTGCATCGAATCGGAATATCAGGATTAAAATAACTCTTTTCTCTAACCAGAGAAAAGAACTGATTGGAAAGAAAATAGTGCGACCAGAATCAGGGAAGGGCACCACGATTTTGTCCAATTTACAACGCAAATTTACAATTCCGATGTCATTTTTACTTCAAAATTGTAAGGTTGACCAAAGGAAAAAGAAAAGAATTACAAAGCATAGAAAGAATTACCATAGATGTTTTTACAATTCTAGACCAATTTTTTCGATTAGCTAAAATCGGAGTGCATATTCGTGATCGAAAACAGATAAAAGAGCAGGAAAACTCGAGATTTTAGTGTTTTAAAAATAATTTATCTCCGTTGGAACAAAGCTTGCATTTTCAATTTCTTATAATCAATCACAATGGGAGATCAATAAATGAGTCGACATGAATCAAATATGTTATGGTTGCGAGATAATATCGAACATCTTAGCGAATGTTATGATCAGTTAAATTGGACGAGTGAGGAGGGGATGATTCAGTTATTGATAGACCAAATGTTAACCGATCTGGAAAACTGTAAACAGATTTGTCAACTGATCCAAAAGAAAGCTATGAAATCAGATCGCGGTCTCTGTTCCAAAGCTTATGCCTGAAATGGCCAAAGTGAAAAGTCGATGTGTGGGATCAGAGAGGGTGATTGAACTTTTCTCCACGATATTACTCTGATCCTTTCTAATCAAGTTCTAAATTTTAAAGTCTCGATATCTGGACGATTTTATTCCTCGTAAAAACTACCATCAACTCATCATTTACTTATCTTAATTTATTTTAGTTTTGTTAATCTTAATTAAAGTAAACGTTCTCGTGATATTAAATGGGGTCGTGGCAGAATGAGAGACTTTTAGAGAGCTTACAATCAATCAAAGTAGGGTTAAGATTTGTCCTATGCTGATAACCCATAGGAAGAGAAACATTTTTCAAATTCCATTTTTAGCGAACTAACTGATAAACTTTATCTACTTTAAAATTTTCATTAGACAAGAAGAGAATCTCTTTGAATTGTCCATAGTAAATTAGGAAATTTAGAGAAGCCCGGTTCTGGTTGCTGTTCATATTCGGTACAATCGTTGTTTCATTCTCGATGTGAATATCCCGATCGATCGCTATGGGAAGTATGAGCGGTGTGATATGAATCATCGTGGGGATTATTTCTTATCTGCTCGTAAAACGTATTGGGTGCATTTTCTAATCTCGACCGATAAAAAGCGTGTTGAATCTTAAATTTCATCGATTGAATTTGTAATGTCAACAGATTCAAAAAATTGGAGGGATTCATTTGATCCCACTCAGTATCAGGAAATATTGAGAATAAAGGGTATTCAGGGATCAAATAACTCAGGGATAAATGGCCGGGAAATCCGGTTAGGAGGCAAAGTATCATGATGATACGCTCAAGCTTTTGTTTTATAGCAGCTGTTCTCCTGATGTTGGGAACTCAGCTTGGAGCATACGCTGGGCATTGCGGAGTTGCAAGATACAGCAATTGTGGTCAAGTATGTTGCGATGCTCAGGTCAATTTCAATAGTTGTCAAAATCAAACAAAAACATCATATAAATTAGTGTGGGATTCCGTACTCGAAAAAAGATTCCATGTTTGTCATCAAACTATCTGCGAGACGGTGATGAAGCCGGTAACTAAGACCTGTTACCGAGATGAAGTACAAACTCGATATAAAACATGCCAAGAAACTGCTTTTCAAACAGTTCAGCAAACCGTGATGAAACCGGTTTACCAAACGGTGATGAAAGATATTCACGTAACTTCTTTCAAACCTGTTTACGAGACCTGCATGAAAAAGGTTTGTGAAACGGTGTGTAAGCCGGTTTATGAAACCTGCTATAAGGAATGTGTTTATACCACTTGTAAACAGGTTCAAGAAACTTGTTACAAACAATGTTGCCAAACGTATCAGAAACCGGTTTATGATCCGCATTGCGATCGTTCTTGTCATCAGATTCGTAAAACGATTTGCGATCCGGTTATTCGCGATATCTGCGAAACAATATGCAAACCGGTTTGCGAAACTCATTATCGCAATGTCTGTTACACAACATGTCGACCTGTTTGTGAAACCGTCATGAAAACGATCTGTTGCACGGAGTATCGAACCGAAACTTCAACTTGTATGAAACAAGTGTATCGCAAAATTTGCGAACCGGTTCAAACGATCAAAACTGTTTCCAAAAAGATTCCCGAAACGGTTTGCGAACAGTACTGTGTGAAAGGCCGTCGGCATTTGGCTCTGGTTCCCCGATATATCTGTTGCTTTGATCCATGCAGTTGTCAAAACGTTCAAAAACAACGAGGCTGGAAACTCTGTTTAGTGAAATCACCGGATGAAATGCGCTCGCGTCAAGTTACTCGTTATCGCACCGTATGCGAACAAGTTCCTTGCACTACATACGTAACTAAGTGCATTCCTGAATGTGTTCCAGTAACGGTTACACGCTGTGTCCCCGTTAAAACCATGAAACAGATTCCTATGACTATCCAACGCATGGTCCGTGAAACCCATACACAACAAGTTCCTTTTCAAGTTACTAAATATGTACAGGAAACGGTTCATCGCCAAGTTCCTGCAACCGTTATTCGTAACATGTGCGGGGCTTATGTCGATGGTTCGGCACTCTTAGCAGCTGGTATACCTCTGCCTTCCAATAACGTGTTATGCAACTGTCCCAATCCTGCCGCTTTCACTGGTCATTGTAACGATGCTGCAGGTCGGGTCTTTGTTCAGGGAGCCAACTATGTCGTCGAAAATCGCTATACTACTACTCGAATGGTTACCGAATCTCGAGTGGTTCAAGTCCCCTATACGGTTACCCGTAATGTACAGGAAACCCATACCAAGAAAGTTCCGTATACGGTCTGCCGCATGGTCCCAACAACCTGCGAAAAATTGGTACCGGTAAATACTTGTAAGTTAGTCAAAGTCGATTGCGTCAAACAGGTACCTCAAACGATCTGCTCGATGCAGCCTCAAACCATTTGCAAACAGGTTCCTTACACCGTTTGCAAGCAAGTTCCCTATACGGTATGTGTTAAAGTTCCTTATTCCGTTACCGATATGGTTCCTTGTACGGTTCGTAAAGTGGTTCCAGTTCAGCAAGAATACACCGTTTGTGTGAAAAAACCTCGTTGGATCGCTTGCGAACCTCCAACGTGTGCTCCTGCTGCTCCTTGTGCCACTAGCGCTTGTTCCCGTGCTCCCATCTGCACAAACAATTCCTGCAGCAATCCTTGCGCTACGAATGCTTGTGCCACGAGCTGCAACAGTTGTACTCCTACTGCTGCTATCTGCGGTTCTTGCAATCCAACCTGCACCATTACAAAATGTGCTAAACCGCGATTTGGTGGATTCTTCAAGCGATTTTGGGCTAACCGAATGTGCTGTCAACCTTGTTGCAGTCCTAGTCCTTGCCAGTAATATTTCTGGTGGAGCTAGCTAACTTAATCAAGAAGTGGTTGATCTTCTTGAGACATTTTCAATCCTCCTGGAGAGACCGATAAATGATCGGTCTCTTTTCTATTTTCTGTCGACTTCCAGAGATTAAAATCGCGGAGCAATAGCTTTCAGTTTAATCAATCTCTAAGACATTTCTTTCTTAATTGATTTCGATCAGCGCTCGAAATTTACGAATTTAGATTCTCTTGAGCAAGTCGTTGACCTTTTTTTTCTGCTTGGCTGATTATCCCATTGTCGATATCTCGAAGTTCTTTTTCATGCCAATTGGTCTTCTGAATGGCATAATTTAAAGTGGTAGCAAGACTTGTTTGTAGAAAATGGATGAAAGCTTGTTGGTCAATCTGGGTGTTGGTAAGATCTTCGATCCCAGGAAGATCTGGAGTGAGAGATCGGA
>JAKBAI010000133.1 GCA_021809185.1 Planctomycetota bacterium
TCTCCGCATCTTCAACGCCGGCATGCAGGAATCAAGCACCCAGTTTACGATTTTCTTTTCGATTATTATCCGTTTCGACCTGCTCAACTCAATTATTGGACACCAGGCATTATGGTCATTCTGGAACACGCGGTGTTCACTAATTCATTCTGGCAAAGGTATGGCAAAAAAGTGGGAACCGGGTTAGAAATGAATTTAGCTAAATTTCCGAGAACCCGGCTGCCATTTCTAATTTGGGGCAAAAACTATCTCATCGAAACGCAAAAGAGGGCACCGTTTTGGGGATGTTTTGGCTTGCATGAATGGGCGATGCTTTATAATTCTCAACAGCCAAAGCATCCTCAACTACAAATGCGGGTTTCTCCGAAGATCTTGGAAGAAGTAATCCTGAAATATACTTTGGTTTGCACCCATTTTGATGCTTATCGTTTTTTCACCCCACAATCTATCCCATTGAATCGTTATTCATTATCTAGAGATTCTTCGGTTGAATTCGATCAATCTGGTTGTCTTCATGTCAATATGGATTTATATAAAATGGCTTTCAAGCTATATCCTTGGTGTTCTTCAGAGCTCATTCGCGAAGCTTTTGAACTTGCATGGTTTGGAAGAGAGATCGACATGCGCGCCTCTCCTTACGATTTGCGAGATTTTGGCTTTGAGCCCATTGAAATTGAAACGGAAACTGGTTTGCAAGATTATCTGCGGATGCAACAAGAAATCCATTCACGTGGCAAACCGATCCGAGGCCGATTGATCAACCTTTATTCTATTTTAATAGAGACCATTAACAAGTCAAATCCAATAGGGATGACGATATCTCTATCTCAAATCGGAGACTAGTAAAAATATAAAAATGAAATGGGGATCTTATGCCTACAATTCTTTAAACCCAAATAAAAACGAGATTGGCCTTGTTGCCGTTAGTTTATGAATTGCCATTCACCTATCCTCAATTTACCTCAATAATTTACCTGATTGGTATGTTTCTCCTTCTAATAATAAACCGCAAATGGGGGCAAATTTCACTAACTCATATTGTTTATCAAGATATGCTAAAAAATGCGATAATTTATTGGGTACCCCCTCCCAGTTAGACTTAAAATCAATTACTTTTGTAATAATTACCTTGCCCAAAAATAGAATAAGTGATTTAATCTGAATATAGTTTATGAGGAGAATTCATGGAAGTATTGGTGGAAAGTCTTCATTTGGAAGGTTCGGAACATATTAGAGCGAGTACTTTTGGTCCTAGTTCAATTGGATCGAACCAAGATTTAAGAAACGATTCGAAGTCATCAAGGAATGAGCAAACTCAATTATTTTATGAGTCTCTATTCAACTGGTCGACTCGAGATCTTGATTTTGGAGCAGGGGGGAGATACATGATGTTCAATCAATCCCATCACCAACTTACCGGGCTTGTTCGTATGATTCACCCAGAATGGATCGGCTTACCTCCACAATGGGCTATGTATGTGCATGTGCCAGATATTGATCAATCGGTGCAAAAAGTAGAAAAATTAGGGGGGACGATTTGTCTTGCTCCCTTTGAAGTACCGAATTCAGGAAAAGCCTCCCTTGTTTTGGATCCAGATGGAGCTGCTTTTTATCTGTTTCAACCAAAGTGAACTGCAAAATGAACTTAATCTAGTTTAAGATTGGTCGATTTTTTCTCCTCTTTATTGATATTCTACTATGGAATCTCAATTTGATTTTATCCATTCAAAAAAAGTGCTGATAATGTACTACTCTAGAGAAAGCTCTTTAAGTTACTCATTCCCATTTATGAAACCTTGGAAGGTGACTTTAGAAATCTAAATTATTACTCAAACGAAGCTAGTTTTGATATTGTTCATTTATCAATTAAACCCGAAATTAATGAGTCAATGCTAGCGAATACCTTTGGTATTCTTTATGACTCTAGACAGAGAAGTTCGGGAAAGAACCCCAACAGAAAACTAGATAACGAGAATGATTTTTACATCCGGGAAAAATCTCACGGTTAGATAGACATTGTCCAAATTTAAGATGGGATGATCTCTTTAAGAAGTGGTGTTTCTGTAATCTAGAATAGTTCAGTTTGGTGTTAAAAAAAGAGTGCTGAACTTATAAAAGAAATCAGCACTCTTAGGAATAGATTGGAAAACGATATTTATCGAATCGACAAAGCGGTTTTAAGTTCTTGAACGGCACGTTGAACCGAATTCGCAGCGGCGATGTGATGTGCCCCTTGTTTGGTTTTTAATTGTTGATGAACAACTTCTAAATCGCTTATAGCAACTCGAAGCTGTTGATCTGACAGAGCCTGTTTCTCTTTCTTAACTTTATTTCCATTATTATTGCCTGGATTATTGACTATTCCTTTGCCATTCTTGTTGACTCCATTGCCATTCTTGTTGACTCCATTGCGATGATTTTCTAGGTCATGAATGGCTTTCGTAATATATTTTTCAGCGGCGACCCGATGACCTTTATAGTCGTGATCTCCATGAGATAGTAGAGTTCGAATTCGGCGTAATTCAGTAATTTCTACCTTTTTGATTCCATTGGATCTGTTCGATTTGTTTACCTGTTTTTGATTTGGCCGAAAACGCAGCTTGTTTTTTGACCAAAAAGCGTTTGAAGTGTTTTCAGTTAACATAAAAACTAGACAAATTATACAAGATAAACATAGCCATTTTTGATTAAAAGTCTTCATTAGATATCTCCTTTTCAAATGTCTGAGAGGGTGTAATTGTTTCGGGATATATAAGATTTAATTCATAAAACAGTGAGAAGTTTCGCTCAGAGAATTTTTTTTCAAAAAGATTTTTAGATAGTAGCAAGGATTTATTCTATTGAGATTCAACAATTGCTTGAATCAATTTTTACCAATTGTTCATTTTTACTTTGTCAAGAACCGCCAATTTCAGGAGATCGTTCTGTATAGTTATCAGCATTGAGATGAACTTAAAAGTAAAGAACGATGCTGATTCATCGGAAAAAAAACTTGAAAAAAACAAAAGCAATCTCGTCATTCTTCAATATAATCGTAGCTAAATTGTAAGATGATCCCTCCAAGAAGGGTCGTTTACAATCATTATACAATAAAGTATTTCCAAATCGTTTATTAAGAAGGAAATCAAGAAATGTCTCAAAAAAAAGTGAGAATTGGCATTATTGGCTTAGGTTTCGGTGCAGAGTTTATTCCAATTTATCAGGCACATCCAGATGCCGAAATGGTAGCCATTTGCCGTAGAAACCAGAAAGAATTGGATAAATGCGGCAATCATTACGGAATCGCTAAACGATATACCGATTTTATGGATATGATCAAAGATCCGGAGATCGATGCTATCCACATCAATAGTCCGATTCCGGAACATGCTTCGCAGAGCCTTCTTGCCTTAAATGCCGGAAAACACGTGGCCTGCACCGTGCCAATGGCAACTACGATTAATGAGTTGATGGAATTGGTACAAGCTCAAAAAAAATCCAAAAAAGTATACATGATGATGGAGACAGTGGTTTACAGCAGAGAATATCTTTTTGTTGAAGAGATGTATCAGAAAGGGGAATTGGGAAGGATACAATTTCTGAGAGGTTCTCATCAACAAGATATGGATGGTTGGCCGGATTATTGGCCAGGTTTACCGCCTATGCATTATGCTACTCATTGCGTTAGTCCATGTTTGGCCATTTTAAAGAAATTAGCGAATACGGTTGTTTGTCACGGTTCAGGGAGAATTCGTGAAGAGTTAATTTCGAAATACAATAGCCCTTTTGCGGTAGAATCAGCGACCTTTACCATTAAAGACTCTGATATAGTTGCTGAAGTAACTAGGTCTTTGTTCGATACCGCACGTCAATATCGGGAAAGTTTTGATGTGATGGGGAGTGCAAAATCGTTTGAGTGGCAGCAGGTCGAACATGAACGTCCAATTGTTCATACCAAGAGTACTTCGAGTAATTTTATTGCGGAGAAAGACATTCCTCAACAAGTAACAATTCCTGATTATGCCCATCGTTTACCTGAACCAATTCGCAAATTTACGATGCCCTCAACCATCCAAGATTCTGAACATCTTTCTTTTCTTCAAGGGGGAGGACACGGAGGAAGTCACCCTCATCTTGTCCATCATTTCTTACAAGCGGTGCTCGGAAATGAAGCAGCTTTCCCAGATGCTCCTACTTCCGCAAATTGGACTGCCGTTGGGATTTGTGCTCATCAATCAGCAATGGAAGGGGGAACTAAAGTCAAGATTCCCGATTTTGAATTGATGTAAAACCTGTAAAGTAACTGGAATCAGAGTTCGAATAGGGAATTTATTTGCACTTAAATTTCCTTTCATCGATTAAATATAAAATGGGTAAAAAAAAATGGGGCAATTATTGCCCCATTTTGGTTAATTATAGCGAATGATGGAATCCACTTTAATAGCTCCCTATTTAAAAGCTCTTGTGGTAAGTATTATTTACCTGCTTTAGGGGATGGGATGTTCTTGTCCCCTTTCAGCTGAGTCGATTTATTATACCTTTCGGTTACTTCATCGATTTCCAGCTTTTCTCCCCCTTTATAGGTAACCATCGCTTTAAAGACTTCGTTATTGATTTGAGCATTGATAAATCGAATCGACCCATCAGCCATGATCGCATAAGTACCCGACTTCCCATCCGCTTGAAGGGTAGTAAAAGGCTTGATCGAGTCTTTTTCCGTAACCCCTTGAACTGTGGAACCACCTCCTCGAATCCATGGTCGAGGAAGTTGAGGATCCACTTGAATCATCAGAATGGTATTTGATGTTCCATCAGAAATATCCTGGAATTTTGTTTGTCGATCATAGCCAAATAATCCTAAACTTTTTGAATTTTCAGGCGTATCCGCTAAGTATGGGCTGTCCATTCCAATTCCCGATAAACCAACAAAATGGGTTGCTCCTAGAGACTCTTTCGTGCTCGGTAATGAGACACGCCAAGTATCAACTGTAGAATGCCCAATCAGGAACTGAGGAATTAATATCGTACCCGCTTTGAGATTATTAATATTTTTATCTTTGTAATTCCAAGGTTTTGTACGATCGATCGAAAAATATAGCTGATCATAACCGAGATAAGGTAACAGTTCTGTCATCCAGCTTACGCTTTGATCGGGCGGGATTCGTAAGTTGAAACGATCAGAGCTGGTAGGGAGTGGACTGATCGCTTTAGGAATCGTTCCTGTTTTTTTACTGATTTTCTCGATCGCTTTACCAAGATCTTCCCAGTGAGAACGACCAGTTTGTAATGCAAATTTAGCGCGTTCTGAATCAAGAATATCATGTAAAGGCTCTTGAATCGAAATATCAAAGACATTCTTCCAATCTATTTCTGAATCTATCACAACTAGCTTATCTTCAGCAGTAACTTGAGTGGAGATAGTCATATCTGCGCGGGAAGAACCGCCTTGCCCAGGCGAACCATTCATGCCATTCGGACCACCCATCATTCCCATCATTCCATTAGGAGGACCGCCCATCATTCCATTAGGAGGGCCACCCATCATTCCATTAGGTCCACCTCTCATCCCATTGGGACCGCCCATCATTCCATTAGGAGGGCCACCCATCATTCCCTGGGGTGGTCTACCCCCGCCAACGGGGCCACCTGGTATACCTTTAAATCCCCCGCCAGGTTGTTGTAATCCTTTAATATCGTAATCTTGTTTTCCCCATCGATCAGATTGGGCTGATCCAGGATTACCGCCTCGATTTCCTCCTGGCATCCCCGGCATTCCGGGGGGCATCCCTGACATACCTCCTGGCATCCCCGGCATTCCACCTGGCATACCTGGCATCCCCGGTCTACCATTTCCAGATCCGGAGTCCGCATTAATGGATAAGCCCATCATTTCACCAAGTTTGGTCATCATCTGAGTGCGTAATAGTTCAACTAATTTAGCTAGGGCTTTAGCATCTTCTGCATTGTCCATCTCGATTGCGACAGAAATATTAAAATTCCTTTTATCAAATTTAGTCAAAGCCATCCCAAAAGCGGAAGGAATCTTATCCTCTTTTTTGTCTGTATCTACGTCATCCTTCTTAGAATTGTTTTTCTTTTGACCTAGAGAAGATTCATATCGCCCCTGCAATTTCTCAAGAGTTTTGCTATCTTTAGGGATTAGGACAGCTATGGAGATGATCGAATCGTTTTTTGCATCCAAACGGTTGAGTATAAGTTTCAAATTCGGATCGATCGTTCGATAAGAGTCATTATTTGTGTAGGTGATATTACCATTTCCATTTGGATTAAAACCAGGAGGCATCATACCACCGTTTCCTGGGCCGCCCATCATCCCCCCCTGAGGACCTTTTGGAGGCCCACCCTGCATACCCCCAGGACTCATTGGCATTCCTCCGGGAGGCATCTTCATTCCAGGAGGCATTTGACCTCCACCATTTGGACCACCGTTAGGTGGTCCCCCCGCTGGGGGAGAAGGGGGTTGACCATAAGCTAGAAATTCCCCAGAAGAACTATCTTTTCCATTTTTAGGAAATTCAAAACTGCGATTTTGACCTTGATTAGCTCCCCCTTGTTGACCAAGACCATTTGGACCTTTAGGTGCTCCATTAGGTGCTCCATTAGGCATCATGGGTGGGCCAGAGGGAGGAGTTGGCATACCTGGTGAGGTTCCAGGGGCACCTCCAGGAGCACCTCCTGGCATTCCAGGCATCCCCGGTGGTCGTCCTGGAACATTCGTTCCACCAGCTGGAGTACCTTCGTTGAGCTGCGATTTAAACGCTGGTTGCAGATTTATCGTTAACAAAGATTCCAAGCTTTCAATATCGCCTACCAGAAATGTTTTACCACTTAATATGCACACTCCCAAAGCTGATTTGGAGGCCATTTTAGCGATTTTGGCTTTTTCTGTGGAATCCAAACCGAGTTGAAGAATTTCATCTTCAATATATTTGTTTAAGCTATCCCAAAGTTCGTTTGATGGTACTTGAAAATAATTAATATTATTTATTGTTTTCGGACTTTTCAAATTCCAGGCATGTTGGATCTCTTTGTAAGTGATGTTTTTTGATAATTCAAAGAAGAACATTCGGCGAATTTTATTTTCTTCCAATATCTCGGTCCCAATCGCTTTTTTAACATCTCGAATACTGAATCCCATCGAATCTTTGAAAAAAGAATCTGACCCCGAAATCCGATCAAACATCATGGTCCCTAAAGGAGTTTTCAAAAATTTTGGAGCATCAAACGTTAAAACTCCTGCTGTTTTATCCATCAAGAGATTGGTTAAATCTCTCAAATCGGCTACAGGATTTTCAACTACCTCTTTAGAGTTATTAGGCGTATTGTTAACTTCTTGATTACTTCCAGTATTCGGATTGTTTGGATTATTCGGATTGTTTGGATTATTCGGATTGTTTGGATTATTCGGATTGTTTGGATTATTCGGATTGTTTGGGTAGCCTGGGGGAGCACCAGTGGGATTAGAAGGGGGAGTTGAAGGATTCTTACCTTGATTATTTGTTTGAGGTGAGGAGTTATCTGAATTTCCCCCCATGAACATTAAACCAACCGCAATCAAAAGAATTGCGAAGGTTCCACCCCCAATCCCTATCCACAAATTTTTACTTGATTTTTTATTAGTAGTCTCCGATTTGGATTTAGCCTCTTTCCGTTCTGGGAGAGGTTTGTTAACTTTCTTTGTTTTTGCAGATTCGATCTTACCAGATTTTTCTTTATCGGGATCTTTCTTTCCGCTTGAAGTTTCTGATCTAGCTATTTTTTCCGTTTTTTTTCCATTGGAATTTTTAGCGGCAGGAGCTGATTCAACTTCAGCTTCGTCCTCTTGATCTGCTTTACTTTCAGGGGCCTCTACTAGGAAAATATACGCGCATTTGGGACATTTGGTTTTCTTTCCGATCGAAGCGTTATCTTTAATAAGAACGGATGCTTCGCAGCTCGGACATGATTGTTTAAAACCGGTCATTGTTGCCATTTCGGCTTCTCCGCAAATTATTATGGTTGCCAATAATATCAACCATTACTTTTTCATAATTATATATTTTATCAGAATCTCGTAAGTATTTACAACCTCTTTTTATGTAAAGCTAATGAAAAATATCACTTATCTCGTTATATATTCTCTACGAATTCAGATTTTTACGAAACTATAACCACTCAAGAATTGAATTGTTTGTCTTTTTTATCGATTTTTCTTAATTTATTAACTTGAACCTTGAACTATCCTATGTTTATTAGCTATTTGTTTATTAGCTATTTGTTTTAAAAAAGGTTCTTCCTCTGGATTTTATCTTAACCGATAAATTCTTTTCGGGAACTCTATTTTGAACGTTTCTTGATCGCTTTAAATCGACTGACGCATCCTTGAATGGCGATTTCTGTTGGTAACCGTTCGATACTTGATGCACCAAAAAATCCTTGAATCCCTTCCGTGTTTGCAAGAATGTACTCTACATCTTCTGGCTCTGAAATTGGTCCCCCATGACATAGAACCAAAATATCGTTTCTAATCTTCTTAGCAGCATCATGAATGGCTTGAATTCGTCTTGCAGACTCTTCTAATGAAAGGGCAGATTTAGCTCCAATCGATCCCTTGGTTGTTAGGCCCATATGAGGAATTAAAATATCCGCACCTGCTTTGGCCATTTCTATCGCATCATCTGCATTAAAAACATAAGGGCAGGTAAGTAGATCCAATCGATGAGCGATAGTTATCATCTCGACTTCCTTGTTGTATCCCATTTCAGTCTCTTCCAAGCCTTGTCTCATCGTGCCATCGATCAGACCAACTGTTGGAAAATTTTGGACACCACTGAACTCCATCGCTTTAATTTCTTGCAAAAATAGGTGCATTTTTCGGAACGGATCTGTCCCGCAGACCCCCGCTAGAACTGGTACGTTTTTAACAACGGGTAATACCTCGCGAGCCATTTCCAACACGATTTGATTTGCATCTCCGTATGGCATCATCCCGCTCAAACTCCCGCGACCCGCCATACGAAATCGACCAGAATTATAGATAATTATTAAATCGATCCCTCCTGCTTCAGCGCATTTGGCGCTTATTCCTGTCCCTGCACCTCCGCCAATGATTAATTTCCCCTCGCCTAACTGTCCTTTTAATCGATTTAAACATTCTTTTCTCGAAATAAAACTCATGTAGTTCTCTTTATTTTCTCGGAATAATTTTTTTTGATTTGCTTAGTTATAGAGATTTTTACTAGCAATTTGCATCAAATTCATATTATATTTTTACTTCGAAATTGAGTTTAGTTCACTTTAAAGAGCTATAAGTCAACAATTTTGAGGAAATCATTATTCTCGGTTGATCAAATAAGTTTTGAATTGGAGATAGGATTGGAAAGCTCTTTATCCTGCAATTTGGGTAATATTAAAAAATCCCCTTTGGAAGCATAGGTCTTCTCAAGATTTTCTTTGGTAAATACTTTGGAGACTTCTCCAGAGACGATTTTCTGGACATTCAACATAAGAACCCAATCAAAATATTTTTGAACCATTCCAAGATCGTGGTGGATGGCAATAACCGTCTTTCCTTGGTTTCGTAGTTCTTGAAACAAAGATAAGATAGTCTCTTCCGTGGGGATATCAACCCCTTGAAAAGGTTCATCTAATAAAAATATGGGAGCATCTTGTACCAGTGCTCGAGCAAGGAATAAACGTTGTTGTTGTCCTCCCGATAGTTGACTGATCTGGCGATCCCGAAAATCCCACATACCAACACGTTTTAGAGCTGCTTCTGTTTTCTGTTTTTGTAATTTACCAGGTCGACGAAACCAGGAAAGCGATCTATATGTGCCCATTAAAACAAGATCGAATGCCGTTGTAGGAAAGTCCCAGTCGATATTCCCTTTTTGAGGAACGTAAGCGATCAATCCCAAATACTCTTTAACTGATTTTTTTTGGATAGTTATTTGACCAGATAATGGTTGTACTAAACCCAAAATTGCTTTGAGAAGAGTGCTTTTCCCTGCTCCATTTGGCCCGATGATAGCCGATAATTTTCCACTCGGAAATTCTTCGTCAATATCCCATAAAACAGGCTGTTCTCGATAGGAAATAGTAAGATCGTTAATTTGAATCATTTCGCGAATCTAAATTTTTTCATTTTATATATACGATCGACCCCAAAATTTTGTCATTTTTACTATCAGCTTATTTTGAAAAAATCTCTTTTGACACTGTTGGATTTAATTCTTTCAAAATAACACTTAAATTATGTCGAACCATGCCCGTATATGTCGATGCAGAAGTTCCAACTTCTCCGAGAGCATCGGAATACAATTTTTCTTTGGAGAGACTTACTTTCCAATTCCAATCCTTGAACACCGTTTCTTGGACCGCTCGAATCCCGCGATCAGGAACAGAAGTTTCTCCAAATATAACGGGAATTTTCTTTTGGCCAATCTCTGCTGCTAATAATCGAACATCTTGACTTCCCGTATCTGCAGCAGTGCTAACCCCTTGAAGACCTCTAACCGTAATTTCATACGCTCGGCCAAAATAAGCGAAGGCATCATGAGATGTAATCAGCACTCGCTTATTTTCATGGATCGAATGAATCTTATCCCAGATCTCTTGATGGAGATTTGAAAGTTCTTGCAAATAATTCGAGGCTTTTTCTTCATATAATTGTTTTGATGAAGGATCATATAATATTAGCTTATCCCGTACTTCCATTACTGCATATTTCCAAAGAGAGACATCGAACCAGATATGCGGATCGACTTCTTCTCCATCATTTAATTTCCGAAGTAAATGATCTGGAACTTGAGCAGATACTGGGGAAGTCAAAATCGAATCTCCGAGCTGAGCAAAAACATCACTCATTTTCCCTTCTAAATGCAATCCATTGAAGAAAATCATATCTGCATTTTGCAATCTTTTAAGGTCCCCCGCAGTGGGAATATATCGATGTGGATCGATTCCCGGGCCCATGAGACAATCGACTTCAACTCGATCACCCCCCACAATTGTTGCAATATCGGCAATCATTCCGGTTGTAGCAACAATATGAATTTTATCCGAAGGCATCCTAGCAATCGATTGTCCTTGATGGCACCCAGAACTTAAAAAAATAAAAGTAAAAATTACAAAAAGACATAAAGAATACTTTGTTTCAGCTAAATATTTCATTTTGACTCCACTAAACAATTTATGTAGGCTTGCCTAACTATATATTTAGTTTAAGCGAAGTTATCGGATTCGTCAAGAAAAATGGAAAGAATGATTATTATTTTTGAGATTTATACGGAATTTAGTAGACTATCTTGACATAAGTTAAGAAAGAGAAGTAAACTATAGTATATTTATAATTTTCGTGAAATTATTATTTTAACTGTTTGAATAAGGTGTTTGACTAGGAGTATGCCTCCCGTGAAGGCAATAATAAGCGATATTCATAGTAATTTAGAAGCACTCCAAGCGGTGCTTGCTGACATCGAAAAGAAGGGAATCAAAGAGATTTACTGTCTTGGAGATGTTATCGGATATGGACCCAATCCGCGAGAATGCATAGATCTCGTAATGGATTGTCAATTGGTGCTACTTGGAAATCATGATCAAGGAGCACTTTTTGATCCAGATGGGTTTAACCGTCCTGCAGAAATGGCAATATTTTGGACTCGTGCGCAGCTCGAGTTGCCTATCGATCCTCGCCCATTACGAGAGAAAAGGTGGGAATTTTTAGCCGAACGTCCTCGTACTCATCGCGAGGGGGATTATCTTTATGTTCATGGTTCTGCTCGAAATCCTTTGAATGAATATGTTTTTCCCGAAGATATTTATAATCAACCAAAGATGAAAAGGATATTTGCTCTTGTAGACCGATATTGTTTTCAGGGCCATACTCACGTCCCTGGCATCTTCACAGAGAATTTTGAATTTTTTTCCCCAGACGAGGTTGATTCTTCTTACAAACTTGATGGACGTAAGACTCTCTGTAATGTTGGATCGGTAGGCCAACCTAGGGATCTCGACCCTCGCGCGTGCTACGTGTTATTAGATGGGGATACTATTCATTATCAACGAGTTGAATATGATGTAACAACGACCAAAAAAAAAATTTACGATGTCCCCGAATTGGAGAATTTTCTAGGAGACCGTTTAGAAGAAGGAAAATGATTTCTCATTTCCTGTTTTTTTGATTTTATAGAAACCAATAGCCCAATATCTTTTCAGGTCTTAATCCATTTACAAATCTCTCAACTTCTATATTGATGGAAAGCGATTTGCCACTTTTTACTCTATCTTAAAGTATCTATTATTCCTAAATAAGATCACTTCAAGAGTGACTATTAAAAGTGGGATAAGTAAACGGATATGATCAAATATAGAAGTGGAAACCCCAAAATGTCTTAATTAAAAAAGTGACATGAAGAAGAAACTTCCAGATCTTTTTAAGTCTTAGCCAACTCTTATGAATTGACTAGTTTGAAAGATCTGGAGTGTATTGTTCCCATCGGTTTAGTTTAAGCTGCTTGGTTACCAACCTTTTCCTTTAGTTTTTGTTTTAACCCGGCATAAATTTTTATCTGCTGTGATGTAAAGTGTTGAGCCATCATCTCCCCAGCCGCAGTTAGCTGTAGCAACCCCAGTTGCAATTGTACCCAGATGTTTTCCGGTTGGGCTAAAGATAATAACTCCACCTGGGCCTGTTGCAAATATATTTCCTTTTGCATCTACTTTCATCCCATCAGGTAGTCCCAGTTTTTTTGGGGAAACCCAGGATGTACAGTCATAGAAAACTTTCCCTTTCCCAAGAGTACCATCTTCTTGAACCGGAAATTGCATCCATATCGCTTTAAGGGGATCAGAGTTTGCAACATAAAGAGTTTTCTCATCTGGTGAAAAAGCAATTCCGTTCGGTCTGGACATTTCTTTGGTAAGTAAAGTCAATTCCCCTTTAGTTGAAAGGCGATAAACCCCTTGAAAATCAAGTTCTTTAGCAGGGTCATCAATCTGTTTGGGAAGACCGTAAGGAGGATCGGTAAAGTAAATATCTCCGTTCGATTTAATGACTAGATCATTTGGACTATTTAATCGTTTCCCTTGGTAGCGATCGACTAAGGTTTTAAATGAACCATCCTTTTCGAGAATTGCAAGTCGACGATCCCCATGTTGGCAGAGAATCAATTCCCCTTTTTTATTAAACGCCAGACCATTTGAACCAGGTTCTCGACCTTCGAATTTGCTCTTGCCCGTATATCCGGATGGATGTAAGAATTTTTCGAGTTTCTTTTCTTCGCTCCATTTCCATAACATATTTTTAGGGATATCCGAGAAAATTATCCCTTTTTCTTTTGGTAGGGCAACGGGGCCTTCTGCCCAATCGAATTTGTCTTTAACCAGTAATTCAACAATCGCATCGGTTGGAATAAGCTGGTTTAAAGCGGGATCGACAACTTCTATTTTACCCAAGGTTGGCGTTTGCCCGATTACTGGATTTTTTGATCCAAAAAGTAAAGTCATACCAAATACGGCATGAATTACTACATAAGAAGAGAGTTTCATAATAATACCTTACGATTTAAAACTTTTTGGTGGGATACTCGTCACATTTAGGGATGTAACACCATCGTTTCCCCTAATTAGCTGATTCTTATGCTAAGGAGCGAAGCGAATCTGACAATCCCCAGGAACTGAAAAGCATTAATTTTCCCTTTTATTGAAAAAATTAATAGGAAAATATAAAAAAACAACTCGGTTTTAGAATTTGTTTGTGAGGATTAAATCTGGTATTACTTCATTAGATAAGTGAGTTAAAATAAATCGAACTTTTTCAAAGAGGAGGTTAAAAATGCAGTCAAACGAGTCCTTGTCTTCAAAGAGTATAAATTCAACAAAATGGTATCAATTTTTAATTCGATCCCTTTTCTTGATGGGATTGTTTATTTATTGTTTTATCCCGAATTCGCTCTATTCGGATATTGCAATAGGGCAACCAAAAAAAACGCCTAAGAAAAAAAGCTTCAATATCATTGTTGAAGTTGATAAAACCGCGAAATCGTCCAGATTAGCTGTCCCAGCTGCGGCGAATGTTTATTTGCAAGAAAATAATATAGATGGAAAAATCGAAATAACAGAATTGGATCAAGAAGCTTTAAATGACCAAGAATTAGGAAATGAAGAGGGGAAATCGAGTTTATTCTCCAGAAAACAAATCATCGTTGGGTCCACATTCTTGACGCTAAGTTTCGTTTTCGGCGGGTTGATGTTCGTTCGCCGATACCACGGTAAACTGAACAACCGATGGTTGATTCTCCTTCTGATTTTTTCCTTTACTGGGACATCGATTCTTTTTGCGGATCTTGCACCTCCTCCCCCATTTCGACCTAAAAATAACGCAGATTTGACTACTGTTTTCAAGGGTAAAATCGATGTAGAACGGTCTGTTGTTGATCGACAAACAATCAAGTTGATTTTAACTCCCGAAGATTATTCCAAATTAAAGAAAACTGAGTTACCCAAGTAGTGAATTCCAATCCTCTACTATTGTTATTTCACTAAAAAGATTTAAAATGTAAATGATGAAAGTGTCGATGCTAGTTTAAATACCTCGAATCTGGAAAATGCCATCATT
>JAKBAI010000134.1 GCA_021809185.1 Planctomycetota bacterium
GCAAAGTTTCTACTATCCTTCCCAAAATCGATCCTCGATCAAGCCTCCTAAATCCCCCATTAAATCATTTTGGATTGATAACTTTACTCCCCCTGCTTAAATAAAAAGAATCAACCGAGTAATTTTTAAAATCGATCGAGTACCATTTTTCAATCCAGTCGCTTAGATCATGCAATCGGTCTTCATCAAATTCTGGACTAACCCACCAGGTTGGACCAAACGAATTCGATTTCAATTGCCCTCGATCAACAATAATCTCTCCAGATTTAATGACATAATAGGGAGTTGCAAACATCTGCTCGATCTCCCTAGACTGTTGATAAATCGTCAAATCAGCATCGGCCCCTATGCCGAGATGACCTTTGCTGGTCAATCCTAATTGCCGAGCCGGTGCGGCTCGAGTAATGATTGCTATTTCGTATAGTGAATATTCTCGATCGATCTCCCATAACGAACAGCGCGAGCGGATCGATTCGGGCAATTCTTTTAATTTTTCTCGGCGATAATCTTTGCTCATCAATAAATGAATAATTTCTGGATATGCTAAAAAAGCTGCGCCGTTGGGATGATCGGTACTCATTGAAATTTGCCACGGATTTTTCACAAGCAGATACCACTCCAAACCAATAGCCCATTGGATGGAATGAATCAGACTTTTATTTTTGTACTCAACGGGCACGATCCCACATCCTGCTTCCAGTTCGGTTTCTGCATTGAACCAGCGTTTTCCTGTTACCTGGTGCAAATAGTATCCCAATGGCCCATCCCCTGTCATCGAAGTTGTTTGTCCAAACTGAACCTGGCCTACATCGATCGTTAAATTATCATGGCTATTGACATAATTAATCAAAGGCTGGACGTTCGAAGCAAAACTATTTGGTTCATCGGGACTACCACCATAACTATGAAACTGAATATGAGTTAGATGAGCTTTTCTCCCTTCAAGTGCCACCATGGTTTCTAATGTCGTTTGCCAGTTTCCTGGCACACCGAGCTGATTCGCATGCAGATGAATAGGATGTGGTAATTTTAGATCCATGGCAGTCTGAGAGATACTTTGAATAATCTCTCTTGGGGTGATGTCAAAACCGGTTACTTTCGTATCCAATCGTGTGCGATGGGAATCGCCATGTTTCCAATTTTCGACCCCTCCCGGATTAACTAGCTTGAGGGCATACCCTTTCGTCGATCGCAATAGCCAACCTGCAAAAGCGGTCAATCGATCCTGTCTTTTTTCTTTGATCTGTTGTAGAGCATAACAGTGATTTCCAATCAATACAAAAAATCCTTTATCGATTAACGGAGTATCGTGAAACTCTTCATGTGCATGCCGGGCAGTCAAGGGAGGAATGGCCGCATCGAAAACGGTGGTGTATCCCATACCGGCATACAGATAACCCGTAACGAATGTACTTGGGGTTATACGACCTGAACCAGATCGAAATTCCCCTCGTTTGCTATAAGTATGTTGAGATTGCAACTCAGGACGCAATTTTCTCGCTGTATTTACTTTGGGCCCCGCTATATGAGCATGAATATCGATTCCGCCAGGCATGATAATACAATTCGATGCATCGATCACTCGGTCAGGTTCGGCTCGATCACGATTGCTCCCAATTGGATTGTCTATAATTGAATTGTCTATAATAGGATTGTCAACAGCATTGAAATATGGCTCCGCTTCAAAGTGCGAAAGTGAAGTCGTTGAATCATATTTACAGTAAACGACTCTACCATTTTGTAACCAGATCTCCCCCTTTCTGCCATTGATCCCATTGGCAGGATCATACACGATTCCGTTTATAACTTTGATTAACATCGATCGATCCCATTACCATCTTTTGCTTTTGATATTACAAACCACTTCGAATAAAAATAAGAATTCCTGAAACGGTGCCAGAAGCCCATTTCAGGAATTCTTGAATATCATTCTATTTTTATATCTCTTATCAGCACATATTATTTTCTAGATTACAACAAAAATGATGTTCATTTTAAGATCGCGATTTAACCCGAATAGCAAAATCCAGATAAAACCTCGCCAGTTCAGGAATCATTCCAATCTCGTTTGCCAGCTTTTCGACATCCGAAGGTTTTATGACATAAAATTGAATTTCGACATGGTTGTTCTTCTTCACTTGAACTTTTAATTGCCGCGCCTCAGGATAACGATTCTGAATGATCTTTGAAATTTCGTCCTGCGAAATCTCCTTCGTGAACCGTTGCGCGTTTGTGGATACCCGAGATTGAGTAATACTCTGATTGGTCTCTGTATAATTAACAGGAACAATATTCGATTTAGGTTGCTCTGGATGTAAAATACTGTTTGGTAACTTAGCTGGCGCAGCAATTCCTCCATTATTTGCATTGGTTACTAGTTGATTTCCAGTCTGAGCTTGCGGCGGTTTAAAAGCCGTATTTGAAGGAATATTAGCTGTATTTTTTTGGTACTTCTTGAGTAAACCCAGATTAGGAGAGTTGACTCCCTGATTAGATGTGGGTTGTTGTGTTTTAGAAGTTACCAAGTTTCCTGAGCCATTATTCTGATCAGAACCTGCATTATTAGACAAATTCGTTGGAGATGAGCCAGAAACACCATTCGCATTCAAAATCGAATTATTATTCGCTGGTGAGGGGAAGTAAATCGTTACTCGACCGTTCGGTTCGCGAACTTTTAACACTTCATTCGAATTATTATTGATTATTTGATTATTTTCAGTAGGATTGATCATCGGACTATTCGGATTCCGTTGCAATTGCGCGGGATTTTGAATTTTTGTCGGGCCGATACCTTGACCAGATGGTGTACCGGTATTTGCAGGGAGAGACCTTTGCGTGATAGTCTTCGGCAAAATGGGGCTATTATTTTGCGACAAAGAGGGAATCGGTTGACCCACGGGAACCCCTGTCGGTGGTAAAGGTGGAGCAAGATTCATTTGCTCCCATAATGGCTTTTCTGTTTTTTCTAAATTTCGCCCTGCCATGGTGCTTTGACCGTTTGCAGTAGTTTGCAGTGCAGACGGATCGATCAGCGATGGAATTGGAGGAAGTGACAACACTGGAGGAGCTGGAATCGAATCTTGTGAGGAATTCGAATTTAACGAAACAGGCAAAGCAGTTCCAGAAGTTATAAAATAATTCGATGAGGAACCGATTTTTTGATGATAAGCTGGTTGGATCGATGGATCGATTCTTTTCGATTGAGGACCGAGATTTCCTGTCGATGGGGCAGAAGAAATAGACATTGATTTTTTATTTATAGACGATTGACTCGAATTTTTGGTTGATCCTGGATTATCTTTTTTTTCTTCGCTTGATGGATTCGTTTTTGGATCAGTAGAATTGGAGGGAGGATCATTCTTTTTATTAGAATCTTTATCCTCTTTTTTATTCGAATCTTTATCCTCTTTCGAACTATCTTCAATTTTAGGTTCTGGGCTTTCATAAACCCCACCTTCTGGTCGATACTTGGGTGGTAAAGTTGGCGAAACAATACGTTCTCTGGCTACGGCATCCCGGGGAATTGCACCTGGGGTAGCTTTTGCAGATACTAACCACTCGGAAGAGACAACGTTATATCTACCTGTGGTTGCGTAAGGATTCAATCCTGGAAAAGTCGTCCCATAACCATACCAATTCCATGCCGGTTTTTGCATCATTGAAACGGGAATCGAAGATGCCAAAGCTTGCTGATTCGCTGGTACGATATTGTTTAACGAACCATTTTCAGAGATCGAACTTTTATTCTTATGAAATACAGAAAAGAAATTTTTATTGACTGTTTTTTGATCCTTCGAATCGATTTTCTTATCTGGATTATCAACTAAATTCTTCTCTACTGAACTTTTATCTTTCGCTTCGGTATTATTGACAGTCGTTGTTCCCGTCGACGGAGAGGGGGATCCATTCGATGGATATAGTTTTTTTAATGAATTGATCAAACCAAAGCCTAACGGTCCTTTTGCTCGCATCATATCATTATACTTTGGTGGCATGCTGCGGTTCTTTATCTCCTTAAGTTCTGAATCTTCATTTGCGGATGAGCCATTGCTGCTATTAGGGATCTGAGAATTATTAGAGATCTGAGAATTATTTGATAAAACGGATGGTTTGGGAAGGGTCAAACTCTCTCCATTCGGATTCGCGGTTGGACTTTGGTTTGAAGTAGCTTTCTCAGTTCTCTTGGGAATTTGATAAGGAGGTATCGAAGAGGGGTAGAATGAATTCCCCGATTTTTCTAAAGGGGGAAAAATAGGTACTACTCCCGATTGTTCATTGGCTGTATTATTGCTACTGCCTGGCTCTATTTTGGGTAAGAGGGATTGATCGATATCTCGATTTTGGACCTGAGTAATAACAGCTTTACCGTTCTTAGAATTATAAACCAGTGGGGCAATTTGCCCTTTTTCATTCTTTTTGCTTTGAATTCTCAAAGGCATAATTTTTGAGGTTGAAGATCCCTCTTTTTTGAGTTTTAAGGGGGAAGTTACATAAACTTTCGCTGGATTATTCTTTGAAGTTGTTCCACTAACATTTGAATTGCCATCTTTCTGCTCTTCAGCAGTTGAACCGGCAACATCGATAATCGAAAGAGGGAGGATTTTTTGAGGTTGAGTCGGAAGAGAGACCGGGTTGTCATCGCTCTGAGCAGCAACGGAAAATTGTTGCGAAATAGAAATCAGGATTCCCGATAAACAAAATCGCAACCTCCACTTTTTCCAAGGAGAGGATTTAGTCAATTCAAAACCGATTTTGTTTCTCATAACATGACATCCTTGTCACAATCCAATAAAAAATCTTCTAATTTCAACTATACCGGCATGAACAATTCGAATTTATTAAAAATATATCCACAGAAAAACTTTGCTCATCAAATAAAACTATCTGCGAATATTTTGACCTTGAGAACGCCCCTGCTGACCGAATCCTCCACGGTTACCCCCATAACCGCCTCCTCCATAGCCACCACCGCCATAGCCACCACCATAACGATTGTTCATCCCGAACGGAGATGCGTAATACCCCATGGTGTTGTTAAACCCGATTGGATGTCCTGTCGGCCTCATCCCCCCCTTGGGTAATTCCTCCGGTGGTTCATCTAAACTACCAATGTACGGGAAAAAAGTAAGCCGGGGACCAAACATCATCCCCCCCATTCCATACGGCCCTATCAACCCGCCCGATGCTAAACCTGGTTGAACTCCATAAAAATAATTAACAGCTGTATTACCGCCCCGAAGAAGATTCAAATAAGGTGAAAGTGGTTGAGTTTGCCGATTATACATATTATTCATCCCGCCGCCATACATGCCCATCCCACCACCATACATCCCCATGCCACCGCCGTACATGCCCATCCCACCACCATACATCCCCATGCCACCGCCGTACATGCCCATCCCGCCACCGTACATGCCCATTCCACCCCCATAAGGCATATATTGAGAATGCACCTTGTCCGTTTGTGTAAATAGATAAATGATTGTAGCTATTATTAAAAACCGCATTATCGGTTTCTCCTATATTTGTCAACAGAAATTTGCATTCCTAAGATGTATTTTTAATCGTTCGTTCTTTAACTGCTCATTAAATTTTTAAGCAATCGACTCTTCCAGGATGTAATATAACTTATTTCCTATAAGTAAAATTAGAGATTAAAACTTTTGAGAATAAAGTTTTAATCTCTAGTCTTTTTACCTTTTTTTAATCGGATGACTAGGATCTGAAATAGCTAAGCTTAAACCTATCTATTTCAGAAACCAATCAACTAACTTTTCTCCCAATTAGATTATGGAACACCACCATTGTTTGAGTTAACCCCTCTTAAGGAATAAACTGTAGAACTACCAAGGAGGGTGAAGCCAAGAATACGTTCCATCGGTGTTAACACTTTCTGGAGGAACCCATCGATTCGGAATAAACGCTGTGAGCGCACATAGATTCGATCCCCTGGTAGAATCTGGTAATTCATAGCCGCATAACCTTGTTGAGTCATTGCTACATAATCGATAGGGATGATTTGTTCGGGTTGGTTAACATGAGGTGTTCGGCGAGCAATCCATATATCTCTTTTCGACCCCATCATGGGTAAACCCCCAATAAAGGATAGTGCATCCAGAACTGTCTCGTTCCCTGTTGCTGTAAATCGATAAATTTGTTCCCCATATCCAGCTCCATCCGCAATGATATAATAGGTTTTACTATTGTATGCAATCACGTCTACAGCTACTAATAATCGATCAGGACTAACTACTGCTGGACCCAATTTCTTAATTAAAGGCTCATGTTTAATTTTCTCGAAGATAAATTCTCTAAGTCGATTTGATATTTGATCCAAATTTAATCCAGAAACTGGTAATGAACCGTAAACCCCTAACGAAATGGTTCCATCCAGTCTTACCAAATGTTGACCGCTAATTGGTTGAGGATATAGGGGGATCGGCCCAGAAGCCTCATTCGCAGGCGGGAGATATACATCAATCAATAGAATATCAGGGGGTTCAACCACATAGGGTGGCAACGTGATTTTATTCAATTCATGGGGTAGAGGATTCAGCGAATTGGCTTGATGAGGTACCGATGGCGACAAAAAAGCCCTTTGATGAGTAAAACAGCCAATGTTAAAGTTCAAAATCGATATGATCAGGACTTTTGTCCCTAGATCCTTCACACATCGTATGATTTTCTTCCTCATCCAATTCTCCATGGGATGAATTTCTTATTCATCTGGATACCGAAAAACTATGAACGGTATCATCTCTATTTCGTCCAGAATTGGGGATGAGATCCAGTTATTTTCAGTAAATTAATTAAATTTTTCCTATTTCAACCAGAAATAATATTAAAATGCTAAAATAAACTAAAGTTGTAGTTAAAAACATTGTTTTTAGATTTACAATTATATTATTAGAGAGAGACTCAATCTCTCTTTAATCCTTACGATTGAATAAAATCGAAGTGAATTAAATAAATAAATTAAAAAAAATCAAGCTGAACCCTAATCTGATTCTTAGAATATCCAAAATATTTGATTTTGAAAAAGGTTGAGAAATGGCAAATTGGAAAAAATGGTTTGAACGAGTCCGTCCTCGAAAATACGCTCGTAAAAGACATTTGATACTCTTGAATGGCCTTGCTGAACAAAACGAATCTTGGTACAGAAACATTCGATATTGGTCGAGATTTTTTGAAGTCCATACCCCAAAATTATTTGCCTATGAAGGCGAAGTTCTCCAACGTCGAATTAAAGAAGACAAACCGATTACAATTGATTTTTTTGTTGATCAGCTCTACACATATTTAGATCAGTTTGTTCAAGATCCTCCTTATCATTTAGTTTCTTCAAGTCTTGGGGGCAAAGTTGCCGTTGAGTTTGCTGTAAAGTATCCCCAGCTTGTGGATCGAATTGTTTTAATTTGCCCTTCTGGGATGGGCGATGTGGAAAAGCTTCCCATTATTGAAGGTGTTCGACGAAGTGATTATGAAAAAATAATTGATAGTGTTTTTTATCGAAAAAATGTCGTCGAACCGGATGTTCTTCGATATTATAAACGATGCTTTGAGAATCGCCGCTGGAAATTGGGATTAATTAGAACGGTTCGTGGAACAAACGACCATACGGTTCGTTCCAAATTGAAACATATAACCAAAGAGACATTATTTATTAGTGGTCAAAATGACCAGATTGTTGATTCTTTGGAAGGGAACCGAGCTGCTGCAGAATTACAGAATGGTCATTATTTACTCTTACCGAATTGTGGTCATGCCCCTCAACTAGAAAAACCGTGGTTAGTTAATCGATTAGTTGTCCACTTCCTAACCCACTCCAGGCCGAGTTCTCAACCGAAATTTTTGCAATTAGTTCTTAATAGACCAAGGCGTATTCGTTCATGAATCAAGAGATAAACGTTAATCCTCCCAGAGATTCAAACTCTTTTTCAAACTTCCATGATCATTCTGCGAATAGTTCAATTACGAAAGAGAATTCATCAGAAATAAAGGAATCCATGAACGTTCGGAATGAAACTAACTATTCTAGTGCTACTAACTCGACAACTAACAAAATGAATCATTCAACATCAAATAATTTGGAATCTTCTATAAACCCTGTTCAAAAAACCAAAAGCCGATGGCGACGAGCACCTGATTGGTGTCTTATGCTTCTCAAATTTTTTCGTTATGGTACTTCCATTGCTTCGTTTGTCCCAAGTTCCTCATTTTTAGCCAAAAAAATCGTTGATGGTATCGATTTTGAAAACGCGAAATGTATTTTGGAATTAGGTGCTGGGACTGGCCCGGTTACCGAAGAATTAGTCAAACGGGCTAAACCACACAATCGACTCATTATCGTTGAGCTTGATAATGACTTTTGTAATCGATTGCGTCAGAAGTTCCCCAATCACGAAATCATTCAAGGGGATGCAGCTCAGATTGATGAGATCTTAGCCAAACTTGGAGTTGTTTCGGTAGATCATGTTGTCTCTGGGTTACCGCTCCCTTCTATCAATAAAAAAGTCAGAAATGGGATTTTGGATGCCTCCCATCGAGTTCTTACCCCCAATGGAACGTTTCGACAATTAACCAATATGCCCTGGGTTTTTCATCTGTTTTATCGAAAATATTTCAAAAATGTCTTGTTCCGATTCGCCATCTGGAACTTACCTCCTGCCGGGGTATATATCTGTCAAGGTTATACCTCTCGGACTAATCCCTAAACAGTCTTTTTAATGGCTTCGTAATTAGTTTTCTCCAATGAAGTATGAACCCCTTAAAAGCGAAACAAAGATTCTTTGTATTTGCATATTAGGGGTAGATTTCATGCTTCTATTTAACCATGCACAAACTAAAGAACGATTAAGCTTTTTCCATTCTTATAATCCAAATGTTTCGATTACTATTTTGGAAAAAACTATTTCGACATCTCCGTTAATGAAAAAGTCCAGCTCCTGTCGTTTTTTAGCTTGATAATGCGGTTTGAAATCGGACAAATAGATAATGGCTGCTCTATTAGATTTTTTGGTGGGAAATAAGCATTCGCGGTGGATGATCGATGAGCTATTTATTCGAATGGCTCAAAAACGAGTTCGCAATCTAGACCAGCTCGATGCTGTCAAAGTCCAACGAGATAATCTTTTCTATTTACTACAAAAAGCAAAAAATACGCAATTCGCAGCCGATCACCATTTTAATCGAATTAATTCCATCCGTGATTATCAACAACTAGTTCCCATACGAGAATATGAATTTTTTTGGCAGAACTATTGGCAAAAAAAATATCCTAGCATTGAAAACCAGACCTGGCCCGGCAATCCCCCTTATATCGCCCTATCTTCTGGAACAACGAGTGGTACAACGAAATATATCCCCGTTTCCAAAGAGATGTTAGCATCCAATCGAAAGAGCGCTTTCACTACTCTATCTTTATATAGAGCATACCGTCCAAATGCTCATTTATTCTATGGCAACTTCTTCTTCCTTGCGGGAAATACCGATCTCAAACCATTGGAGAACGGTAGTCGACCGGGGGATTTAAGTGCTATTTCCGCGCTAGCTGTTCCTCAGATCGCCCGATTATTTACATTCCCGCCTTTGAGTATAAGTGGCATTAAAGAATGGGACGATAAATTAACGCAATTAGCAGAACAAAGCATCCGTTTACCAATCGTTGGACTTAGCGGTGTTCCCTCATGGATGTTGGTTCTCTTTGATCGAGTCAAGCAACTCAGTGGAAAGAATTATATAAGCGATATTTGGCCAGAGCTTCGACTTATAATCCATGGCGGAACAAAATTTGAACCGTTTCGTCCCGTTTTTGAAAAAGAAATCAACAACCCTGCTGTCGATTATATCGATGTCTATCCCTGCTCAGAAGGCTATGTTGCTACCGAAGATCCTCGTTATAAAATGCTTCGACTGATTGTTGACCA
Source organism: Planctomycetota bacterium (assembly GCA_021809185.1). Taxonomy (GTDB): domain Bacteria; phylum Planctomycetota; class Planctomycetia; order Gemmatales; family Gemmataceae; genus JAKBAI01. The sequence goes on from JAKBAI010000134.1 coordinate 9,927, forward strand.
CAATATATTCTTTGAATTCGTCCCAACTTCTGAACTAAAACACGAGAACCCAACTCGCCACACTTTAGAATCGATCGATCTGAATGTGGAATATGCCGTTGTAATGACAACCTGCGCAGGTTTGTGGTCTTATGTTGTAGGCGACACCGTTTCTTTTACTTGCAAATCCCCGCCTCTGCTACGATTCACTGGAAGAACGAAGTACTTTCTTTCCGCTTTTGGAGAACATCTAATTTATGAAGAGATTGATAAAGCAATAGCCAAGGCAGCAGAAAAAACGAATTCCCTGGTGAAAAATTTCCACGTTGGGCCAATTTTTCCAGATACTCCTGGTCGGCCTGGGCATCATCTATATCTTGTCGAGTTTGCTATTCCCCCACATGATACTCAGCAATTTTGCCAGGAATTAGATCATCAACTCTGCATCCTCAATGAAGATTACCAAGCGCATCGAAAAGGGAATATCAGCATGTTACTCCCCGAACTCAAAGTCGTTCAGAATGGTGGTTGCGCAGCATGGATGCTTGCGCATGGAAAACAGCCCCCCCAACACAAATTCCCGAACATGGACAATTCAGGGATTCAAACCAAATCAATTTCCGATTGGTTAAAAAAGAACCAATTTATTCAGTAACCTCAAAAGAATGCCAGCGATTTTTCGGTGAAAAGTTAGGAAGCTAACGAACAATATCTCTAGGTTCCCAAATCAAACAAAATTCGAAGTAAATCGCCACCCTTTTGTTCAAGTTATGGAAGCTGGTTCACTAGATAAAAGATACTTTTTTTGACAAATAAGATTTCAAGCTAAAAGTCAAGGCAAGAGATTGTTGCCAATCACTGGATAAAATTAAGAGTAAAAGTAATTATACTTTAAAGACAAGGACAGGCATGGTTGCCTATCCCACGGAACTTCCTTAACTAAAGAGAAACGAATGATCGAAAAGTTATAAATAGTAGGTACAGTTTCAATCACTTTGAAGTAGAGTTAATAAACTCATTTTGAAGTAACTTCTATGATCAAAACCCCGAGCATCCAAAATTGGCAAGTACAAAATCGCAACAGCCAAGAATCACGATCTTACTAGGTTCATAAAAGTAAGATCGTATAAGTTTCTTTTACCCTATTCAAAAGTAAATCGAACCTTGATTCAATTATTTAGATTCTATTATTTAAACATTGGGAAGATTACTTTGAACCCGATTAGTAATAACACACATGCTAATCCAAAGACGATCAAAGCCTCCATAAAAATTCGCATCACTGCAGATTTTTTTGACCCTTCGAGTAAAGGTAGACTTTGTTGTGGTGCAGGAGTAGTAATCTGCATAGGTACACGTGGGGCGTGGTTAGAAGGGGTATGCTGTCCGAGAGGGGCATTAATATTCGTTTCTGCCTCTTGCGGAACGGGATATCGAGCAGGTGCAAAAGTACCGCTTAAAGGGGTATTTTGTGGCGGGTCAAAGAACTGTTTTCGAATGGAAGAGGATTGACCACTTCGGATACTAGAAACAGAATCCCCACCGCCAATACCTGCATGCATTGGGCGAATCGAAGAATTGGAGCCTAAGCGCCCAGAACGGGTCATCATTTCAGCTCGTAAAATAGCAGAATCTTGGCGGAACGAACCAGAAGCTGAATTCAGAGCCTCACTGATCCCTGCTGAAGTGCTTTCTGCCACGAGGGCTTCTCTTGCGGCAGGACTTAGCATTGGCATTTCTTCAATCGGAGGAGGCGCAATCGAAGGCTGTACAAACGGCAGCAAAGCTTCGTAGACATCACCAGGTGTTTGAAACCTATCTTCCAAACGTTTCGCCATCATTTTTTGCAAAACCGCTTGTAACTCTTCTGGAATTTCTGAACGAATAGTACGGATAGGAGCTGGCTCTCTTGTTTGATGGGCTAATAATTTTTGCGCAATGGTACCATCTGGAAAAGGGGGATGACCAGCAAGAAGATAATAAAAAGTTGCCCCCAAGGAATATATATCTGCTCGAACATCAACATCATGACTATTGACGGTCTGTTCAGGAGCCACATAATCTGCTGTCCCTAAAACACTTTTCTCATCATATTTTAGAGTAAGCATATCATCATCGGTATGATAAAATCGAGCTAACCCCATGTCTAAGATTTTTGATACTCCAAAACGATCAACAAGAATATTCCCTGGCTTAATATCACGATGGATAACCCCGACTCGAAAAGCATGATCCAAACCTAAACAAGATTGCCAGATATAATGGACAGCTCGGTGGTAATCCATTGGACCAGTTTTTTTTATAATCTCAAGAAAACTGGAACCATCAACATATTCCATAACCAGAAAATGCAAGTTTCCATCTTGGTCAATATCGTGAGTCCGAACAATATTCGGATGATCGACCGCCGCTGCTGCGCGAGCTTCGCGATAAAATCGACCTAGAGCTGCGGGATCTTCCGCCTTCGCTGGCGGAAGGACTTTAATCGCCACTCGCCTTTTCATGTAAATATGTTCACATAAAAAGACTTGTCCCATCCCTCCAAAACCGATCCGCTCCAATAATTTATACTTCCCAATAGTGAACCCACGCCATTTGCCCAGTAAAAACTGTTCCGCTTGAAAATAAGTTAATATTCCATCTCGGACCATGGATCCAGCTAATTTTTTTACTTCGGTAGGTAGGGAATTACTAGCAGTTAAATGCTCTAAATACGAATTTAACTTATTTTCATCAATCATCCCACTCTTTCGAATGAGTTTCATGAGATCGTCGATGGTCGCGGGAGTAGCCATTAAACCTTTATTCCTCTATAAATGAATCTCAACTGAATTTGTAGATTCAATGCAATCACTTCTTAATTATCTATTCTATTGAATTTAAGGCCTAAATCAATTTAGAGTCCAAATACTTATGAAACACCCTCATTTCCGTAATACCAAGTATACTCTTAAGAGTATACTTTGGAAAATGATTTTCCTAAGTTTCTCAAACTTTTACTAATGATCTTAACTTTAATGTAATCCATATTTTGATTTAAAGTGATGGAATAATTGTATTTTTCCAAAAAAACTGTTTTTTCCCAATCCCTATTAGTCCAAATTTGTAAAATAAAGTAAAAATCAGTAATATATTCAGCAAAGATTATTCTTATGAAAACCATAATAATTATAGCGACATTTTTTAGCCTTCCTTATCTTGATAAATTAGCGTCTATTACTTTCGCTGATGAGGTTCCCCCAAATATAATCTTCATTTTAGCAGATGATCTTGGCTATGGAGATACAGGAATTTATGGACAAAAGAGGATTAAAACACCAAATATAGATCAGCTTGGTAAAGAAGGGATGAAATTTCTCCAAGCTTATGCTGGGTGTACTGTTTGCGCTCCCTCCCGCTGCTGTTTAATGACAGGCAAACATACTGGACATGCACGTATTCGTGGAAATGATCGATACCCGCTTCAAAAAGAAGACTTAACTCTCGCTCAGATGTTCAAACAGAAAGGTTATGATACGAAACTAATTGGGAAATGGGGTTTAGGTGAACCCGATAGTAGTGGTGCACCAACAAAAAAGGGGTTCGATTCTTTTTTTGGGTATACGGATCAAACTCACGCCCACAATTATTATCCGAACTTTCTCTGGAAAAACGATTCGAAATTTTTAATTCCTGAAAACGTTGTTCAGAATGGATTCGCAGAGAATGGAGTTATTTACTCTCCTGATTTATTTCTCAAAGAGGCTATTGATTATCTCGACCACGAACACCCAAAACCATTTTTTCTTTATTTTGCATCCACCCTCCCTCATGCGAACAACGAAAGAACACGAGCAAAAGATCACAACGGCATGGAGATTCCCGACAATGCCCCGTATAACAACGAATCATGGCCAACAATTCAAAAAAATCATGCGGCAATGATAACTCGCTTAGATCGTGATATAGGCAAAATAATATCGAAACTGAAAGAAAAGGGGATCCTAAATAAAACGATGATTGTTTTTTCTTCGGATAACGGCCCACATAGCGAAGGGGGTGCGAATGCTGCCTTTTTCCATAGTTCTGGCCCCTTTCGAGGATTCAAGCGTTCTATGACGGAGGGAGGAATTCATGTTCCACTGATTATTTCACTACCAGGTAAAATTCAACCTGGTGTGACGAATCAGGTTGTTGCGTTTTGGGACTTCTTTCCAACTTTTGCGGAACTCATTCATCAAAAAGCTCCTGAAAATCTAGATGGGATCAGCTTTTTGCCTACCTTATTTGGTACCGGAAAACAGGAAAACCACCCATACCTTTATTGGGAGTTTCATGAAGGAGGGTCGAAGCAAGCAATTCGCATGGATAATTGGAAAGGAATTCGTAATTCATTAAACTCTCCCCTTGAATTATATGACCTCGCTAAAGATATTCATGAGGATAATAACATTGCAAAAAATCATCCTGAAATTATTGAGAAAATGGAGCAATATCTGAAAACAGCACGGAGTGAATCCCCCATTTGGAAATTAACTAGCTCCCCGCCCCCCAAAAAAAAGAAA
>JAKBAI010000388.1 GCA_021809185.1 Planctomycetota bacterium
GATATACCAATCGGCTTCGATTTTACTGCCATCGCGTAGCAATAGAAACTGGATACGATTATCCTGCATCACGATCTCTTTAACCGCTTGATTTTTGGCAGTTGTCACATCGTGTTGCTTAAACCAGTGATCAAGTTCGGTTTCGTAAAAGCGTTGGAGCGGAACCGTTGGGATATGAACCAAAAAGGAGTCGCGGTGTCGTAAAAAGCCATCGAGAAAAACTTTCCGAGCATATCTTAAACCGATATTCTCGATCTCTTCATTGAGAGCACTGGTGAGAACGATCCGCCAGTATCGTTGAATGGTACGCTGATTTTGGCGATGTTTTTTTAGCCAATCTAAAAAAGGGGGATCGGACTGCGGCGATTCCATCATCAATGCGGTTAATCCTAAAACAATGCGACACTTTTCTGGTAAAGTTAGATAATGCGATTTCCAGAAAGATCGGGTCAAATGAAACGGTGCAGGTAATGGATCGGCTTTAAAAAGGGAATGCTTACCATCGCGCGTAAAAAAATATAAAACCGGTTGTGGTTCAAGCCAATGCTTCACCCCGATCGTTTGACAGAAATAATGAAAATTAGTGCAACAACCCATACTCACATGTTGGCAATAGTCGATCAGCTGACCAGATACCGTATCCAGAAACGATCCGGCCCGACCCCCCAAGCGTTGTTTCGATTCCAGAAGATAAACTTTTTGTCGAACCGTTGCCAAAGCCATGCTTGCTGCCAGTCCTGCTAGACCACCCCCCATCACCACAATCGTTTTGGCAGCATGGTCTATCGAGTTTCGTTTGCCTTTCGGATTTATTTCTGTTGCTTGCACCAGCTCATTCCTTTTCCATCCTTTTTCATGATCGATTTTTGATTCCTACTTCAGAATTATATTTAGCTCAAACTATTCTATCTATTTTGAATCAGAATCCAGATTGTTGATTCTTGGTTCGATTCGAAACAGAAAATCAACCCATCTTAAATCTAGATTTCGCAATTTGAGGCTTTAAATATCATATTCGTTTGGTCGTTTGTTTAAATAATGTTAGCACTTGAGGTTTGAATGAATTGTAAGGGCATTTGCCCGTTAGGGTTAAAGCAATATTTACCAATCCTCTAAATCGCCAAGTTCAAGTAATTTTATCTAGATTAACAATTAATTTGTTTATTCTAGATAAATTGGATAGTCATCAAAAGATACATAAACCGACAAAAAGAGAAAGAATAAGGAATTTCACCATGATGAGCAATTTTTAGATGATGATTGGAATTTGGATCGAGGAATTGAAAATACGATCATTGAAAAATGCGATCAAGAAGGGAGTAAAAATGCTGAAAAAAATTCTGGTTTTGAGCAATAAACAGGTGCAAAGTTTACTAATAGGGGTAGGGGCATTCTTGTCGTTAGCGAATGGCAATGCACAGATAGCCAATAATAGTATAGCAGGGCAGGAATTGCAAAAGTTACCCATGAACCAGAACGGGGCACAGATATTACCCGAATCGATCACCGAGAAATCGAATCTGGGGGAAAACACTTTCTCAGGGAATTCGACACGAATTCTGGATTCAAACGATGACGTGCCCGATTTAGATCTAACCACTCCGAAACGTGTTGTGCCACCATTCAACATTCACCAAAACATACAAGGTTCATTTCGTGTACCCGATGAATTTGCGAAATTTCCATTAGCGCACCAGGGCAATCAGATTCAATTATCGGGACTGAATGAAACGGCCAACCTAACCGATTCGAGCGGCAACAGTACAGATTGCATCGTGGTGGGATCACGGCATGTTCGAGCACCCATGATGATAGGGGATGCCTCGTTCGGTGCGTGGTTATTACAGCCAATTTTCCCATTTAATTCAGGAGGGCCAAGTCTAGCACGGGTACCAATTACCTCCACGGCGGGAATGAAAATCAGTACCAATGAAAGTCCCATGGCCTTGGATCGAGTATACTTTACGACAACGGAAGCGATAGGGGTAGGTGGGCCAGGAAATCCGGGGGCGAATATCGGGTGGGATGTCATCGGTTTTGAAAAGACTTTTTTAAATCAACGCGCGTCGATCGGGATGCGTCTCCCATTTTTGCGAACCACCGGGGATAATACTCCCGAGGGGGTCGGCGATTTGAGTGTCATTGCTAAATATGTTTTGATGAACGATATTGAAACAGGAAATATCTGGTCTGTCGGTTTAGATATTACAGCACCAACAGGACAAACCCAGTATAATCTGTCCGGTGGCAATACGCAAACCATTTATTATCAACCTTGGACGGGGTATTTGAGTAATTATGATAAATGGTATGTGCAGGGATTCGCTGGGTTAATTTTCCCTGGCCAGTCCGACCAGACTATCCTGTTTTACAAATCGTTGGGGTTGGGTTATCGTCTTTATGAAAATACGTCCAACACGGGAATCATAAAGTATTTTATTCCTACAGTGGAAGGATATTTTACAACTCCATTGAATAACCGAGGGTTTTCGAATTCATCGTACTATGCCTATCCCGACATCTTTTCGATTACGGCGGGGGGTCATCTTGGCCTTCTACGTGGGCTGAATTTAACTCTCGGCGTCAATACTCCGTTAACTGGGCCGGTCACCACCAATACAGCAATTATTGCTCAATTGAACTGGCTCTTCTAGATCTCATCGATCGAGTTTGAGAATGAGATGAACCGATCCGATGTTTGTATTCACAAATCGGTATGGTTATTCGTTCGAGGGTGGCCTTATCCTCAATCGATAATCAACCGATTTCTGTTTTCCCTCAGCTTAAAAGTTATCTTTTCGAATTTGTTTTAAGACTCTCGATGGAATGATAAAATGACCAAATCTGATAAAAGAGACAAAGGCCAAACAGGCTCGAAGTCGGCAAAATCGGC
>JAKBAI010000389.1 GCA_021809185.1 Planctomycetota bacterium
GTGGCTCTTTCTTGCCTCAATATTCGTGGCCAACCTATGCCCCATATCCGAATATTTCGCGGGTTGCTTACCCTCAATCTTATCCCCACAACGCCTTCCCCTATATCGGTCCATTCTATCCCTTCCCGAAAGTTCCACTCGGCTGGCGTTCGGTTAAATTGGAATGGGAAGATGGGTTCTGGTATTATGGCCGATCCTCAAGTCCATACTTCTACTGGCGTACTCACTTCTGGTGATCGACTACCATCTACATCTATAAATTATGTAGATGGGTTGCAAAGTATAAATCTTGAATTCAGATCAAAAAAACTCACGATAACCTCGTGAGTTTTTTTTCAACTAACATTTCCAAAATCGTCTCCAATATAGATAATAAACACAAATGAAATCAATGGATTTGTTACGATCGGGAGGAAAAATCTCCCAGTTGAGAAGCGAGTTTGAAAGTCGTACGGAACAGCTTGAGATGGCGCGGGCAGTCGAGGAAGCGATTGATAATCAACATCATCTAATCGTCGAAGCAGGAACTGGAGTTGGAAAAAGCTTTGCTTATCTTATTCCAGCAATGATCGCCTCTAAAAACCGAGATAAATTTCGAATTATTATCTCCACCCACACCATTCATCTTCAAGAACAGATTATCCGTAAGGACATTCCTTTTCTCCAACAATTATTTGATGAACCGATCAAAGTGGTTTTAGTCAAAGGACGGTCTAATTATCTCAGTCTGCGCAGATTACGTATAGCACAGTCCAAACAGAACACATTATTCTCTAGTCATAAAGCAATGGATGAATTAACAGAGATTGGCCGATGGTCTCGGAGAACAAACGATGGTTCTCGTTCTGACCTACCCTTCCAACCTGGAATTGATGTTTGGAGAATGGTAGAAAGCGATGCTTCGAATTGTATGGCCCAAAAATGCCGTAATTATGAAAATTGCTTCTTCTTCAAAAATCGTCGTAAGCTGCAACAATCCGAAATCATGATCGTCAATCATGCCTTATTTTTTACCGATTTAGCCCTACGTCGAAATGAAGATGGATTCCTACCAGATTATAATGCGGTTATTTTTGACGAAGCCCATACGATCGAAGATGTTGCTTCCGAACATCTAGGACTAAGATTTTCCCAAACTGCCCTTGAGAATTTTCTAAATCGACTATTCTCACCCAAAACAAAAACGGGGATCTTGACGATGCTTGGCGATGAACCGACCATCGAACAGCTCAATAAAACACGTAACCAGATGGAGATTTTTTTTGATGAGCTGCAAAAAAAGCTCGGTTCCATGGGGAATAGTAACAGAAGAATTCGAACAACAAACTTTGTTGAAAATACTCTTTCCGAAGAATTACTTAAACTAAATTCGTACCTGGAAGCTTGTAAAGAATCCCTAAGTAATGAAGAGGATAAGCTAGAACTATCAAGCAGTATGGAAAATTGTCAGCGTTTGGAAGCGAGTCTTACCGATTGGTTGAATCAAGAAAACAAAGGGGATGTTTACTGGGTAGAATGCAACGAAGCGAACAAAAAAGTGAATCTACTTTCTGCGGCAATCGACATTGCACCTATCCTAAAAACTCAACTTTTTGACAAAGTACCGAGTGTTATCTTCACAAGTGCGACTCTCAGCATTGGCGCGGCATCAGGCTTAGACTATTTTCAAAAACGGATTGGATCATCTGATTCAAAAACTAAAAAAGTCTTTCTAGGAAGCCCGTTTGATTTCGCTTCTCAAGTGGAATTATATCTGTTCAAACAATTTGTCGATCCAAGTAATAATCTCGAATATGAAAAAAGAATAATTCAGGAACTTCCAAAATATATTCAGAAAAAACCTGGTGGGACGATGGTTCTCTTCACCTCTTATCAATTTCTAAAACGAGTAGCCGAGCACTTACAAACTTGGCTGAAACAACAAGGTATGACACTCTTTAAGCAAGGGGAAGGAGTTGGTTCGAATCAATTGATTCAAGAGTTTTCTTCAACCCCGCGAGCTGTTCTCTTTGGAGTCGATACCTTTTGGCAGGGGATCGATATTCGCGGCCAAGCTTTAACCAATGTCATCATCACAAAATTACCATTTCAAGTACCTGATCGACCTCTGGCACAAGCACGGGAAGAACTGATTAAAACTAAAGGCGGAAACGCATTTATGGAATTAAGCGTGCCTCACGCAATTATAAAATTAAAACAGGGTTTTGGTCGATTGATTCGAAGCAAAAGCGATTCTGGTTCGGTCGTTATTTTTGATCCCAGAATTTTAACCAAAGCTTATGGTCGCTCTTTTATACAAGCTCTTCCAATCTGTCAAACATTTATAGATGGGGTTCGTGTCGATAAAATCTGAAAATACTTTTAATTCAAGAAATCCCATAGGAACATCTTGCTTTACTTTGCTTCCCCATTTTCTCAATATCAATAGACTCACCATCTTATCGATTCGTATAGACATTTTTATCATCCCTTAGTAAAACAATTAAAAAGCGATTGACTAGAAACGGAAAAGAGAGCACCTCCACAAGATATAAAAGAATGAAATTGGGTCTCTTCTATTTGTTCTCTTTTAAAGTTTGCTGAAAATGAATCTTAAAAGCCTTTTGAATAAGAACTCAAGAAAGGATAATTGTGTTCGCAAATTACTTTTCAAAATTGCTCTACCAATTGCAAAACTTGAACGCTTTTGCTCTTTTCCTGTTATTGATAGGATTACCAAGCACTTTAGAAGCAAGCACTTTAGAAGCAAGTATTTTAGAAGCAAGTATTTTAGAAGCAAGTATTTTAGAAGCAAGCACTTTAGAAGCAGACACTGTAATTGGGATGAAAACTGAAACAGAGAAAAAACCGCACGCGCCGATTTTAATTATACAACTACAATCGTAGATCG
>JAKBAI010000390.1 GCA_021809185.1 Planctomycetota bacterium
TATTAAAAATTTCGGTGAATTTGAGAAGTTTGAAATCTTCTTAAAAATACCCCTTGACGATTGAAGCAGGATTTTGAAAACTATTTCAACCAAGCTATCTTGACTTGATTGGAAAGCTTTCCTAAGAAGCACTTACATTGATTGTTAATGGGTAGAAATCCAATAATCGAAAGGTGGAAAACTTGCTAAATAACTTGTTTTTCCATTGAATGATTTTGTTAATGGATCCGCTTAGTGGGTTTCTATGACCAAATAAAAGAAAAGATGGGAAAAATACCCGTAAATCGAGCTGGTTCCCTTCGATTTTGCGGATTCCGGCTAGAGTTTTGTAAAAACAATTGCCGATTTGGCAGAGGGAACTGGTGAAATGACTTCCCGTGTGGTATGTCTCTTGATAAAAGGTGTGCGTTCATGTTAGTTAATGTATTGGGCAAATCGTCACATAAAGAAGAATTAGAAGGATTTTCCAACGATTTTGGATTAGAGTCCCCCACCCCAAATTCTTTATCTTATTTCATCCATGCGATCGATGAAGAGGAAGAAGAAGATGAAGACGATGATTTTGAGGATGACGATGACGATGACTTCGACGATGAAGATGACTTCGAGGAAGATGACTTCGACGATGAAGATGACGATTTCGATGATGATGAATTTGAAGACGAAGATGATGACTTCGACGATGATGAATTCGATGATGAAGATGACGATTTCGATGATGATGAATTTGACGATGACGAAGAAATAGATGATGACGAAGAAGAAGATGAAGATGAAGATGAAGTATAATTTTCATCGTATTGATGATTTTTTTAACTTACCTCCAATTCAGGGTCTTTGCTTCTTGAATTCTCGCTAGTCTGGGTTTTGCTTACAGCAATCAAAGATCCCTATTTAATCAATCGACGACCCACATCTGATTCAGGAGTTCTAATCAATCCGAGGAATGGCGATCCTTAGATTGATTAGAATATCTTTTGATATTCAGTATAATTTTCTGTACCTCTTACTCGATATACCTCTGAGAATACAGATCTTTGAAGACAATTCGATCCTTTTTTTGCCAATTATTATAGAAAAATATCAAATATTTCATTACATAATTCTTTTATAGAAATAATCAATGTCACCATTATGTTCTCATTCACAATTCTTTTCCAAAAACGAGTTTTCTTGTTTCGTATAATGGATTGTATGAAGATTCGTTAGAAACGAAATTATTGAATTTTTAGAATAAAACATCAAATATTCTCGATTTTTCAATCGGTTAGATAAGATCGAATGGGATATTTCTATTTTTTTTCTATAATAAGTTCTCATGGAGGAGTAAAAAGAAATTTGAAATCTTCATATACAAAAGATCTTCTAATAGATTTTGAGCAGAAATAAATGGAATAGTAAGCAAGGAATTGAAACCAGCGAGCTGGCCAAATAAAGATGTTTAAATACGCTGACTTGATAAGCCAGAAGGCGAACGAATCAGTTGTAGAGATAAATCAAAATTCATGAATACAGAGCGAACCCCGATACCGCGTCCCCCATGTCGCCAATTGACAGGGTTACAAATAATAGGTACTGGGAGCTATCTACCAGATGCCGTTGTGAGCAATGAACATCTGCACGCTCGTTTGGGTTTTGATTCCGATTGGATAGTCAAAAGGACCGGCATCCTCGAAAGACGGCATGCTTTAGCTGGGCAAGCCACCAGCGATTTATGTATTGAAGCCGCAAAACGTTGTTTGAATAATGCACAAGTTAAAGCGAGTGCCATCGATTTACTGGTATTGGGGACATTCACCCCAGATATGTCGTTCCCTTCCACAGCTTGTATTGTCCAAGATCAATTAGGGATTCATGCCCCGGCGATCGAAGTACAGGCAGCTTGTGCAGGGTTTATGTATGCTCTCATCACTGCAGCAAGTTATATTTGTGCAGGTGTTAGCGAAATGGCCCTGGTCATTGGCGGAGATTGCAATTCGCGCGTTGTCAATCCAGATGATATAAAAACCTATCCCTTATTCGGTGATGGAGCAGGAGCAGTTCTCCTTACACGCGGTAACCCCGATCAGGGAATTATCAGTTATAGTATGGGTTCGGATGGATCGGGGGCCCCACTATTATGCCGCCCCGCTTGCGGTAGTCGAACACCGCCAACTCCTGAAGAAATTCAACTAGGGAACCATTTCATGTATATGGATGGTCGAGCAGTTTTTCGCTGGGCTGTTGGCATTTTGTGCGATACCATTCAAGATGTCTTAAAACATTCTCAACTTCAGTCGGAACAGATCGATATCTTCTTTCCTCATCAGGCCAATATTCGTATCATTAATGCCGCAATCGATGTCTTGAAGATCCCGCGGCAAAAGGTTTATAACAACCTGGAAAAATACGGAAATACCTCTGCGGGGTCGATTCCCATCGCGATCGATGAAGCGATTGTCGAAGGAAAATTAAAACGAAACGATCTAGTTTTACTTTCTGGTTTTGGTGCTGGGTTAGCTTGGGGAACCGCAATTCTCCGTTGGTAGAATTGCCATATTTCGCAGGTAAAAGCCCTCATTTCAGGCAACATTATAGGCTCTTTATCTTTTTTAAGAGATAGTCCCATATAATCTAACTTCAGAGATTCACTCCATTTGTCTCAGCAGGTTCGGTTGATGTAAATCTTCGAGTAAAAGCTAAGGACAGACAAGAATGCCTGTCCTACTAGGTTCTGTCTTACAAGGTTCTACTGAGGCTCGAAATATCCAGAAAGGAATAGATAGGGATATGTTCTATTCCACTTGCTAAGGTATCTCGGGTACAATCCTCTCCCTTTTGATGAAATATACACTCTTTATCTTTACAAGAGCTTTTAGGCTTGAACAAGATCAAATAACCCTTGCAAGA
>JAKBAI010000135.1 GCA_021809185.1 Planctomycetota bacterium
TGCTACCGCTGGACCAGTAACCGGCGAAGAACTCTTAACTGAGGCACGATTTGCCTTAGAAACCAGAAAAATGGCTTATGTCAATAGCTATAACCCTGTTTTAGATAAGGTGAACCATCAACACTATCGAAAATTATTTAACAAAGCGACCATCGATCGCTATGTCGAAGAAAGTAGCCAACAAACTTGGAAAAGTCGGTCCTCTCAGATGAATCGCTTCGGTCTTGCAACTCCTTCCTTTGATATTGGCGGGATGCCTCACGGTTCTTCCAAGTTAAAACAGGTCCATTGGCTCCTTGCTACTAAACCATTGGCGAACCTCAGCGAAGTTTATCCGTTTGTCTGGAAAAACATACTTAACGAAAAATTATCTACCGCTCCTGTTGATAAACGCTAACAGATGTAAAATCTCGGAGAATATTGTCGATCTGCTATGGTGGATTAGTGCTGTAATGGATTAGTGCTGTAATGGATTAGTGCTAAATCACTTTTCCCCCAGTGAATATCAAGAATTCACAGCAACCATTCTCTGAGATTTTAGTTTTGTTTTTCTGCAAAATTTGATTGCCTTATTTTTCCTCTTAAATCGTTTGCTATTCACTATTCCTCATTATTCTCTGCTATTCCAACAACAAGGATTGGCCCTTTACCGAAGAGTTCCTGAAAATCAAGGGTTAACCTGCCAGAGAATCTCCACTGAAAATAACTGGTCAATTAGTCTTCAAATCGCTAAAACAGAACAATAAAAAGGGATGAATCAGGATTAATTGCTTATGGTAAAACCGACGATTCGATTCAAAGTATTCCCCGTATCTAAGAAGGATAATCTACACAATTCTTCAATATTAGAGGATTCAATAAAAGAGGATTCAGTATTAGAGGATAATAAATTAGTACCCTCGATTTTAGATGGGTTCAAGGAAAAAAATATGTTAGCTGTAAACATCTTTAAGAAAATTATTGAACGAACTATTCCTGCCAAGATTATTCATGAAGATGAACAGTGTTTGGCTTTCCACGATGTGAATCCACAGGCCCCTGTTCATATTTTAATAATCCCTAAGAAAGAGATAGTTACTCATGATGAGATAACCGAAGGCGATGAACAACTACTTGGACATCTCCATCTTGTTGCGGTGAAAATCGCCCGAGAACTTCAGCTTTTCGATGGTTATCGCTTGGTGCTCAATTGCAAAGATGCTGGCGGGCAATCGGTCCCCCATCTCCATTTACATCTTCTCTCTGGCCGACCGATGTCCTGGCCACCAGGTTAACATCAGGTTAAGCTTTCTACTGCCCAATTTTATTCAAATATTCAACGATTCAAAACGGAGCTTCTGTCAACAATCCCTAGGAAATTAACAAATGATAGAACCAAGGAATAACCAACAACCTCATCGAATTCAGATTTCCTACCAAAATCGCTCGCGGGTTTTGTTACGCAATTGGTCAGGGTTTTTACTAGCATTTTTCGTTATCTCCTGCAATCAATCCAAAACTCCCACTATCACAACTAAGATAGATTCAAACACGGTGAAAGAAACTAATTCGCCAACAAATCTCGATCAATCGCAGCAATCTACAACGAGCGATAATAACCCCCTCTCGCAAGATGGACCCTCCGCAAAAGATAAGCCAGCCAATCATAAATCTACGAATCATCTCTCGGGCAGCTCTTCTGGGAAAGATAGCAAAAAAGAATCGCTCGATTCCAGTAAAAATCAGGTTGAACTCAGCAAGATCATCGATAACCCTAAAGAACGGTTCGATCTAGAAAAAATAACAGCTATGAGATTTGATTCTTCTCATGAGCAACAGCTCGTTCAGCAAAAATCTTGGGCTGCCCAATGGCAAAACATCGAAAAGCCAGTTAAACACATCGAGAAACCGGAGCGATATGTTCCAGGAAAAGTCGAACTGGCTTTTCGATCATTGCCTCAATATAGATTTCGATTACCAAAGCAATCAAAGCCAACGATCTATTCATTAGAAACAATCCAGGCCGATTTTTTATTCGGAGAGATCTCTCCGTTAGCTAATTTGCAAAATCATTTGCTTGTTGCCCAGTTACCGCTTTCCGCTCCCAGACTAGAACCACGTTTACTGCTTCCTCCAGAAGCTATCCGACCCTGGACAGAAAAGGCAGGTTTTGATGATCCTGCTACCGACTTAACACAACGATTCTTCTTAAACCCCGATTACCCACTTCGGGAACAACCGTTTGCTTTTTATCCTATTTCTCCTATCGATTCCGATCGTCAGTCAACAGAACCAACAGGAATGAGCAAAAAAGATGATAATTCAATCGATCCAAACAAAAATTTGCAGCTCCCGGAGCCGATAAAACCGGTATTGCTCCCCGCTAAAAAATAGTAGCTGTTCCAGATGCAAAATCTTATTTTTAAGGATATTCTTTGTTAAGATCTAGACTTAGAAAGATTAATGTCCATTAAGATAAAAAGAGAGAATAAAAAGAGAGAAGAGTACAACTCTTTTTATAATCGATTAGTGTATTTTCGTGTAGGTCGGCCAAAAACAGAAGTCGTTTCTTTATTCCCTTCGCCTTCCAGATTTTCAGATCGATCTTTTGGGGTAAAAGCCTTGAAATTTTCTAATCGGCATTCGGGGATCATGTGATTAATAGTGGTTTCAATCGATGTCAGCAACCGCCCCTGTTCCGGAGTTACGAAAGAGATAGCAACTCCATCGGCGCCCATGCGGCCGGTTCGACCGATTCGATGAACATAATTCTCAACATCCTGAGGTAAATCGTAATTGATAATATGAGAAATCCCTTGGACATCGATACCGCGACTCATCACATCCGTTGCGATCAGTGTTTTTACCACCCCTTTGCGAAATGCTGCCATGATTCTTTCCCGTTTTACTTGAGGCATGTCCCCATGAGTAACGGCAGATCGTGGTAGAAGATCCTTGGTTTGATGATGGAGAAAATCAGCAGTCCGCTTTCGTTCAACGAAGATAATTGCTTGCCGAGGTTGTTCCTTCTCGAAAATCTGCAACAGCAATTGCGTTTTTTTATCATCATCCACTGTAAAGTAAGTTTGCTTAATCCTATCTACTGTCAGTGCTTTGGAGATGATTCGAACCAATTTTGGTTTATTCAGATATTGTTTGGTAAGTTCCAGAATTTCCGGAGAGATGGTTGCTGAAAGTAACAGGGTTTGTTTTTCATCAGGGACGCGATTCAAAATTCTTTCGATTTGTGGTCGAAAGCCGATATCAAACATGCGGTCTGCTTCATCCAGAACAACATATCGAACGGCATCGAAACGGAGACTATGCCTTCGAAGTAAATCCATTATTCGGCCAGGGGTTCCAACTAAAAGCGAACACCCTTTTTGTAGTTGTCTCAACTGTTTTTCGATTTTTTGGCCGCCATAGGCAGCAACAACATGAAAAAATTTACTGGGCGATAATTTGATCGCTTCCTCCGCAACTTGCAAGGCAAGTTCTCTTGTGGGTGTCATTACCAATCCTTGCGGAAACTTGGGATCCCCCCCGCGCCAGGAATTCATAAATGGTAAAAGAAAAGCTGCTGTTTTGCCTGTGCCTGTCTGCGCTTGTCCAATTACATCGTGTCCTTGGCAGGCTACAGGGATTAACGCGGCTTGAATAGGGGAGGGGGTTTTGTATCCAGCAAAATGAACCGCTTGGAGTAATGGAGGAATCAGTGACAGTGATTCAAACGATTTTCGGCTGGCGATAATTTCTTTGGTTGTTAAGGTGTTTGTTTCCAACGGTAATAAATCCGGTCTTAATTTCTAATTAACTTATAAGCTTTTTTTCAAATAACTATATCATTATACTTATACATATCTTATCGTAAATTGAATTAAAGTGTCTAGATCTTTTTGAAAAAGTTCACAATATTCCCACAAATTTCTTGAAATTAATTATCAAAATCGATGCCAAAAACATCTGAAATATCTGTTTATCTGGGTTTTCTTGAATTTTCTGCGGAGTTTATTCGTGATCTCAAAGTAAATTTGCGATCTGTTCTTAGTAATCGAAATTTAGCAATTCAAACATTTTTAATAAAAAGAATTTTAAAATGAAATAATTCATAAATAGCAAATAAATCAGATAAAATAGGTGTTAAAAATCACCAACAAAAAAATTTAACTTAAAGCATAAATTATGGTAATTGTTTATTGTTTTTGTTCAATGATTTGTTCGATCGATCGAGCCAGGGTGCTAATCCTTTCGTGTTTGCGGTAGCTTTATCCATCTCAATTTGAACGATTGTGTCCGTTTGTTCTACTCTTTCGGAAGTATCTGGTTTAATCAACCAACAGGTTCCTAAAATTAAGGTAAACGAAACTGCCAACGCAACTTTTCCAGTATTGCTGTTTTGGCCGGACTTTCCTCCAGTTAGGACCAGTTGGGAAGGATTATGCGCTGCATAAACTATATTTTCAGATACTCCGCTAGATAGCCCAACAACCGATGAACTAACACCTGCTGTCAGCGGAGAATTGAGCTGCACAAGCTGCGTAAAAGAATTCGTTGAGCTAGTTAAATTTGTAAGAGGGGCATTTGCCCCGATTCCTGATTGAAGACGAGGGTTCGTACCCCAATTAGAAGGCATCTCACTTTTGAAATAGGATCGCAATAGCGATTCCATTTCGTCTTCTGTTGGTGTATTGAGAGGGTTCATAATTTATACTTTCACTTTATTTTTATATATTATTCTTTTTAACTATTACCGAACCAAGCATCTGTTGAGAATTCCCTCAACTAAATTTGATCCTTATTTTTTTTAATGAATATAAAAGTTCGGCATTTACTCAAAGTAATTTTAGATAGCTATTCCAGAATTCATGAAATATTCTTTAAACAAGAATATCATCTTAAAAAATCGATCTCTAATAGATTGATCCCTAATGGCGGTGGATGATACTCATTTTATCAGCAAGGCGTTGCCGTGCTCGACTCAATCTCATATGAACAGCAGCAACGTTGACTTCCAGAAGTTCTGCTATTTTTTCGACATCGTATTCTAAAGCATATCTCAATGTCAAAATCTCTCGATCCCCTTCGGTCATGCTCGCAAGATATTTGCGAACCTGAGCAAATTGTTCCTCTTCCACGATCTGTTCAAGAGGCAAATCCCCTTTTGAACGGATACCATTCATTAGTTCGGGAGGTAAGGTGCCATTTCGATGAAAGGCACTTTTGTGATGATCCTCAGCCAAATTTTTGGCTACTCGTAATAACCAGGCTCGTGGATTTTGAATAGCATCCCCATTTTCATTCTGTTTCCATAAACGTAGAAATGTTTCTTGGGTTATATCTAATGCCAGATCTTTATCCAACCAACGGGCATATATTAAAGCCCATACTTCCTGATGATAACGCTGATACAAAGAATCAAAGTCTTCTGGTCGCATCGCGTTGTTCACTAATTTTGTTCGGTTCAAGAGATTGAATTCAATTCTTTTTGCTTCAATCCTTAACTATTGGGGCGCAAGAATTCATTATATGATAATTATTTTCGTTTTGTTTTTAAAAGCTAAGATTCTACCCTTTTTCGAACCTACATAATTTTTATCCTGTATTTTTTTATCCTGAATTTTATATCTTTTATGCTATTCCACTTCGTTTATTAGAACATCTTGATCAGTTTATCTCTTATTAGAATTTCTCTTTTATTTTCTTAGATTTCTGAAGGTGATTAATCAACTCATATCTTATTTTTACTCGCACACGACAAACCGTTTAGGTAATGTTTTTAATTTCGATTCTTTCCTTCAGCTAATTTTTTGAATATGTGTTTATTCTCCTTAACCTTCTTGAATAGCAAAAGAATACAATAATCAATTTTATACATTTCATATTAATAACGAACTGAAAACAATTTTCTAACCAAATATGTAATATTTGCAATCAAATTTCTATTCAATTGTATTCTAAAATATGATTTCAATAATTACTGCCCAAAAAATAATTACTGCCCAAAAAATGGATTTTTGTTCGGATCCAAATAAGTTCAATATCAATTACAATTGCTTTTTCGAATTATTTTCAAATTACAATCCTTGACATCAAATTATTCAACCTGATACAATAAGTAATTAATTAAACGAATTCGTTATTTTTAAAGTGGCTATCCTGATTATCATTAACTTTCGAGGAATTTTTTCTCTTTTATCTTTATTAAGAAGTGCCAATCATTCTCTTCATTTGGGGAAATCATCATGTTAAATTGGTTTCGTTTTCCAGTCATCGCTTTAGGATTATTCCTAGTTTTTACCAGTTCTTCTCTCATAGCTCAGTCTCAAAACAAAAACAACTCAGACAATAAAAAGAATTTAGATCAACAGGAACGCCTCAAAAAACGGGATTACTGGAATAAAGAAGTCGATCGATTACGCCAAGAGGGCAATTGGCAACAATCTCTACAAGCTGCCGAAAAAATGCTAGCAATCGAAAAAGAGCTATTCGGAGAAGGGAACGACGATGTCGTTGGCTCCATGCAGCAGATCGCCGAGCTTCAGCAAAAAATGGAACAGTGGTCAGATGCTGAAAAGACGCTTCAGCGAATCCGTCAAATTCAGCGGCAACGCTTTGGCGAAATTGATTGGCACCTTGTCGATGCCGATTGGGCTTTGAAGAGCAATCAAATCCAGAAACAATTGAGTAAGGAACAGAAGAAATTACTTGAAGAAATCGAGCGAGATCAGATAAAAATCATAACTTTGTATGGCCAAAAAAGATATACGGATGCTGCAAAAATCGCCGAACGATCGCTGAAGAGTGCCCGCTCAATTTATGGGGAGCAGCATCCTAAATTTGCTCAAAAGCTCATGAATCTAGCTACTTGTTTCGCTAAAATTGACCCTAAAGAGCGTGCCTTGTCCCTTTATCTTCGCTCCAACGAATTGACGCGAAAACTTCTTGGTGAGGGGCATCCTGATTATCGGATCGGCTTAAACAATCTTGCTGCTTATTATGGCGATATAGGTCAGCATCAAAAAGCTCTTTTAGAATATACAAAAGTCAAAGACCTCACACGCACTTCCCTCGGGGAAAACCACCCGGATTTTGCCAAATATCTCAATAAGATTGCGGTTTGTCATTTTAATCTAGCCCAAAGAGACAAAGCATTGCCCATTTTCCTCCAGGTCAAAGATTTGCGTCACAAAATGTATGGGGAAAACCACCCCGACTATCTCAGCAGTCTAAACAATCTGGCGATCTGTTATTCCCAGCTCGATAGACATGACGAAGCTTTGCCGTTTTATATCCTTTCTTGTAACCTCACCCGTAAACTTTACACCGAAAATCACGGCGATTTTGCCAATAGCTTAAACAATCTGGCCGAATGTTATAACAAGCTGAATCAAATCGAAAAGGCTTTGAATTACTATCAACATGCCCAAAAGATTTATCTGAAAATTTTGGGAGAAAATCATATTTATTATGCAATATCTCTCAATAACGAAGCCCTTGCTTATTTCAATCTCAAGCAATATGATAAAGCTCTGACATTATTTCAGCAAGCCAGGGATCGCTATCGTAAAACCATCGGGGAAAAACATCCATATTCTATCACATGTCTAAAGAACATTGCCGCTGTTTATACCAAACTCAATCAGCATGAAAATGCCTTGCAACTCTATCAACAAGCGAACGATCTTAGCTTACTGGTGTTTGGAGAGAACCATCCGGAATATCTCCATGGGTTGAATCTTTTAGCTAAGGCTTATTCCAATCTTGGCCAATTCGATAAGGCTTTACCGTTAAATATCCTCTGTAAGGAACTCCGGTTCAAAGTTCTCGGCCAAAATCATCCCGATTATATTATCAGTCTCAATAGCTTAGCACTCTGTTACCTCGAACTTAGCCAGTTTGACAAATCGTTACAGTTGAGTTTTGAAGCCAAAAAACTCGGTTTCAAAGTTCTCGGCCAAAATCATCCCGATTATGTGAACACTCTAAATAACTTAGCTAGCTGCTATTCCGATCTCGGCCAATTCCACAAAGCTTTAGACTTTTATCTCCAAGCCAGGGATCTCACTCTCAAACATCAAGGGGAAAATCATCCAGATTATGCTCTTTCTCTCAATAACTTGGCCGAGTGCTATTCAAAGCTTGATCAAAAGGAACAAGCTTTGAAACTACATATCCAAGCTCATGAACTCATTCGCAAACATCAAGGGGAAAATAATCCTCATTATTCCCTTAGTTTGATGAATTTAGCTGGTTGCTATTCCAGTCTTAATCAGTTTAATAAGGCTTTACCACTCTACATCGAGGGTAATAATCTCATTCGAAAACTCTTGGGGGAGAATCATCCCAGCTATGCGGGTAGTCTTATTAGTCTAGCTTTCTGTTATTCGAATAGCAATCAGAAAGAAAAAGCTTTACCCTTATACATCCAAGCAAATGATCTTATACGCAAATCTCTTGGCGAAAACCACGTCAATTATGCACAGTCTTTAGTAAGTTTAGCTGTAATTTATTCCGAACTTGGTTATAGTAATAAAGCCTTACCTCTCCATAAACAAGCGGTCACTATTATCCAAAAAAAATTGAACGATACCTCTTTGGTTCTATCGGAACAGGAACAGCTCGGTTATCAGCAAGAGGCCGCATTTTATCTAGACCATTATTTTGAAGCGGCAATCAAGTCTAAAGCTAAACTCGCTGATATTTATGAAGTCGCTCTCAATATTAAGGGGACTATCATGGCTCGCCAGCGCGATTTGCGACTACTTCGACATCAGCTCGCCCAAGGTGATCCGAAAACCAAAAAGTTGATCACCCAAGTCCAGGAGTTATCTGCGCAAATCAGTTTGCTCTCGCGTAAAAGTCTATTGACTCAAGATCAATCGAATCGCAACGACAAGCTGAAGCACTTAAGCCAAGAACGCGAAGATCTAGAAACCCAGATCGTAAAAAGCTTGCCAAATTGGCAAAGAGAACTGAAAAATATTTCCATAAGCGAACTTCAAAAACTCCTACCCGATCGATCAGCTCTCCTAGATTTTTCGGTGATCTATGCCCAAACCAATAATTCTTATGTTGTTGGCTTTTACATTCCTAAAACTGGTCCCATTCAAATGAAAGAATTAGGCGCTACTCGTGAATTAACCGAGGCAATTGCAACTTGGAGAAAATCGGTCAGCAATCGGCTAGAACCAATTGAATTTGCCAATGATCCCGCGCGCATTTTGCGTGATCGACTTCTGCAACCTTGGATGGATGATTGGAATAATATCGATACTTTGCTCATTTCTGCTGATGGGGTATTGGGGAATATCTCTTTCCCTGCTTTGCCCGGTAAAGATAGCAAAAAATTCTTGATCGAAGAGAAAACCGTTGCATTAATCCCTGTTGTCAAACTATTGCCCGATTTACTCGCAGCTGAAATCCCAAAGCCTAATCGCAGTATCCAGCAGTTGATTCTTTATGGAGGGATCGATTATGGCGAGTCCAAGAATGAAGTTGTTAAACAAGAGCGAACCCAGAAGCGAAGTTTACCTCTCGCCGAAAATATTCTGCAAATCAACTGGCCGCACTTAAAAGGGACTAGAACTGAAATCGAAGCTATCATGGCAATATTTAAGGAAACCCAAAATAACCAAGCACACCTCCTCCGTACCGATAAAGAAGCTAACAAATCTAATTTCCTAAAAGATATAACTCAGACAACGGTTGCTCATATCGCCACCCATGGCTTCTTTAATCGGATCCGTGATATCGAAAAAACACAATCGCTGTCTGTTGACAGAGAGCCAATTCAATTTGCAAGCGCAAAAACAAAGTTCAATCCCCTTTTGCATCCGGGGGTGCAATCAGGGTTGGTTTTTGCTGGGGCCAATGTTCCTTCCGATTCCGAAGATGGTATACTCTCTGCTTTGGAAATTGCAGAATTGGATTTAACCAATCTAAAATTAGCTATTTTATCAGCTTGTGAAACGGGACTGGGAAAAGAATTGACTGGTGAAGGAACCGTAGGGCTTTTACGTGCTTTTCAAATCGCAGGTGCCAAGAATGTTATCGCTAGTTCCTGGGAAGTGGGGGATCAATCGACCGCTGCTACTATGAAACTCTTTTATATAAATCATTATCGCGATCGTAAAACTCCTTTAAAAGCTTTGCGCGACGCTCAACTTACCATTATGTATCATCCAGAGCTTATCCAAGAACTTGGGAATTCTCGTGGCATTGGCTTAAAAATACTCAAAATCCCTAGCAAAAACAATGAGCCTCCCGGCGGTAAAAAATCCTTCAAAGCAACTGTTGGTCAATGGGCCGGGTTTTCTATCGCTGGAGTGGATAAGTAAAAGATCCCATTCCATTTACCAAGCTTATTGATAATGGCTGAATATTGCAAATTAAATGCTATCGCTCACCCGCAAAAAAATGCTAGAATCGATCTTGTCATTCGGTCTGGTATTCACCTTGGAACTTGGATTTTCTAGCGAGAATTAAACCTATTCAGCTCGGTGAACGGTTCTCTAGAATTTTTGACAAAGCGAATCATTTTGAATGTTATAAAGCGAAAATTCTTAATTGGGATATTTTATTCTCAATAAAGAGTAATCGTAAAGTTATGGTACAATTCGCTGACCAACTACGGTGTTTAGTTGTAAAGCAACGCTGCGTAAATGGACGAGAGCTTTGAGATATTTTTCAGCGATATCGTTGTATTCTCTTTGGGCTTCTAGAAATGCGACGAGATTTACTCGCCCTTTCTTATATAAATCAAGTTTATCTTCACGGATCTGTTTCGCTTCGGGAAGAACTTTCTTTTCAAATGATTCGACAATGTGTAAAGCATGCTGATGTTCTTGGATCGCTTTTTGAATATCGGTAATGAGCTGGCGCTGATAGCCTTCGAGTTCGATTTGAAATTGTTGAACATTGATTCTAGCTCGGCGAATATTCCCCTGATTGCGATTAAATACTGGCAGAGTAAACAACACCCCCATCCCCCAAGAAGTGGTACTCATCCCACCAATAGGTCCATTGTTGGTTGCTGCATAAGGGGTATAAAAAGCAAAGACATCATCAAATCGTTCTGCTTTAGCTAAGCGAACTCCTTCTTCCGCTCGACTAACTGCTAGTCGAAAAGCAACCAGATCGGGACGTACTTGGAGTGCAACCTTTTTCAATTCTTCAATATCGGGTATGTTGTCATGCTTATCGCGTAGATCACCAATCACATCTAATTCATCTGTCTCTTGAGGAGATAATCCCAAGAGGGTGCCTAGTTCTCGTCTTGTACGAATAACGGATTCCTGGGCCTCATCGACTGCTAATTCTGCACTATATAATTGAATATTGATTCGCTTTAATTCACTTTCTGATTGTTGCTTATTTTTTACAAGATCTTCGGTCACCCGTTTTACCTCTTGCAGACCTGCTAAACCAATTTTCATTGCTTGCAATGTTTGTTTCGACTCTAGATAGTTCATGTAAAGCCGATACAAATTATCGATTTGAAGTCGGACGGCATCCTGATACTGGGCTTCCAGAACTCGTTTGGCCCCCTGAGCGACACGAATTCGATAACGCCTTTTTTGATTGACATCGACGGATTGGGCGATCGTTAACCCATAATTGGTTGCGCCTGGGCGATTGGGGGAGAAATTGCCATAGGGAATGGTATCGACGTTGGCAAAAATAGCAGGATTGCTTCGTAATCCTGCGGTTAGAATATCGGCATCGGCTTTGGGTAATTCTTTGGCTTTAGTTAAAAGATCGTAATTATGGTTCACCAGGATTTCTAATAATTGATCGAGCGACTTCGCGTTTGGGGCAGGTGGTTCGCTTTGTAAATTGAGATCAAAAGGCCCACCATAATTATTGGATTTTGGCAGAGGTTTGACCATCGTTGGTGGAGTGATTTTCGCAGTTTGTCCTACGGATAAAGCAGGCATTCCCGGTTGCGAAGCTGCGGAGATGATACTGGAAGGAGTATAGCCGATGTAGGCGCGTTCTCCCAATCGGCTGGGATCGAGTTCCATTCCTGGCAATTTGTTCCCTTCATTTACACCTGGTAAATGTTGATGCGCGTTCACTTGCTGAACTTTGCCCTTGGCCCGCGCGATTAAAATTAAATCATCGACGATCTGGAGTTGCGCAAACGCTGCCGGTACAGGTATAACTATCCACGTGGTAGTAAGGACCAATCCAAAACAAAATTTTCCCGATCGCATCTCTTGCCCCAGTCTTCCTTTTTTGGAAATTCGGAGAAAATATATTCCTATCTTTTTCTTCATCGGCATTGACTTGGCAATATATTCAATTTTTTCGATCCAGGTAATCGACGCAATTCGGCTAAATTCAAATCCATAACCCATTTACGATATATGTATTCATTTCACCCTTTAGACTTTCACCTCAATAAAATGAGAAGTCTTGGTAAAATGTACTGATTATCCAAGTTGAATTTATTTTTTCTTTTTTGCTTTTCTTGCCTATCTTTAGTCTGATTTCTCGATTTCCGATAACGTGAACTAACGGATAAAAAGATCCAGAACCGGTACGATACGATTTTGAGTAACTACAGATAGAGTTGAAGGAGATCGATCGATGAATTATAATCGATTTTTTTATAGTGGGATGGTGTTGCTTATTTCTCTCACGGGGTTAAAGGCACAAACAAAACTCTTAAGTGAAACCCCTCATTCTGGAGAAGTTTTTCATTACCAGATTCAGAGTGAAGTCAATGGTAAAATTCAGATCATCAAAGATGGCAAAAAAAATCCATCGGCTATCCAAGCGACTAACAACCACGAATTCGATGAAATTATCCTTCAAGAAGGGAACGAAGGAATTAGGAAAAGTGCCCGCTACTATCGAACAGCTAAAAGTAAAAGTGATATGGGGGGTCAGCTTCGTAGTCGAGAATTGCGAAAAGATCGCAGCTTTATCGTGGCGCAAAAAAACAATAGCGAACTATTGACTTATTCCCCTTCTGGTCCATTGATGCGCTCGGAAGTGGAATTAACTGCGGAACACTTTGATACACTTATCTTTTGTGGGATTATGCCGGGCAAGGAAGTTGCTGTAGGTAATTCCTGGAAGATTTCGAATAATGTTGCTCAGGGACTTTGCCAGTTCGAGGGATTAATTAAACAGGATATATCCGTTACTTTCCAAGAAATAAAAGAAGGGAAAGCGATATTAAAAATTTCTGGGACAGCATCTGGAATCGATCTCGGTGCAATGGCAAAGCTAACGGTGCAGGGGATCGCTTCGTTCGATCTACTAAAAAATCGACTTATGCGTTTGGAATGGCAACAAAAAGATGAGCGTGATCAAGGACCAGCAAGCCCTGCTTCAGAAGTCGAAGTCAAAACGATCGTCACTCGCCAATTGCTTTCCGAAACTCCGAAAGAATTGGACAAAGTAGCTCTTACGGCTATCCCAAGCGAAGAGCAACCGAACGAATTATTAAAGCAACTACTCTTTAAAGATAAGCAAGGGCGTTATCAACTGCTCCATGCACGAGAATGGCAATTAGTTGGTCAAACCGATACTCATGCGATTTTGCGATTATTGGAGCGTGGGGATTTTATTGCTCAGGCTAGTCTAACTTGGTGGAAAAAATACCCTGCCGGGCAACATATCCCTGTCGAGGAATTCAAGAAACAGATTGCTATCAATCCCCCATGGGATATGGAGGAGATTATTGAAGCGGGGGAGATCCCTAGCGATCATGGTCGTTGGATCTATCGAATTGTTGCTCGGGGCAGTATTGATGGTCTGAAAGTTGTCCAAAATATTTATGCGATTGCTGGCCCCAAAGGGGATCATTTGATCGTAACGGTTACGATGAAATCTGCGAACGCGGTAAAAATCAATACTCGCGATCTCTCTTTGGTTACTTCGATCGAATTCAAGGATCAATAGTTGGATTCACTCGAATGGGTTAATCGGAATATGAGCCAGTGAAAAGAAAAAGCAAAGAATAAAGCATTTTCTAGACTGGCTCTATTCCTTCTAGAATCATTTGCTAGAATCATTTGTTAAAATGATTATTTATCTTTCAACCCATTCATTAAGTGAGTTCATCAAGTGACCAAACCGGATAAAAGAGAAAAAAGCCAAACAGGCTCGAAGTCGGCAAAATCGGCTAAAGGTTCTCGGCCTAAAAAATCCAAAAAGCGTGGTTACCCTTTCGATGCACGTTCAAAAATCTTTTTCGTAAAAATCCCAATTCTTATTTGCGTTTTGTGCTTTCTACTTTAACCAATACCGATCCGCAGCAGATAGGACCTCTCAATCTGAGGGTTATGGATGTCGATGTATCGACCGTTTC
>JAKBAI010000391.1 GCA_021809185.1 Planctomycetota bacterium
TATCATCAATAAAGGGAACCTATCTGAAAAAATCCAAGCGATTGAGATAGCAGGGATGAATTCGGCATCTATCTCGAATCCAGAAATAATGCAACTTTTCATCTCATTTCTCCAACCAAAATCAGATTTTGACAAGAACGATTTAGCCAAAATTCAACGAGCCGTTTTATTGCAAATGGCTTTGCATCCACTACCAGAATTTATTTTGCCTCTGCTTCAATTTATACCGACCATTCCAGGAGAAGACACTCATCTACTCCATGCCGCTCGTGTTACTCTGCGTGATCAATTGGTGGCTTCAACGAACAGCTGGGAACAAGTTCAAAAAAAACAATTAACCAACGATCAGATACGTATACTGTTAAGTACCTGTCTGGGGATTGCCAACGATGCCGCTGCGAATTTTATTTATCAACATCGTGAACTATTAAGTCTTTCTGGAATGGCCCCTTATGTCGAACATGTAACTCGCTATAACAATTCCGCCGAAAAAACAAAACAGATCTTTAATGCGCTGATGAACGATAAAAAGCAACCGATTCTAGACCGATTAAGAAACTGTTCAGCGGGTATTCGCGGGTTACAGAAACGTGGATCTCAGTTTCCTGATAGTATTAAATCTGAAATGGTTGATATTTGTCGGACAGGATTAGAAAGCAAAAAGGTTGAATCGGAGCAAACCGCTCTTGAACTAATCGGTACTCTTCACCTGAAAGAATTATACCCCAATGTAGAAAAATTTTCGGCTACCCCAAGTAAGGCAATTGATCGCCGGGCGCAGGCATTCGAAGTGCTAGCAATTTTAGATGGGGACCAGGCCATTCCTTTTCTTTGTCAGCGCGTTGTTGTGCCCAATCAACCAGCAAAAATTCGCGAAACCATTGTTCGTGTACTTGCTTCCAGTAATCGATCAGAAGCTTTTTCAGCGCTGATTCAAAGCTTCCAGAATGCCCCAGCAACCATGGCAACCACTCTCGCACTCAATCTGGCGAATTCTAAAGAAGGAAGCGAACGATTATTGCAAGCAATTGCTGCGGGCAAAGCTTCCCCTCGTCTTCTGCAAGACCGTGGGATTGTTGATCGAATCCGCAATCATCATCTAGACCAATTTGAAAATCGCTTGGCTAACTTAACACGCGGATTGCCTTCGCTGGATCAAAAAATCTATAATCTGTTAAATACTCGACGTGCGAATTTCAGTAAAAGCAAACACAATCCCACTAACGGAGAGCAAATTTTCACAAAAAACTGTGCAATATGTCACCAACTAAGTGGTAAAGGGGCAAAAATTGGACCTCAGCTCGATGGGATAGGGGTGCGGGGACTAGATCGTTTACTGGAAGATATTTTGGATCCTAACCGCAATGTGGATGAAGCTTTTCGCCAAACTCGAATCGTTCGTAAAGATGGTTCGATTAGCGAAGGTTTAACCCTCCGCGAAGAAGGGAAGCTGCTATTTCTTGCTGATTCTCAGGGCAAAGAGATTAAAATTAATGTTGATGATATTGAGGAACGCCGAAAATTAATCCTCTCACCCATGCCAGCCAATTTTGTGGATATTGTCACCGAAGCCGAATTTTATGATCTCATTGCTTTTCTATTGACAAAACGCAATAAAGATTAATGATCGATATTGAAGAATTTCCGTTAATTGTGCGGATTCATCCCGGTTCTAGAGTTCATATAGTCATACAGCCCCAGTAAAATATTTTTATAGAATATCACCATCTATGGTAGAAAGAGAATCAACACAAACTGTGGTTGTTAATATTGCTGAATTGCGAAAGGAATATCAACAGATGGGGTTGCTGGAGAGCGATGCCCCAGACGATCCGTTTGTTCTTTTCGATCACTGGTTTAAGCAGGCGATTGCTGCCAAGCTGAACGAGCCGAATGCCATGACTCTAGCAACGGTTAATGAACGCGGTTACCCCTCGGCGCGAATCGTCTTGTTAAAGCATTTTGACGATTCGGGGTTCTGTTTTTTCACCAATTACAATAGTCGTAAGAGTCAAGATTTATTGGTAAATCCCCACGCTGCTCTGGTGTTTTTTTGGGGGGAACTAGAAAGGCAAATACGCATCGAAGGATTTGTCGTCAAAACCAGTCCTCAAGAATCGGATAGCTATTTTCGTTCGAGACCATTCGGTAGCCAACTAGGTGCTTGGGCTTCTCCGCAAAGTGAAGTTATCAAATCCCGTCAAATTTTAGAAGAAAATATCGAACAATTACAGCAAAAATATCTGATGTCTCCTCAAGAATTGTTGCCGCAAGTTCCCTCGATCGAGATAAAAAAAACCAGTCACATTTCGGAAATGATTACAGAAGAGAAGAGATCTGCTGCCAAGAGTCCACTGACTCAGATATCGCATTCTGAGACCTTGTCTTCACAGACCTCAACTTTACAGACTTCGTTCCCACAGATTTCACGTCCCCCTCACTGGGGCGGGTTTCGTTTAGCTCCTACTTTGATCGAGTTCTGGCAAGGACGCCCCAATCGACTTCACGATCGTCTTGTTTATCAGCGAATCGATAATTCCCACCCCGCGCATCAGCTTGGTGATGACTCCACCACAACGGTAACAGCGGTTCCCTGGATACGAAAAAGACTCGCCCCTTAATTTGGCTGTGAATCAAAGAATTTTGTAATCAAAAATTCTTTTCGCGTGAGAAATTTTCATAATTTTAAAATGGTGATCGGCCATAGTATTATTAAGTTTATTTGAGTATATTTTGATAGGTATCATAATATTTGGGTTCAATCATCTTTTAACCTAAGCAATCGTTAGTAACTCATCCCAAGATTGGACCGATTTTTCAAAAAGAGCTGTTTGCATTCTATTTAAGCGTTTGAGATCAGTAACTTTATCCAA
>JAKBAI010000392.1 GCA_021809185.1 Planctomycetota bacterium
TCTTTTGTTAAGATCTATATTTTCGCAGTTTTCGCTGTTATTATCTGTGGTATACAGAATCGCAGAAAAGGAGATTGCAACTGCCACAACCGCTAGCCAAGATTTTCTTTTAGGATGCCAGAAAAGGATTGCGTCATCCTGGTATTCGCAACTATTCCAGATTAGACCGCGCGGTTTTCCCGTCAAACGTAATTGCTCAATTATTTTTATTTGCAATGGCCCCTTTTGTTTTTGCCATAGCTCCTCTGCCAAATTTTTTTGTTCTTCTCTGACTCTGTTTTGAGTCGCTTTTTTACGAAAAAGTTTGCTGATCCAATTCATAAACGGCGTTCGATTCAAAAAGATTGCAGATATCCTTAGGATTCATTCAGGATTTTAACTACTGGATTTGATTTATTTTCGTACGGTTTTCTTATTAGAACGATTTTAAGTTAACTCACGGAATCCCCTAACTTTCAATAGCACGAATAAGTATTTCTCATTAGATTAATATCGTTTCTAATCATATTTCCAATAATTTAGCGGCTCGAATGAATTAGTCAAAAAAATTCAATTGTTTACTTAATCAATTCCTTAACAAACAGATTTAGTTCTGATTTTAAGTCGAATATTTAGAAAAAGCTAAAAATACCAAAATTTTCTCTTGCAAATGAATCTTAATTCTAATAAGATACATGGGACGGAAAAGTTGTTCCAATATTTTCAAAATTAATTTTCATTATTTCCTAGGATCTAAGATTCAGGAATAAAATGATCTTTATAAATAACAAATTATTTTGAATAAATATTGGTTACCGTTTACCTACCTAAACAACCGCGAATACTTGGGAAACTAAACACTAAATAAGAGTTCTTACAATCCTTATTATTACTCTACAATACCGTGCGATTTATTGTGCGATTTTCCCAATAACTCACCAAAAACCTGCCTTTAAATCTGTTTAATTACTTTGACTTTCAAAAACTAAAAAGGTCGATTCTAAACTAAACAACGAATCTTGAATATAAGTACAAGAGGATCTACGAATGATAACGATTTTAGGATCTGCAACTAAATATTGTGACGGGATTTCACGTCGAAGTTTTCTCAAGATAGGTGCATTCAGTTTTGGTGCCTATCAATTTTCTCAAGCCGATTTATTACGCGCCGAAAACCGAGCGAATCCCGCTTCTGCTAGCAAACTAACCAATAATCCGGGAAGCAGTAATCACAAAGCAGTGATCAATATTTTCTTGGGTGGTGGACCACCTCACCAAGATATGTGGGATATTAAATCGGACGCTCCTGCCGAAATTCGAGGCGAATTCAAACCAATTGCTACTAAAGTGCCAGGAATTCAAATTGGGGAAGTATTTCCTCAAATTGCGGCCCGAATGGATAAATGCAGTGTGATTCGTTCTATTGTTGGGGCAAGTGGTGGCCACGATGGGATTCAATGTTTAACCGGTCGTTCGCC
Organism: Planctomycetota bacterium; assembly: GCA_021809185.1. Classification (GTDB taxonomy): domain Bacteria; phylum Planctomycetota; class Planctomycetia; order Gemmatales; family Gemmataceae; genus JAKBAI01. The sequence continues at coordinate 1,458 of JAKBAI010000392.1, forward strand.
AAATGCCTTTCGCGCGGTAGGCGGTTGGCCCAGTCTAGGAGCCATTTTAAGCAAGCTGAAAGGGTCAGTTGATCCTTCCGTTCCCCCGTTCGTCGGTCTTGCTGCCCGAACTGGGCATCCTCCATGGTCCGATCCAGGAAGCCCTGGCTTTCTTGGTTCTGTTTATGCAGCCTTTAAGCCAGATGGTCAGGGTATGAGCAACATGAAGTTGAGCACCATCAATCGCGCTCAACTCGTTGATCGAAAAAATCTTTTGAAAAGATTTGATCAATTGAAGAAAGAGGTCGATTACAATCACAATTTAGAAGGATTAGACGCGGCAACCGAACGAGCATTGGGAGTATTGACCTCGAGCAAATTGATGGATGCACTGGATGTTTCCAAAGAACCAGAAAGAATTCGTCAACGTTATGGCGATGGCAAACCTTATCAATACCAATACGATGGTGCTCCAACAGCTAGTGAGCATATTTTGATTGCACGCCGATTAGTCGAAGCTGGTGCACGTTGTGTCACTCTATCTTTTGGCCGTTGGGATTCTCATGGTAAAAACTTCGACCTGGTTCGTGATCACGGGTCGAAATTAGATCAAGCGGTTTCCGCGCTCATTGATGATCTTGAAATTCGTGGTATGCTTGACGATGTAACGGTTGTCGTTTGGGGCGAATTCGGTCGAACCCCTCGAATCAATAAAGATGCTGGCCGCGATCACTGGCCTCAAGTTAGCTGTGCTCTTCTTGCCGGTGGCGGTATGAAAAATGGTCAAGTTATCGGTTCAACCAATCGATTGGGCGAACATGCCGCTAGTCGACCTGTTACCTTTGGCGAAGTATTCTCAACGATCTGGCATAATCTCGGTATCGATCCCGAAACAACGACAATCCCAGATCCTTCTGGCCGACCGACCCACATTGGCGATGCTCCCGTTATTCGTGAGCTAGTTGCTTGATCCTTGTAACACTCTTGGTAATCATTCCTCAGAGTTTCAGATTACCAAGAGTTTCTTATTCCAAATCTTTTTTAGTTCAAAACAACATATTTATCTTTTAATATCTAAACTTCTATTATCTAAACTTCTATTATCAACAAACTTTTCAATATCATTTTTACCAGAACAATTATTCGAATCTGATTAATTTCTCGAAGTTGATTCTATGATTCTTGGAATGGGATTATCTGATTATTTATCAATCCATTTTCTTTCACTGTTTCGGTGATCTTTTTTACAAATGAAAAGCGATAATTTGCTATCTGCTGTTCGCTAATTCCCAGCATTTTCGCCACTTGCCGATTCGGCAATCCTTTAACGTATAGCAATTCCAGAACCTGGATACGTAAGTAATCTTTCTTTTTTCGTAACGGATCGATATAGTGATGCAGAGCACGGGCAAGGATCCGCCCTTCTAGTTCTTGCT
>JAKBAI010000136.1 GCA_021809185.1 Planctomycetota bacterium
CGAGTTTCTTGACGATTCGCGCGGAGATCCTCCCCAACCGGCTAGAGTGCTTCAAGATATTATGTTCCGCCGAGGCAATATGAAGCCCCCCTTGAGGATAAAGAATATCTTGACCCCAAGTCTTATCGAAACCGATCGAAAGATCGTGTTTTGCCCGAGCAATTGCTTGTTCGACCGCATAACCAAAACGCCAGGGGCGCAAAAAGCGCGGGCCGGTAATCGTTGGAATCCTATGAAAGTGAATCCGCTCTGACAGTGCTTGACTATCCCATCGACTAGCGTATAAATGCACCGCATGGCCATCGGAAACGAGCCGATTCGCTAGGGCACTGATATAGTGTTCACACCCTCCTCGTTGCGGCAAAACACTCTCATAACATAACGCAATATTCATTATTTTACTCTCTATTTCTGATTGTGCCGGCAATATCTCTGCCCCCGGTAACGAATCCACGGTCGGCACAAGGATAACAACTTGGTTCTTAGCTTGTGCCGTATCCGGAATCGAGTATTTCGTATCTGCTTTTCTTCCCATGCTTGGCGATATCTATCCCAAAAATAACTCCGATCCGCGTCCTCGATCCCTTCTATTTGCGAAGAATACCAAAGTTGGCCTAGATCTTTGATCAAAAACCACCAAAACCGTAGCCGATGCCGATTAAATCGATGAAAATCGATCAATCTAATCTGATTTTCAAACTCTGGATTTCTCTTGGAACAGTGGCCGAGCGGTAGATAAAAATGACATAAATAGAGATCTTTATGAAAATAGCTCTGCAAATGGAACTTGAGAATTACCTCAACCATCTCCTCGATAAGTCTTTTTTTCCAGATGGCAAAATCATCGGCAGACAATTGTTTTTTTGCATAAGGAATGACTAGATGCAACGGCTCCATCCCCGCTAATTCTTCGAGAGCAAGATAGCCCTGCAAAGCGAATCCTGGTCCCCTTTTTTCAGCCATGGCGATAAGACGGGGCACCGGTATCTGTAATTGCGCAGCAATCTGCAAATTCTCGTATTCTTCTCGGCTTGGGCACCAGGTCCAACTTTTGAACCACCGATCAGGTAAAAATCGGGCCAGAAACCCCTTCCAAAAACCCGACACATAATGCCTCTTTAGAAATAGCACTAAGCTAGGAGAGGCTTCTCCTAGCTCCCAGCGGACAATCGATCGTCCCTGTTTAGAATGAAATCGATCATGGAGTTCCAGATTCATAATCTGGTCGAACTCTTGCGGTATTTCGCGGGATTGTCGCCAGATTGGATCTGCCCATTCTGTGAGCTGAACTGGCAAACATGCAACAAGACAAGAACGAACCCTTCTGCTAATTTTGAGCATAATCATATTCGCTCCTTTTCTCCAAATCCACTATGGAATGATTTCGACTTATCTGATTTTGACCCTCTCCCATTTGCTCTGCCGCCCTCATCCCTTCTCTAATCCATTGCTCATATAAATAATCACTCCATTTCAAAATCCATTCTTCTTGTTCGGTGAATTTTTTTTGATCTTGCTGAGGATGAAGAGTGATAAACTGAGGGTCACAGACAAATATCTCCCAGCGATTATGATCATAACGCAATCGTAAACCGATTTGAATTTGCCTATTTTCCAAAGATTCGCTACTAGAAATCGGACTCGACTCCCTTCTCGCATCCAGATCCCCGAACGGTTTTTTGCTTGCACCTCTCTGCCGATCCAGTTTCGGAATTAGCCAAGCTCTGCTCGCGCCAAGCTGTTGAAACCATTGGATCGTTGTCGCTTTTATTTCCTCCCGGCAACGAAGTAGGTTCCCCTCATCTAATCGAAGCGCTGGTTTTTCTGCAAGTAACTCACTCAGAGACTCCCTCCGGGAATGATCGCTACTTGTCTCCATAGGAACTTGCTGGTAATTTGGAACTTGCCGGTAAAAAGGGTCTAGCCATAGTAAAAAGCTCTCCTTTCTCTGACGATGTTGCCGTTTACCAAATGCAACCATCTGCACCGCAGGTATTCGAAATTTTGCCAGATGAAATAAAACTCTAGACTGATAAATCTCCGCAAACCTCTTCCCTGCTTTTTGATCAAGATAGGATCGCCATGTCTCTTGGTGGCATGAATTACGCAAAAAGACATGAGCCGATCGATCTAGTAACGGCAAAGAGAAATATCGATTCGCTGCGCTCGGATCGTACAGCATTTCTTCGGGGATATACTTTCGAAAAATCTCGGCATAACGACTCGCAATCGTGCAGGAATCCTCCAAAGAGCGGGGATTGAACCAGCGCAGTCTAGGGGAACTTGCAACTCCATCATTCCTTTCGCTAGTTTCGCTACTCTTTAATTCCTGTCTAAATTCATTCTGCAAGCGCAGCCATTTATTCGTATTCTGCATTGCCCCGATCAATTTTAGCAAAAGTTTTCGAAATCTGTGTTTTTTTGCTAAAACATCTTTGTTCCTCCATGCCGATGAATTTTCATTATCTCCTTCATTATTTCCTATATGCGATTTAAAACAATCAAATTGTCCCTTTAAACCCGAATCGGGCTCGCTTTGGCGGAGAAATAGATCCCTGCTAAACCAATAATCATCAATGAAGCGATCAATCTCAGTTTTGTCCCGATATTCTTTGGGCAAACTAGCTAAAAAACTGGAAATCGAACGCACTTTCCGTGCCAGGGGAAGTCTGCAAGAATTGCTATAATATCTCCCACGTTGCCAATCCAGTATTTTGATCTGCAAAGTGCGTGGATCAACTAGAAGATGTTTTACATAGAGATCCAAAGGGTCAAACCCCAGTTCATGCATTCGAGCAAAAGTTTCTGCCGTTTTCTGAAAAAGTCGGGAACGCCCTTCGCAATCGGTATTTTGATAAACGGATGACCAGAAAACAAAATCTTTGCACTCTTCTACCAGAACAAAACTCTGACCCGTTCGATTTTCCCCCCAAGCTACAACTCTCGCCCCAAGCTCATAAGGCTCTAATCGTAACAACAGTTCTGCTTCGCGAATCGATTTACTTCGAAAACCAAACCCTTGAAATAAATTAAGAAGTTTTTCGCTCGTTGGAACTCGATGTTGTCTTTTGAGATAGCCGTGAAAACTTTCTGATGGAGAAGACAATTCGATTTCTCGGACATGACGATCCGGATGCCCCGAGAGGATATCTCCATCTAAATTCAGAAAATCACTGAAAGAACGCAGCCCTGCTTTCTGCAAGCGTTCCCGGTCGGCCTCTTGGATTTGCACCCAAGCTTTGTCATCTTTTTCACAAACGATCTTTCTGCTATCTTTCAGATCATTTTTTTTCAGTTTACTTTGTTTCAGTTCACTTTTTTTCAGTTTATTACTTATCAGTGCAAATAACAATATCCTTTGCATATGCTTTACGGCTCATTTTTATAAAGATATTCTTCTAACTTGCGATCGATCTCTGCACCGAGCAACTTTGTTGCATTAGCTGGTCCACATGCAAGGCAACTTCGGTTGCCGATAGTTCACGCATACATCGATGATCGGTTGGACAAATCCGCTTTTGGCACGGACCACAAGGAACTTTCTTTTGTAGACAAATTTCTCCGCTATAATACGTAATGGTCCATGGAATATGAGTTGGACCAAAGAGCGATACGACCGGTCTTTTAAAAGCAGCAGCAAAATGCCTCGGCCCACTATCCGTTGTAACCAATAAACGCAATCTCTTGACACAAGCTTTGGTCAAGCCGATCGAGAGGTTCTCCTCTGCGAGTGAAAAAACCCGGTCGTCTCGACAATCGCGGACAATTTGGCGAGCGATTTCTCGTTCTCCTGGACCGCAAAGAACTAGGATTTTACTACGGTATCTATTCAATAATATTTTCGCTAGCTCTACAAAAGAGGAGCGCGGCCAATGCTTCGCTTGTCCAAATGCCCCGCCAGGATTGAAGCCGATTACCGCATCATCTGGTTCAAATCCGTTCGTTTGCCATAGCGATTCCACCCGTTTTTCATCTTCGATCGTCGTATATAGCTTTAACTCATACCCTGGATGCGGCACACCAAGCGGTTCTAGTAAGCGTATATATTCATCGATAATCGGGGTTGGAATAAAGGAACCATCCGCTGCTTGGGGAGAGTACTTTTTTTTGCTTAGTAAGAATCCTCGCCCATAACGGCTATAACCGATCCGCTCCTGACAATTACCTAATTTCGCATAAAGTGCCGTTCGAAACGAGTTAGTCAATAAGAGACAGTGATGAACTTTCTCTCTTCTGAGTTTGACCAGATTTTTGAAAAATCCGTTTGGCCCAAACCAGTTTCTATCCCAACATACCCAGCGATCCAACCAGGGATTCCCTTCCAAAACCGGAGCAATATACGTTCGACCGATCCCAAGCAATTCTGCTTTCGGAAAATGCTCACGCAACCCTCGCAAAACCGGGGTCGCCATTACCACATCTCCGATCCAATTAGGCAAAAACAACGCAATTTTCATCGGGCCATCTCGCTCCATTTTTAGAGAGGATCTTCCCATTTCTACTTGGCATTTATCTTTAATGAGTTCTAAAATATTTTTTCTTTCCTCTATATTCCATCAAAACTGTTTGATTCTCGTTAAATCTTTTTGATTCTCGTTAAATCTTTTTGATTCTCGTTAAATCTTTTTGATTCTCGTTTTGTAATCCGAAATATTTCCTATTTTCGCTCGGATTGGCTCGTAATTCCTTTACACTTGCTCTGACCACTTAATTTCGCCTTACTAATCGCTTCGCTCGCCTACACTAGTTTGATTCTCACCGAAGAAAGACCTAAAATCCATTTTGAGCTCGATTAATTAGCTAAGAAGCTCCACTTTCGTAACATATTTCTAATGATTATGTACGATTTCTTCGAATTTGTCTATTCCTCTTTTATTTGTACTTCCTAACTTTTCTCCGTTGAATCAATCTATTTGTAAAAATTACAAAATGAAAATAGATTACTTCTAGTTTAAGGGAACGATTATTAAATTAGCATTTGATGGAATGAACTATTCGGAATGAATTCTGCAATTCATAGGAACGATAGAGATTAATCATAGATAGGATTAATAGCAAAGCGATATACAACAATGTGAATTCGAGCTAGAATCGGACCACTTATTTAATCTTGAAAGATCGGAGCTTCAGTTTCATGTTCTTCTTAGATAATTGAACTCATCATCATACTCTTGAGGAGTATCTTTTAGACTCTAGATGAAGCAACGCGAAAAATCTAAAGAATGCTTATTAATTCTTTATCTCCAAATTTTTTTAGTGGGACGCCACAACGGATATTTTTTGGGCAAGTAAAAAAATGGGGAGGTATTTTCATGTTCTAAAAATTGTTTAGTCGATTTAGCAGAAAAAGCATTTGTTTGTGGGATCAGAAGGATACTCTTTTCATCATGTAATACATTAGCGAGTTCTTTCAAAAAAGCAATAATATCATTTGAATTAATTTGACTGTCAAAAAATTGCAAAAATAGATCGGAGTTGCTGGCAAATGCGCTCAAAAAGAATAAAGAATCTTCTGTTTCGGACACCGTTTTATTAACAAGCGAAGGATATTCTGTTCGCTTACCTAAAATGGAACTCAGAGAGATTTTCATTTCGCCTAAAAAATAGACTTTAGCCCCCTGCTCTTCCATAATTAATTTTACTTTCGGAACCATTGTATTTATCCAGTCGTTCACCTCTGGATCTACTAACGTACTATCTGAATGTTTCGAACTCTTGTACATCAGCCCTAACTGATGAAAAGAACGTAAAAATGTTTGATAGGTGATTCTTGTCCGAAACTTTTTGCTAATGATCTGATGCAACTCTCGAGAAGTCCAAATCGGAGAACTGAAACCAAATTCAGTAGAAGGGCTGAGGATAATCTCCTTTAATTTTTCAGGCTTTAGATTGAGGAGTATTCTTGGTCGACCACTGCCAGGTTTACGGTGAAGGCCTTTAACTCCATATTCTTCATAGCGGGTTATCCAGAGATAGACAGTGACTTTGCTGACACCCAGCAGTTTGGCTACTTCCTCAACAGAACGACCAAGTTCTGTTATCGCATAAATTGCTCCTAACCTGATTTCGTAGGTTGAGTAATTATTATGGTCTACTGATTTCTTTTTCATAGAAATATTTTAATCTTCTCATTCCATCTCGACCAGTAAAATCTAATAATTTTTTTACGAGTTTAAATATTTAACTATTGCATTTTAGTATTATTCTCTCGAATACTCCAAAACAAAACTTAATATTTTATTAATAGTATTTGGAATTTATCATTTTTTCATAACCGTATCATAAGCTTTTCGCAATCGATGGATCCCTTTCTGAATCTCTTCGATCGTTGGCTCACCAAAGGCCAAACGAGCATGATGGGACATCGCTTTTCTACTTTCGCCAATCAACCCACATTCACCCGGAACATAGAGCACCCCTTGACGGATAGCCTCTTTCAGAAATTCACTTCCGCCTCCCGTTTCTATCCGAGGTGAAAATGTAATCCAGATAAACATTCCTCCCTTTGGTTTAGTCCAAGAGACTTCACTTAAATCACCAAAACATTCTGACAAAACTTGGAGCATGGTATCCCGTTTTTTTCGGTAAACAGGGAGTAGATTCTGAACATGTCTGGCATAAGCCCCCGATTTGAGAATGTCAAAAAGTATGTGTTGCGATAAGTTATTCGAGCCAAAATCGTGATTCGCTTTAATCCGAGTTATCGCTGGGATTAAATCCGCTGGCATGATTGAATAGCCCGTCTTGAACCCTGGCGCGGTAGGCTTAGAAAATGTGCCTGCATAAATTACATGTTCATTTTTCTGATCTAAACTCTTAATACTTGGAATGTCCTCCCCTTCATAGCGTAATTCACGATAAGCTGCGTCTTCCAGGATGAGGATCCGCTGTTGATCTGCGAATTTTTGGACAACTCGAAAGAGTTGCTCCCGCCGATTTTTGGACAAGGTTAAACCGCTCGGGTTCTGGAAATAATCGACCGTGTAAATTAATTTGATCCGATGCAGTTGACCCGCAGCAGCCATTGCCGACAAATACTCCTCTAACACCGTTATCTGCATCCCCTCCTCATCCATCGGTATCCCTTTAAATTGAACCTGATGCCCTAAGAGTGCAGAATGGAATACAAAATATGAAGGGATCTCCGTAATGACAATGTCCTCAGGATCCAGTAAGATCTCACACAATAAATAAAGAATTTGCTGGGAACCGGAACTGACAACAACATTTCTCGAATTCAATTCATTCTTGCCAATTTTCCCGGTTTCACTTATCCCGTTGATACCATTCTGATCCAGCTGAAGCACATGCTTCAACACCTCTTCGCGCAGATCCAAAAATCCTTGCGTTGTTCCATATTGAAGAGCCATCTTTGCAAGTTTACGATTTGAAAAAATTCGATCGATCGATTCTTTTACCAATTCAACGGGTAATGAGTCGTTATCCACCAACCCAGCAGCTAAACTTATTAAATGAGGGTTTTCGATCGCCTGTTCCATATAGTAGGCAATGGGAGATTCTGGAGTCGATTGCGATTTTTTTGAAAACGATACCGATTTCATTCTTTTCCTTTTGTTCTTTCTCTGTTATTCCTTAGCTGATAGACCCCTACCTAAGCATCGATCCCGAGCATTTACTTTTATGAAGGTTATGACCGTGAATACGATTTGAAATACCAAGAAGGGGGATGTACAGCCTATGCAGCTCTTATTTTTTTAATTTTACTAGTTTATTCGACTCGCTTTATTGTTGGAAAAAACCAATCCTCAAAATGAGTCTTAATCTACATATTCGATATTGTGAGGTTACATTATGGTTCTCACTATTATTTTCAAGGATTCCTATCCCCGATAAATCCCGCATCTTCAGAAAAATAGTCTGAATTATAATAATTTGCAAATTTAATTTTTTCCAAATAATCATTAATTTAAGAAGATTTCATTAATAAATATCAAGATAATCGATTAGGACATTTGCCATGAAGATACGAAATCTGATACTTTAACGATAAAGCTAAATATTTTGAATTGGAAGTTAATTTTATAATCTTTTTAATTAAAGTACGAAGAGTAACATCAATGAAGCGAGTAAGTTTTGTTTTATTAATTGGTTGCATCGCCATGATTTTTTCAACTGGATGTGGCACCTTCCGATGCCATTGTAATCGCAGTAGTGGTGGAAGCTGTTGTTCAACTCAACCATCGGGAACCCCCTTACCCGCTCCTTCGATTAACAATAATCCTCAATAATTTCTTCGCAATCTCTTCGAGTATTTTTTGGGATCTCGCAATTTCTGGAATGCTTTATCCATTGCGAGTTTTAACTCTATTATTGATTTTAATTCACTTTATAAGTGATCCTCTTACGATATCCGAGAAATAATATTTTCCCATTATGCAAATTATTCCTAAGAGGTAAAGTTCAATTTTTTTATGGAAATATTCGCTTTTCTCAGCAAGGAGAATTTCAGCGATTTTTTATCTCTCGATTATTTTTCTTCAAGTTTTCTTTTGTTTAATTATTTGTCTTTCCCAAATCTAGAGACAATACTGACATAAACCGGTATCTGTTTGCAAAATCGGTAATGTTCCGAAAGGATGCAGGTCAGGAAGATCATGAAATGGAGGTCATCCCTTTGTTTAACAAAAAACTCATTCTTGGGTTGTTACTAATATCCCAATTTGCAGCAGGTTGTTGTTGGCATCGTTGTCATTATCGGTACTATCGTTACCATTACCGACATGGTTATCCTGCCGGGTACCCAGTCCCTTCTGGTGTTCCTTCTTGTGGGTGTGATAGTTGTTCCACAAGCTTTTCTCCTAATTATGTTGGTAGTGGTATACCAATGTCTCCTATCGTTAGCAGCCCATCGAGCATCGCTCCTCCACTATCCGATAATGCTCCTGCTCGAATGCCTTCCTCAACGAATGCTTTACCTTTACCATCTGCACCGATTAAGGGAACCTGATTTTTGAATTTAACTCATTTTCCCCACTTTTTCCAGTTTTTCCCCATTCGGTTTCATGCTAACTATGAATGTGATCTCTTTTTTTAGGAAGATGGAATTAATCCTCTTTTGAACTATTTAGTTTAATCCTTCTTCCTAAACTTTTCCCCTCAGAAGCTATCTAGGTATAATCCATTTTTGATTAATTCTTTTTTTCGTTTTTATTTTTCTCTTCCGTTTTATTTTTCTCTTCCGCATAGGATCCTCGAAGATAATTTGGCTCCATCGTCCACCACTCTCTTGTTTGGATCGATTCCATTTTCTTGGCTATGGTAAAATAAGAGTTACAGCGAGGATGAGAAAATTCAGATAATAAAGTCGTTTTTTTGTTGTGAGTAATATATTCTCCATAGGTCGATAATCCTGGCCCAACTACGAGATCATTTTCGTGTAATTCCTCAATGAACGTTTGAATCGATACGATCTCTGTTTGTGAATCTGGATTCCATTTAGATTCTTGCCAGATATACCATTGGCAAAATATTTTCTTCTGTAAAGCATCTTCGATAACCGCTAATCTATTTGGCCGTTGAATCCCTTTTGCATCTTGGAATGATAATACCATTTCATGCCAAGCTGGGCTTTTACGTACCTCTTCCGCAATTGCCAGAAACCGATCGATCCCCAGACATGGACATCCCACTGCATAAGCAAACGTTTTTGCGGTCATCATTCCAACCCGCAACGATGTATAACTCCCCGGACCTAAAGAGACAATCACCCCGCTCAAATCTTTAGTCTGTCTATTACTAGTTACAAATAACTCCCCAATCAGCATACTGAGACGATTGCTCTGCCGTCTCAAATCAGGGACGATTTGTGACGCGATAAGCTTATCCGATTCGAAAATCGCTATCTCGCCTTGGCTTGCAGAAGTTTCAAGCACTAAGATTAAACCTTGCCAATTCATCATAGAACTCACCAATAGAACTCACCAATGAAACTTAACCCGTTGAATCCATCATCTACAATTCTAGAATAGCTACAGATCTGAACCAGAGTGAACGGAATCGAATTTCTTGCCTATAGCCAAGAAAATAAAAAGAAAGATCAGAAATGCCAGCAACTCAAAACAACGATATTGCAACAATTTATGTAGATGGTGCATCTCGAGGGAATCCAGGCGATGCCGCTTGTGCCGGAGTAATTGAACATTCTTCACTATCTTCGCCATTCGAATTTACTGAAAAATTAGGCAAAACGACGAACAACATCGCCGAATATCAAGGACTTTTACGCGGTTTGGAATTTGCCAAACAATTTGGATTTCAAAAACTTCAAATTTATAGTGACAGTCAACTAATGGTGCGGCAAGTATTAGGAGAATATCAGGTAAAAAACGAAGGGCTTAAACCGCTTTATCAAAAAGTAATTCGATTACTCGATCAATTCGAATCGGTCCAAATCACTCATGTCCTAAGAGAAAAAAACAAACGGGCAGACCAGCTCTGCAATCAGACTTTAGATCAAGATAGGGATAAAGTTAAGGATAAATTTAAAGCCGAAAACTCCCTTACTCTTTCAGAATCATTCATTCAGAAAGTTTCTCTCGAGTCTCCCCCCCTTAATGAAGATCCCCAAAAAAGCTCTCCCACTGAGAATAGAGCACCGATTACCGCATTCGATGAAGATCGATTGATCCAAAAGATAACCACTATCTTGAATAAATCAGATCTTATTGCCAAAGAATCTCTAGCAAAAGAGATTTGGGAAACTCTCAAAAATGAGCCTAAGCTCGGTATTTTCTTGCAGGAACAATCTGCTTCCCAAAGAAACTAGCATCTCCTACAAATCGTTCCTATTATTAGACCGACTAAATGACAACAAAAGAATGATAGACTAAATAAACAATTTGCGAAGCGAGGCAAAAATTGTCAGGAACTAAGACGGTGTAAAATAAGATAGGTACAAAATAAATAATCCGAAACGAAGTGGTATGGATTCGAAGAATTAGATGATTTTCAAGCAGAGCTTAAGTACTTTTCTTAAGTTCTTTTATGAACTTCTTTTATGAAGTTCTTTAGAAGAATCACCTATTGGATTGGGAGATCAACCGAGTCGGTTTGTAGCTAGTTGAGATGTGGTCGAGCTATTGCTAGGTTCTGTTTCTTGGAGTGTGAGGATTTCAACTCCGTTTTCCGTAATAGCAACGGTATGTTCAACATGAGCACTGGGATAACCATCTTTCGTTACCACCGTCCAATGATCAGCGAGGATCTCTACTTCCACTTTCCCCATATTTAACATCGGTTCAATAGCTAGAACCAAACCGGGTTCGAGTCGAAAATCAAATTCTTCCAAACCTTTCCGATCGCGCGGAATAAAATTAACTACTTGTGGTTGTTCATGCATCGAACGGCCAATTCCGTGGCCAACAAAATTTTCGACCAAAGAGTACCCAGCAAGATGGGAGTGTTTTTCCATCTGTTTGGCAACTTCGCTCCAATATTTTCGACGGCCAATTTCTCGAACAGCAATTGCCAAAGTCTCTTCTGCAATTCGAATCAGCCGGAGCCGTTCGGGTCGAACCGTTCCAACCGGAACGGTTATAGCCGCATCTGCACACCAGCCATTGAGTTTACAAGCTGTATCAAAACTGACAATATCCCCCTCTTTAAGTACTCGATTTCCAGGGATGCCATGGACTACTTGTTCATTGATGGAGATACAGGTCGATGCTGGATAGGGCGGAGTTTCGTCATCGAACCCAGCATACCCCTTGAAAAGGGGAATGGCATTCGATGAGGCAAACATCGCTTCAACCGCTTGGTCAATCTCTATAGTACGGATACCGGGTTTGGCCATTTGGCGGCAGAGTTTTAGTGCTTTAGCAACCAAAATTCCCGCTTCTCGCATGAGTTTGATTTCATGAAGAGATTTTAATTCTGTAGGTTTTTGGTAATTCTTTCGTCTCATTCGCTGTAACCAGTTGAAATTCCAGAGTTTTGGCACATATTCTGATTTACTGTTTTACCTTTAACTGATCTACTATGGATTGGTATATAACTTCGACTGGCTGATTGGTAGGAATTTCAAACAACAATCCAATCTTTCGATAATGATCAATCAATAGATCTGCACTTTGGTGGAAAACTCGTAAGCGTGCTCGTATTGTTTCCTCGCGATCATCTGCTCGCTGGGCTAGTGGAGTTTTACAATCATCACAAATTTGAGAAACTTTGGGAGGACGAACAATCTGATGATAATTTTTTTTACATTGAGGGCAGACCCATCGACCACTAATTCGCTGAACCACCTCTTCATCATCAACCAGAAATCGGATGACTCCATTTAGTTGAATATTAATATTTGCTAGAAAATGATCAAACCAGATCGCTTGGGCGATCGTTCGTGGATAACCATCCAAAACAAAATTATCTGGTCGATTACCCAATTGAAAAACTTCTGCAATCAATTCATTGACCAGATTGTCAGAAACTAAGTCGCCGCGATCGATGAACGGTTTAGCTAATTTTCCGGTGGGAGTTCCCAGTCGAATTGCCTCACGAAGGATTTCACCAGTTCCAATATAGCGCAAGCTTAGTCTTTCAACCAAAAGTTTTGCCTGCGTTCCTTTACCGCTGCCGGGAGGGCCAACTAAAACAAGGCGCATATTTCTATCACCACCAGGATTTTTATTCATTAAAGTAGACTGGTACCATAAGTCTCCCTAATTAATGAAAAGTCATAGATTCTTCATATGAATTAGGTAGGTACAACGACAAGGAATAAAATCGATCTTGACGAACAAATTATCTACTTGAATAGTCAAAGTGATGATAATAATAACAATTCAATCAGTTACGATCTGAATTTCAGATTTCTGAATTTAAAAAAATCGTATATTCACCAGTACTTTAATATTTATGACTCAGCAGAATTTTGTACTTTGATTAATAAATCCTATTTCCAGCAGATTTTAAACCCTTAAACCATTCAAACTAGTAATCAATCGTCGAAAGTTATTATGATCAAAATATTAATTATTATTTTGATCAATTTAAAGATCTGGGCAATTTCTAATTAAGACAAATAAACATCTATTAGATAGATCCACTACTAAAAAGTTAATTCTAGTAATAGCTAATCACAGCAAAAACTGAATAAGTCCGATTTGGATCACCCGATTTAAATTAATCGTCGGTCAATCCTTCGTAGTTTCGCATGACCAAATGAGCATTAATTTTTTGAACAAGATCTAAACAAACACTGATAACAATCAATAGCCCTGTGCCACCATAAAAACTAGCAACCCGATAATCGACCTCCAATTCGGAGGAGATTAAACTAGGAATGATCGCAATAATTGCGAGGAACGCAGCGCCAACATAAGTAACACGTAGCATAATCTTTTCAATATGGTTTGCTGTCTGTTTGCCCGGTCGAATTCCTTGAATAAAACTGCCACTATCTTTTAGCTGATTCGCAATTTCTTTTGGATTCATCGTAATGGCCGTCCAGAAATAGCAGAAGAAATAGATCATCAGAATATAAGAGCAATTATAGATAAACCCTGAGTTTCTCTGAAAATTACTGGCCAAACTCATGGCCCAATCGGACCCCGTGATATCCGAAAGTAAGCGAAACAGAAAACCAGGAATAATAAGTAACGTGCTAGCAAAAATAACTGGCATAACACCAGCTTGATTTACTTTGAGCGGGAGCCATTGCCGGGTACCACCGTAAGCTCGGCGCCCCCGTTGATGTTTAGCCGATTGAGTTGGAATTCGCCGTTGAGCCTTGGTTATGGCAATAACACCAACCACAACCGTGACGAAGAGAATGACCAAAAGTACCAGTTTCTCAAAACTGACATCCCCTGTTGGACTACCCAAAGTAAATATCGAACCTTTGAGTTTTCCTGTGGTGGGGTCTAAAAGAAGAAGCCTAGTCGCATCCGGAATACGGGAGATGATCCCGGCCATGATGATTAAACTAATGCCATTGCCGATCCCATATTCTTCAATCTGTTCTCCCAGCCACATTAAGAAAAGGGTTCCGATCGTAATCGTCAGTACGGCGGCAAACCCGTAATAGAGATAATTGATACCCAGATTATATCCGTACGCAGTCAATTCTGTTCCGCTCGCACTCCTTCCCATGATCGATTGAACAAAAATCATGGCCTGGATCATGCAAATAGGCACGGTCAAATAGCGGGTATATTCATTGATTTTCTTCTGTCCATTAGGCTCCTTTCTCAGTTTATCCAAGGCTGGAGACAAACCGATCGG
>JAKBAI010000137.1 GCA_021809185.1 Planctomycetota bacterium
GAACCGATCCTGGCATATTTCTCGCATGCTCGCCAAGATAGTCTATCTTTCAATCAGAGTAGTGGAAAATGGAGCGATAAGAAAGATGAAAATGTGCCAATCCAAATGAAACGGGTCATCCCAGTTACTGATCCAGTTACTAATCACACAAAGCAATCGAAAATTATTGAACCTTCTGTCTCTGTTTCAGAAGAACCCTCTTTTGATTTAACTGCTCTCGATTTTAGATCAACGATTCTCGATTCAAAATCAACGGATCAAAAACCAGTAGAGAAATACCAAGATCCGGAACCGATAATCGGTAAAAAGATCCCTGGTCAAATTATTACGTTTCAATTAAACAATAGCGAATTACGTCGGGGGGCCGGGGAGATTATGAATCTTAAAATCCCTGATAAAGAGCAGGACATAGAAGCGGGAACCATTACAACTCTCCATTGGAAGATGGTAAGGGAACAAAAGGATTCGAATCTATAAACCGATCTATAAACTGATGATAGGACAAAAATGAGTAAGTTAGCTGAAATGAAATTTGCATGGATCCCTCCTGGGCATTTCCTGATGGGCCGTTACGGATCAACTGAAAATCCGCAACATCTGGTGACGATTACCAAAGGGTTCTGGATGTCGATTTATCCTGTCACCCAGGGACAATGGAAAGCGGTAATGGGGTTTAATCCCAGTTATTTTCGCGGCGATGATCGGCCTGTTGAAGTGGTCTCGTGGTTAGATTGCCAGGTGTTTTGCCAAGAGTTGAGTCGTCTAACTAGCAAACCGATCCGGTTACCAACGGAGGCTGAATGGGAGTATGCCTGTCGAGCTGGCTCTGCCGGGGACAATGGCGATTACTGGAACGGAAATGGAGAAGAAGCGTTAAAAAAGATTGCGTGGTACAAAGCGAATAGTGAGGACAGAACTCACGCGGTTGGCGAGAAAAATGCTCCGAATCCATGGTCTCTTCATGATGTCCACGGGAATGTATTGGAGTGGTGTTCAGATTGGTTTGGTAATCTGGATGATAACGGCCAGATCGATCCCACAGGGCCGGCAAGTGGAGAGCGCCGAGTTGCTCGCGGTGGTACCTATTCCTGGGGACCAGATACCTGTCGCTCAGATTTCCGACATTCCTTTGGCCCGAAAGATCGTTATCGAAATGTTGGGCTTCGTATCTGTTTTAGTCAGATAGAAAAATCTTAACTAACTGTTGTATGGGTCAAGGAATTTAACTAGAGAGATTGGTGAAAACATCAACTTGCCCGAGAATCAAGAGATCGTCCTATAATAAGTTGATTAGCGCCGTCTCGGGGGGAAGGAATCCAAAAGAGATTTATTTCTTTCTGATTATTCCGAGTTCTGGTAGAACCTGATATGACAGGCATTGTTTGCCTGTCTTTACTTTAACCGAAAGATTCACAATAACCACTTTTAAGAATCTTGGCGATCCTCTTAAGTAGAATACACGCCCCTTTTGGATTATATAGGCCGATCTCTAAGCCAAAAACTTATGGAACAATCAGTTCGACTTTACCAGGTTTACAGGCGAGGGGTTCGGCCTGTTTTTCGCTGGGGATCGGTCGACCAAGGATCATGGCATCGCGATATTTACCGATATAGCGTAGATATTTGATGGAGATTTTGCTCCCTGCCGAAATCTGTGCCAGAGCATTTTCAACATCGCCGACAGATTCGATTGAAAAAGTGCGTTTGCTGCTAAATAACTGTTCTGCTTCTTTGGTGTAGCCGCTAGGGATCTTGCCATCCACCACCGATATTTCGACGATCACATCATAAATATCCAACCCCGCTTTGGCGGCGATCGAATTTGAATTGATCGAGGAAATGTATGCCCCTTCGGAAGCATGGGCCATATCGCCAAAGAACTGTTCTACCGAGCGGACCTCCATACCAAGATTAGCTCGGCGTATTGGCCCACTTTTAAGCAATTCGGCAAATACCTTAGCGGTTCGGCAAGATCTGGCATAATTGATACTTGAAGTGGTATCAAAATCGACTAGAACCTGATACTGTTCATAGGTAAATTCAATCCCTTGTTCGACCCGTTTTGGCTTAGGAATTTCAATCGTCTTTTTGGTGAGGCGAGAAGGAAAACGAAACGTGTTGACTCCAACAACCTCCCCTTGGCGGTTCAGAAGTGGACCACCCGAATTACCGGGATTGATGGCAGCATCGGTCTGGATATAGTCGCTCAAAGCGCCATTCCATAAGCTGCGTGATTCACAACTAATAATTCCGCGGGTGACAGAGGCCCTCCCTTTTTGCCTGCGGGCAAACCCGATTGCTACAACATCTTGGCCGGTTTCAAGAGATTCCGGATTGGCCCATTTCAAAGCGTGAAATTTCCCTTTTTCCGTTAGGTAGTCGGGATGCGAAGAGCCTACCAATAAAGCACTCGAAGAGGCCTCTTTTACTTTCAATACTGCTAAATCAGATGACTCATCTTTACCTAATACATCAACCGACAACGGAAAATCGAGCTGGCGATGAAATTTTACCGTGATCGTCGGTTTTTCTTTCCACATCATTGGCCGATCCAAGCTGACCACATGATTGTTCGTAACTATCAATCCATCCGAGCTGATCACAAAGCCGGTGCCCGTTGATCGATAAAATTCTTCGCGCCCCCGATTGAGAGTATTTCCATATATTTCCACAAGAACAATACTGGGTTCCGCAAACCGCACCAGTTCTGGGATGGTTAGCTCTTTCGCAAAGAGCGAATAATCGATCGGATAAAAATAGACCAGAGTGATTAGGATAAAAAATCGAGCAGTTTTCATGGTTTTTCGGTGCCTTTTTATTGAATATCTTTCATTTTAGAATTCTTAACAATATAAGGAAAAGCGTCAAAAGTGGGGAAATTGGTGCAGCTCGGGAAAAGGAATAATCTGGATTATTAGGGGATTTGGGTGATTTTTGCAGGAATTCGATCCTGTTTTATTTCCCAAAATCGTCTTTTTTGTTCCGAAGCCCCAAGAGAATTGTTCCCTTTGGCTTACTATATTCATTTTTTGCTTTCTGGTGATTCTATTTTCCATTATTTCAATTTAGGAGAATGAGTAGATTATGAAAATCGCACAAAAAATTGACGGATCAAACTAGCGATTCGATAAAAAGTGCCGATTAGCTACCTCTTGCCGATGATGCCGATTTTACCTATTTCAATCTTGCCAGAGTTTTGAAACGATGAGAAGAGAACTCGACCAAAAGAATCTTCCAGAGGGAATTCTTTAAGCAATCGGAAAGATTGAAAAGGTCTTAGTTTAAGATCGAAACCGGTAATTTTCATGGGGTGTATAGCGTTTGCAGATAAGATCCTGATGCAAAGCGGATGCGAAGCTGAAACGAAGCAAAAAGCGGAAGAAAAATCTTTTATCGAAGCAAATAGAATAAGCAATAGTCGGTTTAGAGCCAAAGATAATCTGTTTTTTGGGTAAAAACATAAAGAAATTTTTAGATTTACCCAAAATCAGCTTGGGCAAACCTATAAAAATGAGAAAAGCATCAAGCAACGATAACCATTAAAGAATACCACAGATAAAAACCGGATCGGTAATTACCATAACAGGATAGTTTGAGAATCGAGAATAAGAACATGATTCGAGTTGAGCATTTAACAAAATATTATGGGGATTATCCAGCGGTTCGAGATGTTTCGTTTGAGGTTTCGAAGGGACAGATCGTCGGATTTTTAGGACCGAACGGAGCTGGAAAATCGACAACAATGAGAATCCTCGCCGGATTTAATACGGCAACTAGTGGCAAAGCTTGGATCGATGGGATCGACATTTTTTGGAAACCAATCGAAGCCCGGCGAAAAATCGGATATTTGCCCGAAAACTGCCCGCTGTATACAGAAATGCGCGTAGAAGAGTATTTGAACTTTCGTGGTGGGTTGAAAGGATTGAATCGTAAAACAACTCGTCAGCGAAGTGATTATGTGATGGAACGGTGCTGGCTCAAAGAGGTCCGGCGTCAATTGATAGGAACTCTCTCTAAGGGATTTCGACAGCGAGTCGGACTTGCCGATGCCCTACTTGCCGCCCCCCCTGTTTTGATTTTGGATGAACCGACAGCAGGGTTGGATCCCGCACAAATACGTGAAACACGTAAACTTATCCGGGAATTGGGGGAACAACACACGATCCTTCTTTCGACTCACATTTTACCCGAAGTAGAAATGACCTGTGATTGGTTAATTATCATTCATCAGGGGCAGGTTGCAACCGAAGGGAGTTTAGATTCTATTCGAAGGCAAAGCGGTCACAAAAACCTCGAAGAGGTATTTGTGCAATTGACCGAAGCATTATAAAAATGGCACAGAATAGAATTTCAGAGAATCTCAGAAAATTGAATTCTATACTCTTCTTTTGATTGATCGATCGATTTTCGATCCCTCTTGTTAAAAGTGGATGCAGGCGATCGAAAAAAGCTGTGGGAAAGGGAATTCGATGAGCATAACCGAAACGAAATAGAATGTAAGAAATGGGACAAGAATCGGAAAATGATAGATACGAACCAGCCCAAATAAACAACAGATACATCAGAATACTAATAATAAGCAAGGGAAGATTATGATGCGCTCGATGTTCAGTTTAATTCGACGCGAATTTGCCGCCTATTTTCAGTCGCCAATTGCCTATGTCGTACTGGCAGTATTTTTGCTGGTAACTGGTCATTTATTTGCATTGACGCTCAATCAGTTGACGGAATCGGGGCCGCGTGGAGTGGAATTCCCGATGATGATCTTACTAGGGGATGAACGATTCTGGCTAGTGTTTTTGTTCATTCCACCATTACTGACCATGCGCTTGCTGGCAGAGGAACGCGGAAGCGGAACTCTAGAAATGCTCATGACGGCACCGATTCGAGATTGGGAAGTTGTACTAGCCAAATATATAGCATGCTATGCTTTTTATATCGTTTTATGGTTACCAACGTTGCTTTACCTCCCCATATTATTGAATTTGCAAGCAGTTTGGGATTGGCATGCTTGGACATTATTTAGTGGGATGATGGTTGGCGGTCTGGGTTTGCTGGTGATTCTGTTTTTTGTCGCATTGCCTCTGGGGATGAGTTTTTTCAACATGTTCCTAATGTTACTCATCGGTGGAACCCTTTATGGAGTTGGCTGTTGGATGCATTATCATAAAGATGCTGCTCACTTAGTGGAGTTGACGGCAAAGATCGACCCATTCCCTATTCTTACCTCGTATATCGGTGTGCTGCTTGCCGGGGGGATGTTCCTCGCCTTAGGGATGTTTGTCAGTAGCTTGGTGCGAAGTCAGATGGTTGCTGCCCTAATTTCCTTGATTTTAAGTCTGATCTTTATCGTAACGGGTTTTTGGCGACCAGAGATGGACACTGCTTCGTTGACCTATCGAATATTGCTTTATTTCAGTGTACCGTTGCATTTTAGTAAAGACTTTACACGCGGTCTCCTGGATAGCCGGGAAATTCTTTTTTATCTGAGTACCACGATATTCTTTCTATTTATGACGATCCGGAGTTTGGAAAGCCGCCGTTGGCGCTAGAAAGCTCTTTGTTAACGCCAATAGATCGATCGATGTTTACCGATAAAAATGAATGAGAACAGACTTTTCTGGAAATCGATGCTGGGAATCGAGCCGAAGCAGAATGAGCTTCGCCTAAGAAGTGTCAAAATCCCAGTGCCAAACATAGAAGGTGCTGGGTAAAATAAGAACATACGATGTGAATTGAACGTTTTTGGGATTAAAGAAACTGAGTCAAGAATCAATTGATAGATGGATGTGAATCGATATGAAACCTGATAGCCGACATCGCCGGGCGCTCTTGGACCGTCTCCGATTTTTACTTCGCTTGCTTTCGTTTACTGCCATTCTTGTTGCGGTTGTAACTCTATTTATTATCTGGAATATCCAACCCGAAGTTTTCCAGATCGAGAACAACGAACAATACTTGGCCATTTTGCAAGGGGAGCAGGGGGTAACCTTGCAAACCTATGCTCTCATCCTAACGAGCTGTGCCGGTATTATCGTATTGACGATCTTATTAGAGTTCCTGAGTTTGCTGGTGGGCGGACTGGGAAGAAGATCGCTCATCGGCACGAATGCGCTGTTACAAATAGTACTCGCAACTGCGATTTTGATTGCGCTGAATGTCTATTCCTTCCAGCACTATTGGCGATACGATTTGACTCGGGAACAGCAGTTTACTCTGCCCGAAGCCGTAGTAAAAGAATTGCGAAAATTGCAAGGAGAAACGACCATCGTCGTCTTGCAACAGCATAAGACCTTTGGCCAGTTATCGGCGAAGCCGGATCGTTACGATTATGCTGCGGAACGCAAAATCATCGAAAAGATTCGTGATTTGGTCGATCAATTTCGCGAATTGGGACCGCGCTTTCGAGTGACGATTCTGGATGTTGAACAGGAAGGTTTCGACGATCAACTAAAAGCATTGACCGAGAATAAACCAGCACTTTTGCATGCGATTCAAAATGCCCCGGAAAATAGCATCTTCTTTTATGCTAACGAGCGCGTTCAACGGCTGAGTTTCAACGATTTTTATCAGCTCGATAAAACCGCTTCACGGCAAGCCAATCCGAATAGCGAGGGGAAAGCACGCGGTAATCTGATTCTGCGTCCCCAAGGGGTTCAAAGTTTTGTTCAGCGAATTTTTTCGATTCAAGAAAAACGGCCTAAAGTGGCATTTGCGGTTATTCACGAAGTCCTATCATCCCAGGCAGGCCAGGGACTTCAACAAGAATTGTCTGCCTCCGGATTGCGCAAAACTTTAGAAGAGTATGGTTTCGATGTTGTCGATGTTATTTTGAAAAAGTGGGGGAACGGGCCTCCCAAAGCAGCAGCTTACAATCGTGAAGAAAATCGAATCGATCGCCTAGAAAATCAGATTAATGTTGCCCAGAAACGATTGCAACGCATTAGTTATAATATCCAAGTTGTCGAAAAAGATCTGAAATATCTGGAAGATGTTAAAAATACCATCGATGACGTGAAAAAATATCTACAGCGTAAAGCCCGCTTTACTGAATTTACCCAAGAGGATCGCCGGGATGTTATCTCCTATTATCGTACCCAGTTACAATCCTTGAATTCGCTCCGCAAAGATTCCTTGGAAGATATTGCAAAATTGCAATCGAGTTTACAAGAAATTTATGGAAAAGAACAATTATTGGAAGATCGCCGCGTGACTGATTTGGAAGATAAATTCAAACGCATCCTTTCTGATTGTGATATGCTGATTATTCCGCGCATGACGATCTCGAATACGATTAATATGAATGAAAATATTCCCCCTGAATTATATTCTCTCTCCCGCGAACAAATTACGGCAATCAAAGATTTTATGAAAAAGGGTAAACCGGTGTTTGCTTGTCTGGGACCAATAAACGATGAATCTGGATTTAGCGAACAGATGGTGGATGGGTTTGAAAGGCTCTTGAATGATTGCGGTATTGAGCTAGGTAAAGATACGATTCTATATGATGGCGAAACCGAGTCGTTCGCGCTACGGCAAGCAGGGGAGATATTCAGTAGTAGTAATGTCGAAACTCAATCGGTTTCATTCTCTAAGAATGAGCCAAAAGTGGAGAAAAAAGATAAAGCAGTTTCGAACGGGGATAATCAGCATGGGACCAAAACCCGCAACGAGAAAATGAATCCGATCGGTTCGGCGATGCGACTAACCGAAAAGAATGTGGATACCAAGCTAAACATCCCGCTTCGCTATCTGCGCCCGATTTATCTGCTCCCAGGATGGGAAAATAAATTGTCGTATAATGCCGAATTTGTCTACAGTGGAGAAAATAGTTGGAATGAAGAATCCCCGTTTCCACGTGTAGTCAGGAGCGGCAATCGTGAGCTTTTGCTGATTCCAGAATTTGATGTAACAGAAAGAACCAATCCTAAATGGGGAACTCATGAAGAGGAGCGCCGAGGGCCGTTCCCCGTTGGAGTGGCCATTGAAACAACGATTCCTATCGAATGGATCGATGAAAAATTCAGTAACAATAAAGAGATTGCTGCCTTGGCTGGAATGGTCGATCACGGTTTGTTAGCCGGTTTGATGAGTGCCTATGCTCTGCAAGATAAGAAGTATCACCAGCGCGAAAAAGAAAGAATAGCAGTGATTGGTCAAGGGAGTATTTTCAATGGTGGGGAATTATCGCCCGCGCGGCAAAAATTATTGCTTCACACCTGCAATTGGCTTTTGCATCGCGATTATCTATTACCTAATGAAAAGCTGCCGATTTGGAATTATCCGCGCATTGCGTTAAAAGATCAGGAAAAGAGTTTTTGGCACTGGGGGGCGTTCCTTGGCCTGCCTTTGTTCTTCGCCTATATCGGCACCGTTGTACTGATGATGCGGCGCGTCCGCTAAAATTGGAATCCTTGCTAGTTCAGGGATGATTTATATGGGGAAAATTATGTAGATCATCCCTGAGAATTTTGGGACAGCAATGATGATAACGAATTAAAAAATACGAAATCGGAAAAGTAATATCGAACTAAAAAATTAAAGAAAAGTTGCCGACCGAACTGAAATCAACTTTTCTTGGTAAGCGACATAAAACGGAATTAGTTACCATGAATATCAAAACAACGATTGCCTTGATTATCTTAGCATTTGGCTGCTTTTATCTATTCTGGAAAGGGGGCGAGTGGGGAAAAGCCCCCGAAGCAACGAGTAAAAGCGAAACGGTGAAAGTTTCGGTCACGGAACAAAAGTTGGCCTCTCTCTCTAAAGATAAGATAACTCATCTACTGATTGAAAATGGTAAGGGGAAATTAGAATTAAAGGTGAAAAAAAAGGGGGAGCCTTTAACCCTAGCGGGTAACTGGCCCGTGCGCTCGGGTGCCGTGGATGAATTACTAAACAAGCTATCGAATCTATCGTCTCGATTTTTACCCATTTCGATCGATAAACAGACCGATTTATCGACCTATGGATTGACGGCAAATGACGACAAAGTGAAAATCGTTATCGAAACCGTCGATCCCGATCAAACGATTCATCTGGTGATCGGAAATGGCAAGAAGATCGAAGAGGAGAATCCGTTTATAACCCCTGCGTATTTACAATTGCAAGGGGAAAATGAGATCTTGCAATTAGGGCCGGATTTAATGCCGCTTTTGCAACGCAATCCCGATTATTATCGCCGCCGGCAGATCTTTCCTGAAGTTGAAAGACTTCGACTGCCCGATGCCAGTACTGGGCCGAACCGCGGTGATACTCCATTAGGGGGGGCGTTGGTATCCTTACTGGGGGATAAAGTATCATCGATTCGTGTTCGTAATTCTGATATCGACTATGAATTGAAACGTATAGCTCCGATGCCGAAACCGTTGACCGAAAACGAAAAATCGGGGGCCGAACGCAATCTCACCCTTGCGGATATCGCTTCTGTTTGGCAATTGAACTATCCCGTTCTAGATAATGTCAATCCAACACTCTTGAAACCGATTCTGAGCGAAATCCCTAACTTATGGGTGGAGAAATTTTTGGATCGCCAAGAGATACGCAATAACCTTCAGGGGGATGAGAGTATCGCAAATGGTAAAAAGATTGCTAGTGATGGAGACTTGCTGAAAGCGATCGACCTCGATGGCGGAGAATCGACCAAAAAAATTACCATTCGATATGCAGGGGTATCGGTACCGAGAACCTTATTGATCGGAAAAAGTTTAGGTCGTAAAACCCGAACTGAACCCGCACCACCTCCCGCTTTTCCTGGTGCTCCTCCTCAGAAACCGAAAATTATCGTCCAAGAGGCTTTTTATGCAAAGCTTCTCGATAGCCCAGAAATTTTTTCTATCTCCAGCGAAACGATGGATGATATATTCTTTGTAACCAAAGGGGACAAGACAGCACAAGAAAGATTAGCTGAACTACGTGACCCAAAACTGGTTCGATTTGAGACAGATGAAGTCCAACAACTCGAAGTACTTCGACCGCAGCATAATTCTTTGCTGTTCAAGAAGACAAAAAAGGATACCAAAGTAGAAAACAATAGTTCTACACCATCCCGGTGGGAAATTGTTAAACCGTTTAGTGGCTTAGCTCAGTTCAGTCCTATAGCCGATCTCTTAAATGGGGTAGAAAGTCTTTCCGTAAAATCGGAAGAGATTATCGATCTGGATCAATACGGATTGCTATTTGGCCCTTATTTAGCGCATACATTGCTTGATAAAAATGCTCAGATCGCGACGATGGTTTTGACGATCGCCGAGCCGAAAAGCGAATCGAATCCTACCACGGTTTCTAGCGGTTCGGACAATATTCCAAAATCAAGCCATTCCGCTATCAAAAAAATTATTCATTTCTATTCTCCGATTGGCATGCTGAAGGCTCAGAAAAAATTGATTTGCCGAGTGGAAGGGAATGATCGCCTCAATCTGGTTCCCGATACGATTCTGACTAACTTGGAAAAGCCAGCTCGAGTTTATCGTGCTCTCAAGCTCTTTGATTTGAATGAAAATCATCTCAGTAAGGTTCAGATTACCCAAGCGAATCACCGGTTTGAACTGGTGGAAACGCCCGAAGGCAAAGAGAAATGGCAAATTACCGCTCCGTTTAATTCTACGACTGAAATCGGTAAGACAACCGATTTGGTCAAAACGTTGGAAAATCTGGAAGCTACGGAATACGTCTATGATACGGCATCGCTAGAGGATCTCCATTCGCTTGCTGCTGTTCTAGGGACCGGTAGTTATTTCTTGTCTCAAAAATTGGTCGAACGATTCGGATTACAAAAGCCTAGCATAAAAATGCAATTAGAATTTTCGGGGTCCAAATCAATGCCCGCCGTGGAAATCTGGATTGGGAACGAATCTGCAAATAAAGATTCGTTTTACGCCAAACGGCGCGATTCGGAAAATGTGTTCACTTTAAATAAGAAAATAGTCGATCAGCTCAAGCAGGGGGAGCTGTCCTTGTTACCTCTGGAACTCTGGCCAGAATTGACAGATCCACGAGTTACCAAAATCGAGATTCAGAAGCTATCTCAGCGACCATTTAGTCTGCAAGAAGAGAATCAAAAATGGCTGGTACCTAGTTTACCGGGAGCGATAATTAGTCAACTAGGAGCGCAGATGATGGCGAGTAGCTTAGCCAAATTAAAAGTGGAAAAATATTTTGCTCTGGCCGATGGAAATCTGCAAGATTATCGATTAGATAAGCCCATTTTACAATTGCAGGTTACCTTAAAAGAGAAAACGAAGAAAGGGGCGCCAGGCAAAGAAGAACCAGAAACTCAAAAGAGTTATAAACTGTTGATCGGAGGAATGGCACCTGTTGATCTAAGCGAAAATACTTCGGATGATATGAGCAAAAAGCAGAAGAAATTGCCAGGGCATTTTGCTAAATTAGATGGGGAGAAAGGCAAAACCATCTTTATCATCTCTGATGAAGTATTCCGGCAGATAAATCGGAACGAGTATAGCATGCTGGTGCCAGAATTGTTGCAGCTCGATGCGAGCACGATTAGTGATATACAGATCGAGAATCAGCATGGGAAACTACAGCTGATCCGCGAGAATAAAAATTGGCAGCCGCAAGGGATCTCCTTTCCACTGGATAGCCCCGCTTTGAATCAGCTCGAGCAGGGGATTAGTTCGTTAGTAGCGGATCGGTTTGTCGATTATGGCAAGGAAGTGAATTGGCAAAAATATGGACTGGACGCAGCGGCTAAGCCAGCACAAATTAAACTGAAAGCAGCTGGTAAAGAACATCGAATCGAAATTGGCCATGCACTGAATCCGAATAATCCAATGGAAGGGTATTATGTTCGTGCCGATAATGGACAAGGGGTTGCGGTATTGCCTGGGCCGCGAGCCGAAATTCTCTTGCGGCCCCCTTTTGAATATGCCGATCATACTCTTTTACAATTCAACCCGGCAGAAGTCGATACCTGGCAACGTAAAAAAGCAAATGAAACTTTCGAAATAAAAGTGGGGACTTCTGCGAGCTGGGATATTTTGCAACCTGTTAAACATAAAGCAGATCAAGATACGATGGAAGATTTAGTGAATCGTCTAGCGAATCTTCGCGCTAATCGAATCCTTGCTGTCGATGGCAAAAATCTGGAAAAATTTGGATTAGCTAATCCTAGTGCTACCATTACTTTGACTTTCATCGATCGCAAAGGGAAGCTGGTCGAAAAAACTATTAAGATAGGGAATGCGATTTCTGCGCATACAGAGAATAAATCAAAATCGACGGTTTCTTCTAGTCCTCTTTACGCAGTGAATATCGATGGCTCATCGTTGGTCGGGACCATCCCTAGTGCTCTAGCAAAAAAACTGCTTGCCGATCCGATCAAATACTGGGATAAAAATATAGCTGGATTTGTTAGCGCCGATAAGATAGAAATTGACAGCGGTTTACGCAAAGTGATCTTCAGTCGACGAACTGGGAAGTGGAATGTCATTGCTCCACTTTCTGCGGATGCCGAAGATGATGCCCTCCGCGAAACTTATGATTCGCTTGCAAAACTTCGAGCGGATGAAGTGGTTGCTGATAAGGTCTCCGATCTCAAGAAATACGGTTTTGATAATCCAGCCGTTACCTGGAAAATCTGGAACGGCGACAAAGAGTTGTATACTCTCTATCTCGGTAAACCTGAAATCGTTGCCGATAAAGAATCGGGGTTTGCTTCGCGCCGATACGCAAAATTATCAAACAGCGACATCATTTTCCTAGTGGATGGTATTTTAGTCGATAAATTAAGTGCGGAGTATCGCCAACGGTTGTTGTGGGATTCTATCGATGTAGCTAAGGCCAAAGAGATTAATGTCTCTACCCCCGAATCGGCGACCTCATTTCGATTGATTCGTCAGCCTACCGGTTGGATCGATCCGAAATTTCCCGAAGCTCTCAATCAAAAAACGATCAACGATTTCCTCGATGTTCTGGCAGCACCGAAGGCAGAACACTATATTGTTGATAAAAATGCTGATCCGCAATTGTACGGTCTCGGTAAAAATGCAACAGTGCTTACCGTTACTCTCGAAAATGGAACTCAGCGTCAAATTCGTCTTGGCCGTGTCGATGATCAACAGCGCGTTTACGGGCAAGTTGTCGCTCCCAATCGCTCGGATGTCTTTGTCTTGTCTACTCCTGATACCAAACGGGTTCTTCGCCAGCGTAAAGATTTCTATTTGCGTCGGCCCCCTGTGAACAATCCTATCCCTGATGACAAAAATCAGCAACCTAAAAAAGGAAAAGCTACTGAACCAGGGAAAGAACCTGTTCCAAAGAAGAATGATTCTGGCAAAGAAAAATCTAAATCGGAGCAGCCGAAATCAATTCCTAAAGAAACCAAAAAGGAAGATTCTAAAAATTCGGTCAAAGAGAAAAAAGTAGATCCAAAAGCAAAGTCTTCTGGAGGAACAAAAGGGGATGCCAAGACTACTCCCAAAGAGGATGTTAAGACCACCCCCAAAGAGGTTCCTGGAAATAATACTAAGTCTTCTCCGAAAGGGATTGATAAACCCAAAGTGAAAGAAACGGATAAGGCAAAATCTACGGAGAAATCCAAATCTTTATCCAAAACCCCAATCAATCCTAAAGAGGTTGAAAGCCTTTCGACCTTACCTAGGGAGGTTCCAAATCAGATCGATTTGAAAAAATAGAATTGCCAAAATTTTATTTCAGATTTGTCTAATGAATGTTGGTGTATTTTGATCTGTTTTGAATCATTCGCCCACGGTTTAATTGTCCCATTTTAATTCTATTTCGATTATTAAGCAGGCTTTTTTCATTTTATCGAGTTAGAGTAGAATCAATTTTGATCGTAGTTTTATCTCTGGGTAGTTGTATTTTACTTGGAAGATGAAAGGGATTGGATTAACAAATCAAATAATGAAGCTGAATTTTCAGCAACGATAAATCAAAATAATGTTGGGCAAGCTCGATTCACTTGCCCAACATGATGGCTTACCGATTTAGGAATGGCTCAAACCAACGAGCTGTTCCCAGGAAGAAGCATCGATCACTTTACAAAGGATGTCATCTAACGTATCAAAATCGTTGATTTGGTTGAGGTGATCGACAATCTGATTACTCGGTTCGCCAAGAGTCTTTCTTCCCATCGTCAAGATATTCTCTCGACTTCGCGCTACCCGTTTTGCCAGCACATCGTCCTTGGCTTTAAGATCTTCTTCTTTGGCTTTGATTTCGT
>JAKBAI010000393.1 GCA_021809185.1 Planctomycetota bacterium
GCGATTGATCGATCAAAAGGCGCAAGACATCCATCCTTGCTTCACCGCGTTTTTCTGGCGGAACTCCTAAGAGTCGCCGGTCCAACGACACCAGTTGTATTGCCTGGCCATTGACTTTAGCCGCTATTCCTTCAGGTCGCACCGGATAACTGGGGGCCGCTTTTTGAGTATTTTGTGGCGCGGGGGTTGCCACGGAACTTTTTCCGGGTGGCACCTGGTTTGTCGGGGTCGGACTACTCGGGGGAGGAGTGGGTTGTGGTAACGTCGATTGGGCAAATCCACAAGGAGTTTTTGCCATCAGCCCCACACTTAATGTTATTCCAACTATTCCTAAGGTAATTCGATACAATTTCATTCTTGAATTCCTCCATTCTGATGAATATTCAAACATCAATTTCTAAATCCTCATCATAACAACTATTTTTTTGGCGCCGAGAGGAATCTCGTATTTTTAATCTTGATCCCATTTTTTTATTTTTACTATTTCCTCTGTCCTCAACCGACATTGCAAAATCGTATAATTCCAGTAACTTTAAGAATTAGTTGGTTATGAAATTTATTTCGTGCTTTTAAACAGTTAAATTCTTAAACAGTTAAATAATATAGCGCACCTATAATCCTTAAAAGAATCTTTGGTTTTTTGTCATCTAATTACTTCCTCATCTTGTCGAATTCCAATTGGGAGTTGCCTATAATGAAGCTAGTTAAATCAGAGAAAAAGAACAAATGAGATGAAATAGTCAAAAATCGATTAAAGACATAAGAATAGTTTTTTAATTTTCCTATGAACGGTTAAATCGCTGGGGCACTTGGAGAAGGAATCGTGGCAGAACTTTTTGAGTTGGTAAGTGAATTTGAGCCTGCTGGGGATCAACCTGAAGCCATCGAAAAAATCGTTTCTGGGTTCGAATCTGGACAGCGGTTTCAAACTTTAATGGGGGCAACGGGGACTGGTAAAACTTTCACTGCTTCCAACGTCATTGCCCATTTACAGAAACCTACGTTGGTATTAGCGCATAACAAAACCTTAGCAGCGCAGCTCTACAAAGAGTTCAAAACCTTTTTTCCTAACAATGCGGTCTGCTATTTTGTCAGCTATTATGATTACTATCAACCGGAAGCCTATATCCCACAACGAGATATTTACATTGAAAAAGATGCCTCGATCAATGAAAACATCGATCGGCTCCGGTTAGCGGCGACCAGTGCTCTAGTAAGCCGAAAAGATGTGATTATTGTAGCTAGTGTGAGCTGTATCTATGGTCTCGGTTCGCCCAGTGACTATAAAAAGATGCTCATTCATCTTCAAATCGGCCAAACAATCCCTCGTCAAGAAATTTTACTTAAATTAATCGATGTCCAATACTCCCGAAACGATATCGCTTTTGAACGATCCAAGTTTCGTGTGCGTGGCGATGTTATCGAAATCTGGCCCTCTTCCGAGGAGGTTGCTTTCCGGATCGAACAATTCGGAGATGAAGTCGAATCTCTATCTCGAATCAATCCTCTTACGGGCGAGGTTCTAGACCAGTTAAAGGAAATCTATATTTTCCCCGCTAAGCATTTCGTTACAGGCGAAGATCGTTTGAAAGAGGCGCTGATCGGGATCGAATTGGAATTGTATCAGCGATTGGAATATTTCCAGAAAGAGGGTAAACTGCTGGAAGGCCAACGGCTCAAAGCACGGACCATTTACGATCTGGATATGATGCGCGAAGTCGGTTATTGCCAAGGAATCGAAAATTACTCGCGCTGGTTTAGCGGGCGTAAACCAGGTGAACCGCCTTATACGCTGATCGATTTTTTCCCTGAAGATTTCTTGTGTATTATTGATGAATCGCATGTCACTCTACCACAGATTCGCGGTATGCACGCTGGCGATGCCGCGCGGAAAAAAACTCTGGTCGATCACGGTTTTCGACTGCCCAGCGCACTCGACAATCGACCGTTACGAGCCGATGAATTTGAATCCCATCTCCGATCGGCTCTATTCATGTCTGCAACCCCGGGACCGACGGAACTAGAAAAATGTGGTGGTGAAATCATTCAACAAATTATCCGGCCCACCGGACTACTCGATCCCGTTATCCATGTCAAACCTGCACGTGGACAAATCCAGGATCTTTTAACTCAAATTCAAAAACGTATCCAGTTGAATGAACGGGTGTTGGTTACTGCACTGACCAAACGCATGTCCGAAGATTTGACTAATTATTTCCTTGAAGCCGGTTTACGAAGTAAATGGCTGCACAGTGAACTTGATGCCATCGAGCGTGTCGAAATATTACACGACCTGCGAGCTGGTCGTTTTGATGTTCTCGTTGGAGTGAATTTGTTAAGAGAAGGGCTGGATTTACCTGAAGTTTCGCTGGTTGCTATTTTAGATGCTGATAAAGAGGGATTTCTGCGTAGTCAAACGTCTCTCATTCAGATTATTGGCCGAGCGGCACGCCATGTGAACGCCGAAGTCATCCTCTATGCCGATCAAGTTACTGAATCGATGAGAATTGCGATCGACGAAACGGATCGAAGAAGAAAGGTTCAGCTTGAGTATAATCAGAAACATCAAATCACTCCTCGTAGTGTACAAACAAAATTGATCAATGTCATTCAAGATCAAATCGATGCGGAGAAAATTACCCGCGAAGCTGCTGGCCAAGGGGCCGATGATTATATTACCGCGGAATACCTGGAACAGCTCCAAGCGGAAATGCTCCAAGCTGCTGAGGAACTTGACTTTGAACGAGCGGCTAAATTAAGAGATGACTACTTCCGGCTCTATCAACAATTCCTCGAAGGGGAAATTGCCCAAGCCCGTGCCCAGAACCAATCCGACCGAGTGATCGATTTGG
>JAKBAI010000138.1 GCA_021809185.1 Planctomycetota bacterium
TTGATTCTTACCACAAGCATAACGGCAGTGAAGCAGTGGCGGAGAGAGATTCTAGACAAAACAGAATTACAAGACGATCAGGTTGTCGAATATACTGGGGAGATGAAACAGATCGGTCCTGTGACGGTAGCCACCTATCAGATTGTAACATATCGCCCAGATAAAAACGAGGAGTTTCCCCATTTCAAAATATTTGAAGAGAATGGTTGGGGGCTGATCATTTATGATGAAGTTCACCTACTACCAGCTCCCGTATTTCGAGTTACGGCCCAAATCCAAGCGCGGAGAAGGCTAGGTTTAACCGCAACGTTGGTAAGAGAGGATGGCCGAGAAGGGGATGTATTCAGTCTGATCGGTCCGAAGAAATACGATGTTCCGTGGCGAGAACTGGAATCTCAAGGTTGGATCGCTTCCGCAAATTGCACCGAAATACGAGTAGGGTTGATCGAAGAAGAGCGCATGCAATATGCTATTGCAGAATGGCGCGAAAAATATCGAATTGCAAGCGAAAATCGAGCGAAAGAGGATGTAATTGCGGACTTACTCGAGCACTATCGAAATCAGAGAGTCTTGATTATCGGTCAATATCTGAAACAGCTGAAAGCGATTCGAGATCGATTTGAATTACCTATGATTACAGGTCAGACGCCAAATAGTGAACGAGAAAAGTTATATCAACAGTTTCGGACTGGAGAAGTGCGACATTTGATTTTGTCGAAAGTAGGGAACTTTGCGATCGATCTTCCCGATGCCAATGTGCTTATTCAGATTTCGGGAACATTTGGTTCCCGGCAAGAGGAGGCCCAGCGCTTAGGAAGAATTTTAAGACCAAAATCGGGAGGAGAACAGGCTTTTTTCTATACCATTGTTACCCGAGATACTCGAGAATTAGATTTTGCACAACACCGGCAAATGTTTCTAACGGAGCAAGGATATAGTTATGCCATCGTGGACGAAGCCGATTTGCTCAACTCATTGCAAAATCCTTTATCTGCGGCTTCTTAGAATTTGTATAACCAATCTAAGTATAAAAATGTTCAAAGCAAGATTGGGTTCCTGATGCTAACTAGCAATTTCGGTTTTGATGGTGGAACTAAGTTTAGAAGGTGGAGCTAAGTAAAGAGGATATAATTAAACAAATATATGGAACTTCCTATCACTAGTCCGGGTTCGAGATACCCTGTTAAACTCCATCGGCGTGTCTGTCTATTATTGACAGAGGATGCGATGTTGGCAGAAGAAATCCTTGCTCAAAAAAAACTTTCTGGAGAAATTGCTGGAAGGTTGAATGAAAAAGTCCTTCTGATTCGGCCAGGGCGAGTCGATGCAGTCATCGAAGAACTTAAAAAATTGGGGCATACCCCAAAAGTGATTGGGCAAATAGCAGGCTCTAATTCATAAGAATTTCAATTAAATTAGATTCAACAAATCTCTCTGAAACTCATTTGATTATGGTCTCAAAAATTAGTTAATCGATATTTATCCATACAATCATTCTTTTTTACATTTGCAATCAAATTTTCCAAAAGCTTTGGATAACCTTAATCATTTTGTAAACTTCATAATAAATTAGGTAAATTTAATTCGATTTTCTAAATATTTAGAAAATCGAATTATTCACTTGACAAAGCTTCTGAGTATTTCTATAATTCAATTATTCGAAATTTGAATTAATTGCGATGAAGCACTTACTCTGGCAAAAATTTTTAGCAAAAAATGAAACAAAGATGAATTTCGACTAGTTCAAATTTTAGAATCAGATATTCTCTCAAGTCTCTCCTCTGTTTTGATAAATCAATCTGTCTAATTGATGATTGATAGAGAATATTCTTAAATTTGCTCATCGATGAAAGGGTTACATTAGGTGAAGAATGGTATCTCTAGAGAATCGTGCAACGGAATTACGTAGTCTGATCCAATCGATTATCAAGCAATTGCGCCGAGTGGATGAATTGACTGTTGCAGCTCCCGAATTTGAAGTAAATGTCCAGGAACTCAAAGTGATCGAAAACCTGGGGGACTGTGGAGCGATGAAGATGGGGCAGCTCGCAGAGGATTTGCGATTAGCATTAAGCTCGGTGACTAGCATTGTTGATCATATGGAGAATAAAAAGATTATTCGCCGGGTTCGCTCCGAAGAAGATCGCCGGGTGGTTTGGGTGGAATTGACCGATTCCGGTAAAGCGGTATACGATTATTGTTTGGGGGAAAAATTTCGATTCATCAAGGGGATTTTACAGACTTTGACCGAAGACGAACAGGAGATCTTTCTAGTATTATTTCGCAAAATCGCCCGGCGAGCAGGTGAAGGGGTTGGGTCCGTTTTGCATATTTCAGAACCGGGTCCGAATGCTGATAGAAATCATCTAGATCCATAAATGAAAGAAAGAAACGGATGGCATTCAATGGCCTATCAAATGAGTTATTGAATTGATTCTTGAAAGAGCCTCTTGGAGAAGTGTTCTTATTGGTGCCGATCAACAAGCGAATAACTATTCGGTGAACTAAAACTGAAAGAATAATATGTTATTTAAAAAATCGATAAAGAAATGGGTAGTTGGTTTGGTTATTCTGGTTGGAGTGGTCGCGGGCTTGGCGGGGCAATTCCGTGAAAGTTCTGAGCAGAAGGAACAAAACAAAACCGGCAAATCGGTAGTCGCTACGCAGAAAGCAATAATCGTTTCCGCGGAAAAGTGTCGAAAAATTCCTGTCCAAAAAAGCATCGCGATAGTTGGCACCATGATCGGAAAAGAAGAGGTATTTATTTCGCCTAAAGTCGAAGGTCGTGTCATAAAAATATATCACGATATCGGAGATGAACTTAAACCTGGTGAACCACTACTCGATATTGATCCAACCGATTTTCAGCTCGCAATTGCGGAAGCAAAAAGAGCATTAGAATTAGAATTGGCAAAACTTGGTCTAAAAGAGATTCCCCAGGAAAATTTCGATATTACCACCACGCCGATGGTTATCAAAGCAGCAGCGATGGAACGCTATATGCAGGCCCGGAGAAATCGAGCGGTCCGGGCAAGTGTGAGTACATCTGTCGAAGAAAAAGATCTTGCCCAGGCCGACTTCGATGTAGCCCATGCCAATTATGTCCAAGCGGTTCTGGATGCGAAAGCGATTCTCGCTGGGGCCAAACATAAAAAAGCGATGCTTGAAACCGCCATGCAACATCTTGCGGATACTCGTATGGTTGTTCCCAAAATTAATTACCAAGGAGATTCGCAGAACCAGATAAGCAGTTTTTTTGTCATGACCCAAAAAAGCGTTTCCTGCGGGGAGATGGTTCGCATCATGCCAGGTTCTAGTAATACGCTCTTTAAATTAGTTCTAGATAATGAATTAAAATTATCGGCTATGGTCCCGGAACGATATAAATCCGAAGTTCAGATTGGACAACGGGTAGAGATGGAAGTCGCAGCTTATCCAGGCAAGAAAATAATTGGAGAAATAGCTCGGATCAATCCTGCGATCGATCGAGCCACTCGTTCTTTTATGGTCGAGATTCATGTCGATAACCGAGAACGGTTGTTATCGGCAGGGAGCTTCGCTCGTGGAAAAATTCAAATTGACAAGATGCAGAAGAGTATCGTTGTCCCAGAAGAAGCGATCGTTCGTTTTGCAGGCGTTTCGAAAATATTTATCATCAAGAAGGATCGAGCCAGTGAAATTCTAGTCCAAACTGGGATAACGATTTCCATGTCGGAAGGGAAAAAGAAAAGATCGTTTATTCAGGTTTTTGGCGATGTTCCCGAAGAGGGGCTCGTTATTACGAGTGGGCAGACTCAGCTCGCGGAGGGGGTTTTCGTCAAACTCAGGCAAACCGATTTTAGTAATGATCCAACAAAATAAAGGAATAATCTACTTAGAGCCAAATAGGAAGTAAATAAATTCGTTCGTTTCTACGCCGATTTTGAGAGCGAAGCTATAGTCGATTTGCGCGGTAAGTACTTCATTCAATGGGTACAGTATAAAATCTCGATTGCAGAATAGCAGCGAGGGTTAATCTTCACCACGGAATTGACTTGGGATAAATAGACTCCCAATTTTAATAATTGTAAAAGTTCCTAGAATTAAGGTGGACTTCATGGCAATTTGGGATATTTGTATACGTCGACCTGTTTTCACTTTAATGCTTGTTTTAATGCCTGTGGTTCTAGGACTGACTTCCTATAGTCGCCTTGGGGTAGAAGTATTTCCAAACGTCGATGTCCCAATGGTTACGGTGACGACTACTCTGCGCGGAGCCAGTGTGGAAGAGGTAGAATCCAGCATTACGAAGCCGATCGAAGAGGCGGTCAATACGGTTTCGGGGATTGACGAATTAAAATCGACTAGTAAGGAAGGATTCTCTCAGATAGCGATTGGATTCAAATTAGAAAAAGATGGAAATGTTGCGGCTCAGGAGGTCGATGCGAAAGTTCGGATGATTTTAGGGCAATTTCCACCAGGAACCGATGCACCGATTATCGATAAATTAGATGTTGGCGGTTCGCCTGTATTGACGATTGCCTTATCTGGAAGGCGTGATCTAAGAGAAATTACGGAGATAGCCCGAAAACGGGTTAAAGAGAACATCGAAGCTCTTCCAGGGGTAGGTTCCGTTGTTTTGGTCGGTGGACGTAAAAGAGCAATTCAAGTAATTATCGATCCGGAAAAAATACAAAAATACGATAATCTAACGATTGTCGATATTCGAAATTCATTAATTCGAGAAAATCAGGAGCAACCGGGAGGAAGAGTAGATCGAGGACAATCGGAAGTTGTCTTGCGAACTCTGGGACGAATGCAACGCCCAGAAGATTTCAATAATCTGATTGTTGCGAATCGGAATGGTCATCCTATACGGTTAGAAGATATTGGTGAAGTTCAGGATTCTTTTGAGGAGCCGCGCGGTATTAGCAGGCTTTGGTTGCGACACGGCGCGGATGATGATGAAAAAAGGGATTCCGACATTGCGATCAGTTTGGTAGTGCAAAAACAGACCGGGAAAAATACGGTTGAAGTAATCAATACTGTCAAAAAAAGATTAGAAGAACTTCGCCCTATCTTACCCCCTGATATTGAAGTCAGTGTTATTAAAGATCATTCTCTTTTTATCATCAATTCAATGAAAGAGGTGAAAAAACATCTGGTTCTGGGTGCGATTCTCGTCAGTTTTACGATCTTACTTTTCTTAAGAGATTGGCGGACAACGCTGATCGCTTGCGTGTCGATCCCGACCTCTTTGATTGGCTCGTTTGCATTGATGAATGCGATGGGTTTTTCAATCAATAGTTTTACAATGCTAGGACTGATTCTTGCGGTTGGGATCGTCGTTGATGATGCGGTGGTAGTGCATGAAAATATTTTCCGATATATGGAAGAAAAAGGGTTGAGTGGCTTTCAAGCGGCTTCGATAGCAACCAAGGAAATTGCTTTAGCCGTTTTAGCAACTACCTTATCGCTGGTTATTGTTTTTGCTCCGATCGCCTTTATGGGGGGGACTGTTGGCCGCTTTTTGTCTTGCTTCGGCTTCGTTGTCGCGTTTTGTGTTATTCTCAGTATGTTTGTTTCGTTTACACTAACCCCGATGCTCTGCTCTCGTTTTCTTCATTTTAATTCGCAAAATCGCCACTCTAAAAATGGCTTTTTCTGGCGTAATATCGAACGCTTTTATTTGAGTTTGCTCGGGTGGTCGCTGCGCCATCGCCTCATCGTGCTTGGGCTGGCTTTTATGATTTTTTTATCGACACCGATCTGGATGATGATTGTAGGCAAAAATTTTGTCCCGTTTGATGATCAGAGTGAGTTTGAAATTGCCATTACCATGCCAGAGGGGTACTCTCTGCAAAGAACCGATGAGGTGTTTTGTGAACTAGAGAAAAAGCTGCGTCACCTACCCGGTGTCGAGGAGACGTTTACCATCATCGGCGATACGACGGGTAGAGTAGCGAAGGGGCAGGGGGATGTAACACAGGGGACTATTTATTGCCGGATTAAAGACCTGGGTCAACGAGAGTATTCTCAATTCGATGTGATGCGTTGGACGAGGGAGTTATTAGAAGAGTACCCCGATTTACGCAGCGCGGTGCAAAATGTTTCCGCAATTCAGGCTACGGGTTTTCGGGAAGTCGATCTCGATCTGAATTTGACTGGACCCGATATGGCTCAACTCGAGAGTTATTCTAAAGAAATTGCTCTGTGGCTTAAAGAGCAATACGGTTATGTCGATATCGATACCAGTCTTTCGTTGCGCAAACCTGAATTTCGAATTCGTCCCGATCGGGAGCGTTTGTCGGATCTGGGTGTCTCTTTGGAGAACATCAATCTGACTACCAATATTCTAGTTGGAGGAGAACCCATTACCAAATATAAAGAGGGGGATGAGCAGATCGATGTTTGGTTACGGGGCATTGAAAGCAAGAGAGCAGATCCAGAAATGATCTCCCATATGACGGTCCCCGCTCTGAAAACGGAAGAAGGGGTGACCCAATTAGGCAATTTAGTAACGATCGAATTTGGTCAGGGTCCAAATGCGATTGATCGCTTTGGCCGCCAGAGACAGGTAGTTATTTCTGCGAATTTAAGTGGTAAAGATATTGGCGGTGCGGTAGCCGAAGTAAAAAAACATCTCGATGAGATGAATCTGCCTCCCGAATACCGCTTTGAATTCATTGGCCGAGCTAAAATGCTTAACGAATCCAATGATAATTTCTTGATCGGTTTCCTGTTGGCTTTCGTGTTCATGTATATGATTCTTGCTGCCCAATTTGAAAGCCTCATCCATCCGATAAGTATCCTTGCGGCATTACCGTTAACCATCCCTTTTGCTATTATCTCTTTAATATTGCTTCATACCGATTTAGATATTTTTGCCATGTTAGGTCTCTTCATGCTTTTCGGCATTGTGAAAAAGAACGGGATCCTTCAGATAGACTATACCAATCAATTGAGACAACAGGGATACCAACGCGATGAGGCGATTTTGGAAGCGAATCTTGTGCGCTTACGACCGATTTTGATGACCACGGTCATGCTCATTGCTGCCATGATCCCGATGGCGATGGGCAAGGGGCCTGGTGCAGGTTCACGTTCTAGTATGGCTAAAGTTATTCTTGGCGGTCAGGCACTATCTTTAATATTGACCCTTCTTATTACGCCTGTTTCCTACTCGATTTTCGATAGTCTATCTAACCAATTCAAAAAATGGTTCCGTTTTGTTCCTTCTCAGAATGGAATCGATTCAAAAGAACAAATCGAGACTTCCCAAAAATGAACCGATTCTCCTACAAATCATTCTCCGATTTTATCGCCATTGAATCGAAGCGGTGAAAGCATTTGGGAATGTAAATCTACTGAAAATCCAAATAGAACGATCCCACGATCTGAACACCCTCTAGAAAAAATTGGGGACGGGTTACGATGTCGCTTCCCAATTTCTTTTTTTTCTCTATATCATAAGAAAGTTTTTTCTCTTTGTGATATAGGAAAAGTTATGATTCTACGTACGATTGCCTTATTCATTCTCATGTTAGGGATCGGTTTGATTGCTGGTGCTCAAGCAGATAAAGGCTCTATACCAGCACATGCTGCTCTGATTCATTCTCTAGCGGTTAGTCCGGATGGGAAATTTTTTGCCTCGGCTAGTTTCGATAAAACAATCAAATTATGGGAATTAAATAACGGTTCTCTGAAAGAGTTGAAATCCCTAAATGAGCATAAAGATAATGTTTATAGTGTTACCTTTTCTCCCGATGGGAAAAAACTAGCTTCTGCTAGCGTCGATAAATCGATCATTATTTGGTCGATCCCTGAAGGCAAGGTGTTGTCAACTCTTAAGGGGCACACCGATCTGGTTTCTGTTGTTCGGTTTCATCCCGATGGCAAGAGCTTAGTTTCGGCAGGTGGGGCACTAGATAAATCTGTTCGAATTTGGGATATAAGCAAAGAAAAGGAACTAAAAAATTTGGGTTCCCACACAGGATCGATCTATTCTCTGGCATTCTCTCCTGATGGTAAGCTGCTTATATCCAGTGGAGCAGGAACAGATAATCTCATTAAAGTTTGGGATTATTCCAAGCAAAAATTGGCAAAAGACCTTAAAGGACATTCCCTGGGTGTCACTGGAGTCGATTTCGTTTATGATGGGAAATTACTTTCTGTTAGCCAAGATCGCACTTTACGATATTGGAAAGCAGAAGAAGGAAAAGAAATAACAAAAGTTGGGGATTCTCCGGATGATTATTTTGGTCTTGCCCTCAGTAAAGATCGAAAAATTTTTGCGACGATTGGATATTCAGGAATTGTAACTTTATGGGAATCAGGGAATAATAAAGCGATTTGGCGTAAAAAAGGGAAGACACCGGGTTACTCGATCGCAATATCTCCCGATGGAAAATATATTTTTTCAGGGCATGAAAACGGGACGATTCAAATTTTCGCAACAGGAAAATAATTTTGGTCTCGGCTTCGTCCCTATTCAAAGAACTATCGAGGTTCGATTCGCTATCGATCTCGGGTTCTTTTTTTATTGTTCTAGAAATGATGATTGGTTGATCGAATGCGTAAAAAGCACCTTTTTTCGAATTTTTCAAGAAAACAGATCCCCCTTTTATGGCGATTTTTATGGCTTCACTCAGCGCATTTTTTATGGCTAATCTTCGTAGCTCCATATTCTCATTTATTGATCTGTCACCAGTTCTTTTTAGTTGAAGGATTTGCGCAAAGCAGATCGGTCCCAGCGCAGCTTGTCAATCAGAAAGGACTATCGAAGACTCAAAAAGAGATGCTCACTTTAGTTGATAAAGAAAAATTGATACGCAAAGTGACCGAACTGCAACTAGAACCCGATTTCTATATCACTGCTAGTACCAACTTCCCCAAGGTCGATTTCCTGAATTCTTCCGAAGTGAAAAAGAGTATCAGTGATTATCAAATCGAGCTTGAGGTATTTAACAATAAGCTGCAAAAAGTTCAACAATTCACCTCTCCGGGTTGGTATGGCTTGGTCGCAAAAATTGAATTTAAGATCGGTGTATCTACTCAGAGATATTTGAGTATTTATAAACTTGGAGATAAAAATAATGCTATTGATTGGCAGCTAAAGTTAAATGAAAGCAATTGGAAAAAATTTAGCCAATTTTCTGATATCGAATTGCCAATAATTCAGAAATATGAGCAAGTTATTTCGAATTCGATTGGAGAGAATCGTCTGGAACAGATGAAGAAAAATCCTACTTTTGCGAAAGTTTTGTCAGGAATGAGTTACCAAGGATTCCCTTTTGATGCTATTACCGATAATACTGCCAAAGTAAAAAATCGTTTTCCATATCCTAAAGCCGGAAAATTCGATGATGTTTTTGCT
This sequence comes from Planctomycetota bacterium, assembly GCA_021809185.1. Taxonomy (GTDB): domain Bacteria; phylum Planctomycetota; class Planctomycetia; order Gemmatales; family Gemmataceae; genus JAKBAI01. The sequence continues at coordinate 9,356 of JAKBAI010000138.1, forward strand.
CGAGAGCGGCAATGGTGGGTCAATCTAAAATGTAAACTTTTTCCAGTAAATCTTACGGACACCCCTAAACCGTTGGAACCAGCCCCAGAGTATTCCCCCATTTTATTTCATGAGAAATCTCTTCTACAAATTCCCGATGAACTTAAACAGCAGTTTGCTCCTGAAGTTCGTCCTGGGACTTTAAAAGAAGCAGATATGAAAGAGAACACCAGAGATCGATTAGATGCCATTTTGAAAGAATGGGCCGATAATGATGATCAAGCTTTTGCTGTTTGTATAGTCCGCAATGGGGTAATTGTTTTTCACCAAGCCTATGGTAAAAGAGATAATAAGCAAATTTTCACAAATACGAAAAGTTGGATGGCCTCGATTACTAAAACACAATCAGCATCCTGTATGATGATGTTGGTCGATCGCGGCCTAATCGATCTCGATACACCGATCACACAATATCTTCCAGAATTGAAAGAGAGTAATCCGAGCTCAAAATTGACTGTTCGCCAATTATATACACATACCGCTGGTCTAGGAGATTGGCCAGGGATCCTTTACCGAGATGAATTACCTGATATCGAGCAGAGAATTCGATTGATTGTCCCTTTTTTGAATTATGGAAAAGAATGGAAGTATAACGGCCAAAGTTATACGCTTGGGGGTAAGATCATCGAACGGATTAGTGGAGAAACGATGCCTGCTTTTTATTGGAATCATCTCTGGGGCCCGTTGAATGGAGTGAATACGGAGATCGTTGGAACGCATGCCGATTGTTTCAGTATCCCTCTCGATATGGCAAAATTTGGTCAGATGTTATTAAATGAAGGTTCCTATGGAAAATATCGATTCTTTAAAAAGGATACTTTTAAGAAGATGTTGCCTCATCGATTGACCGAAATTCTTGGCAAGGATACAAAAAAGAGTTTCGGACTCGGGTTGGATGGTACTCTGGATAAGATAGGGCATGGTGCTGCCTCATCCGCGATTTTTCAAATCGATCGAAAAGAAAAGCTAGTTGTTGTAATGACCAGGAACACCCGCGGAAAGAATCAAGACAAATTCCAGGGGAAATTTCAGGAAATTTTGAAGGATTGTTTGCTTCATCCAGAAAAAAACAATAAATGAAAAAAATATGAATGATTTTGTTAAGTGATTTATCTATAAGCTCTTAAGATTAAACTAAAAATGAATAATTTAGAAAGAATTGGTCAAGATCCTTCATAGAAAAAAAAATACGCTTAAAATTGATATTTTTTTGGAAATTCCACTATACTTCTTTTCGAAATTTAGTTATAATTGTGATATGATTGGAGTGTTCTCTAATCTGGAACGAACGAAATGTTTGATTTTGATCTGATAGCTTGGTGTGGTAATTGGTTTGGTTTCGCTTGTGATAGTTACTCAGTTAGTTTTTCAATTTAGCGATCAACGACCGTTTGACCCATTTGAATGTTTTGCAGAGCAAAGTCCGTATATCCCACGGTCAGTCCAAATGATCCTGTATAAAATTAGTTCTAATCTTGAGAAATGTATTCGAGAGATATTTGCTGATTTTTGCATGTTTATGGCAAATTGAATGGCGGTTTTCGTTCTATCCTTTATGATTTTTTTGTGTTGCGAGCAGCTATATAGGATTTCTTAAGAATTAGAGAAATCCATCGAAAATTTGATGAAAATTTGAAAATGAATCAATTTCAGTGGATCTTATTCTTAAGCCAAATCACCTTGAATACTGCTTTTGTCGGGGTTTTGTTCAATGAGTACTAATTTGTATATTGGTAACTTACCTTTTACCACAACTGATTCTGAATTACAAGAAATGTTTTCTCAGTATGGAACCGTTGTTAAAGCTCAAGTAATTAAAGATCGTGAAACAGGTCGATCACGGGGCTTTGGCTTTGTAGAAATGTCTGATGGTGCAGACCAAGCCGTTTCTCAAATGAATGGTCAATCTTTCCAAGGCCGTGCTTTAACTGTTAATGAAGCTCGACCACGTGAAGAACGTTCTTCTTCTTCATCTTCTCGAGGCTACAGTGGCGGCGGCGGCGGTGGTCGTGGCGGTTACGGTGGCGGTGGTGGTGGTCGCGAACATCGTGGCGATCGTCGTGGTGGTGGACGATACTAAGAGTTGCCACTCCGCTTTGCTGGGTTAAACAATATTAATATAATATTCGCTTGTTTTTTGACTTGATTTCTTAATCTTCTAAATTACAAGCTTTGTTTTAGAAAAGGCTATCAAAATTTTTTATCAAAACTTTGGTAGCCTTTTATCTTTCGATAATCTTAAAATCCTATCCTCAAATCTTTCTTCTTCATTTACTCTAGAATTTACTCTTGATCCATCTTAATCAGATCGTTGAACATTGCTACTATTTAGCAATCCTATTACTGTTTCTCATAATCTCACCATTCAATGTGCGGTTCTCGATTAATTTTGAACTAGGAGTGGGAAAGAATCTGCTCTGAACCTTCATATTTATAATTTGATCTTAAATAATCTGAAAGTAAAAAATCTAAGAAGACCTGCAATCGATTCCGTGGTTCAGATAAATGTTATTGTATTATTCATTCTGACCAACCTAGAAGAACATTTAACTCCAGCGGAAATGGAGAGATTTTCCTGCAATAGTCTTGAAATGCTTTCACCTATTATTAATGATAGTAGTGAAAAATGACTTTTATGGTTTCGTCTATTTTGGAAATGGGTTCCTGTCAATTTGTCCTTTGTTTCAGTTTTTCTCTTATATTTGTAGCAAGATTCCGTCACGATCGGAATTGTTTTTTCTGGCACAATTGTTGCTAAATATGTGATTGAAAGAGGTTTGATCCTCAATCAGAAAGAGGGGAATTTATGAATCCCGAACGATTAACCGCGAAAACATTAGAAGCTTTCCAGGATGCCCAGAAAATCGGCATTCGACAGAATCATCAAAACATCGAGGTTGAACACCTACTTTTTTCTCTATTACAGCAAGAAAAAGGGTTGGCGAATAATATTTTGTCTGGCACAGGAATCTCACTCGATCGACTGAAGAGTCGAGTACAAAAAGAATTAGATACTTTTGCAAAAGTGACGGGAGCCGGAGCAGATCAGCAATATTATTCTGGGAGAATCAATCGACTTCTGACTAATGCAGAAGATGAAGCAAAAAAACTCAAAGATGAATATATATCGATAGAACATCTTTTACTAGCGATGTTAGAAGATAGAGGATTTACAGGACAATTATTTAAAGAGTTGGGACTAAATCGGCAACGATTATCTAAAGCGGTGGAACAGGTTCGAGGCAATCAACGTGTTACCACCCAAACTCCGGAAGAAACATACCAATCATTAGAAAAGTATGGACGGGATCTCACTCAGGCAGCTCGTGCAGGGAAGTTGGATCCTGTCATCGGTCGCGATGACGAAATTCGTCGAGTCATTCAAGTGCTATCCCGGCGGACCAAAAATAATCCCGTTTTAATCGGGGAACCAGGGGTAGGTAAAACAGCAATCGTAGAAGGGCTTGCCCAGCGAATTGTTCGTGGCGATGTGCCAGAAGGGCTCAAAGATAATCGAATTGTCGCATTAGATATGGGGGCTTTGATTGCCGGGGCCAAATATCGCGGAGAATTTGAAGAGAGACTCAAAGCAGTCTTAAAAGAGGTCACCGAATCGAATGGGGAGATTATCCTATTTGTCGATGAACTTCACTTGGTTGTTGGTGCCGGTAAAACAGATGGGGCGATGGATGCCGGTAATCTTTTGAAACCGTTATTGGCTCGTGGCGAATTGCATTGCATTGGTGCAACGACTTTAGATGAATACCGTAAATATATTGAAACGGATGCCGCTTTAGAACGGAGATTTCAACCGGTGCAGGTCGATCAACCGAGTGTTGAAGATACGATTTCGATCTTGCGCGGTTTGAAAGAACGATACGAACTCCATCATGGGGTACGAATTAAAGATGCGGCCTTAGTTAGTGCAGCGGTACTGTCGAATCGGTATATTTCCGATCGATTTTTGCCTGATAAGGCCATTGATTTAATGGACGAAGCTGCGGCCAAATTGCGCACCGAAATCGATTCGATGCCAACAGCACTCGATGAAATATCCCGGCGTGTAATGCAGTACGAAATCGAGCAAATGGCTTTGAAACGGGAGACCGATCAGGCTTCGAGAGAACGTCTCAAAAAATTGGAAAAAGAACTTGCAGATTTGCGCGACGAAATGAATGCTCTGAAATCGGCTTGGGAATTAGAAAAAAAATCGGTAGAGCAATTACAGCTATTGCGCGAACAGATCGAAGATACCAAGCAGGCAATTGCTCGCGCGGAAAGGGAGTACGATCTCAATCGTGCTGCTGAATTTAAATATGGGAAATTACCCGAATTAGAAAAGAAATTGAAGCTCGAAGAAGAAAATTTTCGCCAGAAACAGGGAGGGGAAAAATTAATCAAGGAGGAAGTTGGTGATGAAGAAATTGCTCAAGTAGTTAGTAGATGGACGGGTGTTCCTGTTTCCCGATTGCTAGAAGGAGAAAAGGCTAAATTGCTGCATCTGGAAAGCGATCTTCATCAACGAGTGATTGGGCAAGATCAAGCGGTCACCGCCGTTGCCGAAGCGGTAATCCGAGCGCGAGCGGGCTTAAAAGATCCTCAGCGACCGATAGGTTCTTTCCTTTTTTTGGGTCCGACAGGAGTTGGTAAAACGGAATTGGCTCGCGCACTGGCCGAAACGCTATTTGATGACGAACATGCCATGCTCCGTTTTGATATGTCGGAATACCAAGA
>JAKBAI010000139.1 GCA_021809185.1 Planctomycetota bacterium
ACTTCTCCCCGTTACTAATTTTATTTTATCTAAACCGACCATCGATATAATCACGGTGCGTCAACCTAATTAATCTTGATTATGGTTTTATTCAATTAGGGTAAACGATTCGGGGAATTACTGTTAGCTTTGATCAATTAATCGTTCGTTATAGGGTTGTTTAATTGCAAAAGGAAAACCATACCTAAAAATAGAAGAAAAACACAAGAAAAATCTTTTTGATCCATTTTATTCTGGAAAGTGTTTAATATCTTAAATCATTAAGTTTTTGAATAGAGATGGATCGATTTGGAGGGAATTTAATACCTCAATCCCGATTTTTTGAATGTTAATGATTCTATTAATAATTCAAGAATTGCTCGAATGGATTATTATGAATCGCCTCCAGTTTTGAGCGTAATTGGTCAACTGTTATGTTGATATGGAAAAATGAGTCCAATAACAACGAAACTACCTGAACTGAACCTGCTACTTCGATTCAGTTTTCTTTGAACCTTTTATCTGTGTTACTGGGGTATACTGTCCACGGACTATCGATTAGATTCACCCAATAGAGCGTGTAACAAGTTGTATTGGAATAAAACATCGAATCCAACATTTTTTTAATGCCTTTTAGATTGCCAGATTGTTCGTTTGGATTCATAATAAAAGTTGTTACTTTAAGAAAGGAATATGGATAAATGCAGTCTATATAATGAATAAATTCAAATTTCACACTCTATTTTTATAGATGTGAAGCATTTTTTCCCAAAAAAGACTAAACTCTAACTGGGGGATGACTTTTGGGTTAGGAAATGATCTTTTACCTAGCTTTTTTGAGAATAAATTGAGAATTTCTTTATAAATCAATACAAACCTTTTGGATTTTTTGGTAGTATACTATTACAGAAATTTGAAATTTTAGATTGAGTGAAATGACTTTGATACATGGATAGACTCTTTATGATAAGGATAATTTAAGACCAGAACAAACCCACAAAATACTGCTGAAATTTGACTTTTTAACTGATAATTTACACTTGCAAAGGATTCAGAATCAATCGAACTTCCGCTTTTTGGCTTGGTAAAAGGATAAAATTGTGCATAATTTATCGATCACGAATAGACGAGGTTATTGAATGACTCGTCAGGATCTTTCTACTGGACCCAATTCGATTAGCCAATCTGAATCCCTGAACATCCCATGGTCAGATGAACCAGATTCCGGCGATCATTTGGCTTGTTATACTCCATCACAACCGATCGATCTAAATAAGTCATTAAATAGAAGTTCAACGGAAACGAAATCAAAAAAGAACGGGGCAGAATTTGCCGGCTCGATTTTATTGGAGGATGACAAATGTCACCCAAAAAAACTGATCGGAGATCCCAGTATATCTTCGACGACTTTGACAACCGTTTCTACAGATTCAGCAAATTTATCGAATTCAAAATTGCAAAAATCAAACAATAACATTCAGTTCTTCCCACAATTCGGAAATTTCGATTCCTCTAACTTTCTTTGCAATTTATTTCAAGAAAACCCCGCAAACCTTGGCTCTACCAAGCTTAATACTTTATTAAATACGTGGGTTGAACAATGGATTTTCTCTAATCATTCTTTAAGGAATCCGCTATTCAACCACTCGACGATCGACAAAACGTCAAACTCAACTGATAGAATATCGAACCACCAATCTAACTCTTTGACTGACATTTCTGAAACTATCGATCAACAACTCACTCAGTCGGATTGGCAGTCGAATTGGCTATCTGATAAGACGACCGCTCTTCAATTTCAATTGATTGCTGATTGTGCAAGTTCAGCTTGCCAAGAGGACTTTTTCTGTGTCCGAGCTTTACCTGAATCGGGAAGTGAATTTTTTCTCGAGACCTATCTAATCGAAAAACTAAAGACACTAACTAATTATCACTCAGATTCATTTTCAAATCAACCAAATAGGATTTGGATAATCACTCCGAATCAAGCCTCTTTTAAGAAAATTCAAAGAGCTTTATGCCAATCTCCCATCTTATCTTACTTCCTTGATTTTCAGAATATCGAAGAACACCAAAGCAAACCAACTCACAAGACTTCTCAAAAGAGCGAGAATATTTCTGCACCAGTTACTAAAGGCATTTCTAATGGGACAGGAATTGTCATTCAAAAACAGGATCATCAGCAAAAGAATGGAAATCAATCAATAACTTATGCGGATACCAAATCGAATTCGGCATTGGGTTCATCTCAAAATCTCAGTGAAAAGTTGTCTGCTAGTTTCAATGACTTTCTAATGCAGCACTACACTTTAATTAAAGAAAGATTAACCGATCTGGACTCCATTCACAATGAACTGACCTATCTGAATAAAAATGCATCAGAATTACGATCGATCGAATCTTTATCGCAAGAATATCAGAAAAAAAATGATCAGATTCCTGTTCAGATTGCTAATGAATCCTTGCCAGAAAAAATCGAATCTGGTACGATGGGTTGGTTAAAAGAGCTTCAGAAAAGCTATCAAGACCACGATCGTCAAAGCAAAGAAAATAGGATTCAATTAGAAAAATTGGTAGAGGAAGCAAAAGCAATTCAGGATGACTTAAAAAAAAACCAAAACCAAAAAAGAGAACAATTGAAAGTGTTAAGAACTTTCAAACCGTTTCATTTTTGGAAGCTAGGATTTTGGCACTGGGTTTTAGCTGGTTTCACCCCAACGGGCAAAAATGAATTAGCTAAACTCCAGAAAAATCGCGATCAGTTGATAAAAACGGAGCATCAGCTCAAACAGAAAATCGATAGGCTAGAACGGGATCGTCAGAAAATCGATCAAGATCACAAAGACCTGCTCTTGATGCTCTCAAATGCTGAAATTCAACGCCGGGCCAATGAACTTCAATTACAATTCCAATCGAACATCGAGCAAATCAATGATTTTCAGGGTCGTAAAGAGCTGTTTTGTACTCGTTTGACTCAGACCATTTTGAATCATCCCTTAGACAATATAAACCCAGATACGCTCCTCGATCATTCACCAGAAATTTTTCGTCAGATTAAAAATGAACAGAATGAATGGAATCGGTGTAAAGATCGGGTGCAGAGTTGGATTTCGTTTTGCCATTATCAAACTCAACTTTTTGAACAGCCATTGGATAATCTTAAAAAGATTGTTATCGCCCATCAGAATCTCCTAACGGAGTCAGAAAATAAGATAGGAAAAAGTTTGCATGTTGATGCGCTGAACGAGAAAGATATCGTGATTTTACTCGACGCTCATCAAATCACGATAGAATCGCTGCAACCCCTAATTTGCAATCGTCTCCCGAACCTCGTCCTAGGAGAATATCTCAACAATGAGAGCAGTTTCAAAGAATCTTGGCACGATTCTGAGTCAGAAACTTATTATCCGTCGCTCTCAGAAAAGCTCAAGACGGCGATCTTGCCCAAAAATGCATCCCTGCAAAATCAGTCAAATGCTCATCCGCTGAAGTCACAACAGCCTGCCTCGGATAGTTCTGCTAAGCATACAGATCCCTCTAAAAATAATGAGCCATCTAAACAAAATACGGATAAAGTGAATCGATACTCTTTACCAAAGAATCTTTCAGCGCAACAAAACAGATCTGGAACCAGCACCAAGAAATGCGACACAAACATCGTAGAGCCTCAAGCGGGAGCAATAAAACTAGATAAATTCGAACCTGGATCCGATAACAGTTCTGGAAAAAACTTAGCAAAGAAACGGCATGACCAGCTAAAAAAAGAGATTACCACGTGTATCGATTGTAATCGAATGACCATCCATAACAATGCCTTGAGCCACTTTTGGCAGCTTTTCCACCGTCAAAACTGGGAGAGGACATCGGAAGGTATTGTTTATTGGCTAAATCGCGAGTTGGCCTTGTCTCAACGAAAGCTGATCCAATCCGAACCGGTGATCGATTGTTGCGAAATAAAATTGCAAATTTACTCTCCTGTGGATCCAACAGAAGAAGCCCAGTTATGCGCTTTGGTTTTCCCCCACTCCTATTCTATTTCCACCTGCCATGAATATCTCTGGAAAGAGCTGGGAATACTGAGTGTTCTACTGCGCAACCCCGATTGGCAAACTTTCAGCTTTTGGTCTCAGCAAGAAGATTATTTTCATGTTCGAATGGATAACCTAATCGTTCACGATGTTCTGGATCTTGGTAATGGGATCCTCCAACAATTTCATGATTTTTATACCGTTGGTTTTCTGTTTTCGAATTTAAGTTGGGATCTAGAACAAGCGAAAAATTGGTGGCATACAAATAGCTTTCATTTTCAGAATTCCGTACAGAAATCCGATCAGAAATCCAAAGCAACAGAATCAAAATCGTTGCAGCTCGATTTATCGGTTAATCTCTCAGCAAAATGGGCGGCTTGGTTCAATTACTATTTCTCGATCCCCTATGTAATTCCTGAAGAACTGCCGATACAATCAAGCCATAATTTGGATCATTCAGCTTTCAATGCAAACTTGGAAGATACAGAACCTTGCTCTAACTCTAACCCAGAGAAAGATCATACAAATCTTTTCCCAAATAGATCAAAGCAAAATTTCTCTGCCTATTGGTATCCAGTCCCCACGATTACCGATGTGCATCTCTTTAAATCAAATGACTCAGATTCTATACTCGAGAAGAATGATCCGTTCATAACAAAAGATAAACCAAAATCAAAACCTGTCGGAGCAGGATTTGAGGTTTGGCTCAGCAATGTTAAAGAAAGAGAACGATTACATGAAGTATGGCAGAAACTGCAACTAGAATATGGGTTTATTAATTTGACCGAGCTTGTAACCATATTCTATTTAGCAAAACGTTGGCTTGAAGATCACCCGGCCTTGACCATCGGAATCTCTGCTCTGGAACCTGCACAGATTAAAGCGATTCAATTAATCCTAGAAGATCCTGGACTTTTACTACTCGTGAATATCGATGATCTGCCCGATTCCTTACCCGATTTTCTGGCCCAGTGGAAAAACCGATCTGTCGAAGAAAATAAATCTCTACTGTCGAGAATAAAGCTTTTCGATTCGCCAGCGAATTGTGACTTCCAAAATGTATTGATCGACTGTCCCTCTCTGATTATCAGTATAACAAGGAGCCATCGTTTTCGGGCGGTCCCTTTTGGCAGACATTATGATGATCTTTTCCGTATGTTATTGGCTTTCGCTTGCAGAAAACCAAGTCTGGATTTGACCTCAACTACTAGCTCAGTTACAACTAGCAAAGATGCTGAATCTTCAGCTGCTTCTTTGCAAGAACTAATTATCGTGGGAGATACAGGTACCATCTATCGCCGATCTCGATGGTATGGAAATTGCGATTTACGCAAAGGATTCGAAGCCGAATTCGAAAAAAATTGGACATCCCAATTCATTGCGACAATCGGCAACCTAGAAACTCCCGTTGAGATGATCCCTCTAACACTTCCAGAATTCGCGTGCCTGCCAACAGAATTGCCTATCAACAATCATCCGTCTGAGTAAGCGTCATCTCTTTCGATTTCTAGAAATATTGGGGGCTTCACGGCTTTTGCAATGGCAGAAAGCGATCAAATTGATTTTGCAATTCCTTTTGCAAAGCATTCTTACCAGCTCGTTCAATAAATTGTTTAGTCAAATATTCTAGTGTTTTACGATCGATTTTGGGATTATGGATGGTTCCTTGTACAGGGATTTTGATTAAACGGTTGCCAAAACTCGATTTCAAGATAGGGGAATTCAACCAGGAGGGGGGGATCGGCATTTCAATAAGAAGATTCAAACTACCATCCATACCAACAGACCCAGAACTGGTCAGAAGAATATTCCCCATCTGTAACCTCATTTGATCGTGATAAATGCGCCGATTAACAACTCGAATCGGAATCGTATTTTCAGAAGCGATAGTCAAAGACTTGACATTTCCATTAAATAAAACTCCCAACTCTTTTAACACGGGACTAGGTTCTACCTTTAATCGATGCAAAATTAATCGTGCGTAAATATCGGCCATATTCGTATCATGCAAAGGAATATGGCTATTCTCGAGCTGCAACGACAGTTCTCCTTCTGCCTGACCAACTCCAGCAATTAATGGGGCCATATAACCGAGTGCCGAATTCGTCATTTTTGGAGTAATCATTGCATGGTCAATTACGGTCCCAGCTCCGAGCCAAAGTTCCCCAGGACTGGGAATCATTGCCACGGATGATTGTAAATTCAATTTCCCCTGATTGATCGTCGTCGAAATCGGGTTCAACTGCCATTTCCCTTTTATCATCCGCGTCGACAAATCGACTTTCCCTATCTCACAACCGAATAATTCGAGCGAATTCCAGCCTAAGCCAAAATTCCCATACAGATTTTGATGAAGTTGTTCATAGCTACCTTTCACAATATTCTCTTGTCCCGCAGTCAAACTCTTCGGATTGATATTTGCGCTCGGATCGAACAATGATTGCAAACTCCCTTGTAAATGAATCGCTTTGGTCTCTTTACCATGAATAACCAGCGAATTACCGAGAGATTGTCGCAAATTAGGTTGTAATAGATCCCAATTGTACTGGATCTGCCCTGATAAATCTAAGTTCGTTAACGGAGTTGATGCGTCTATCTCCCCTGCCAAATCAAGGGCAATCCCTGTTCCGCGCACAAAAAGCCGACTGATTTTCAAACCGGAAGTCGAAAAATCATAAATAGAATCATTTTTGCATTGGATTTCTGCATCTTGCCAAATGGTTCGTTTATTGGAATGCCATGCCATTTTTTGTCCTAGAAGTTCACCGCGGAGACGAAGTTGCTGGGCGGACATCAAGACTTGAATACTGCCCGCAACCATACCCTCCATCGCTTCTGAAACCTTGTCTCCAAACCAGGAAGAAACGGTTTTCAAATTTGCATGGATTATCCCATCCCCTTCCACGAAGGGGTAGTTTCCCTTCTGCTTCTTAAAACTGCACTTTTTTGATTGCAACGACAACGGTTCACTTTCAAAATTTGTATCCACAAGAGCTAGCTCTAATGTCTTCAGGTCGAAGCTACCACTAGAGCTTTCAAGCTGAAACAGCGGTAATGCCAAATGAAACTCCGGAGTTATCAAACTCATCGACTGCGTTTGATGCCCCCAGCGTGTTAACCATTTCGACCAGGATATTTTTTGCGGTGAAAAAACAACGTTCGCCGCAGAATCGATCGGCCCAGTTACTTTCCAATCAGCTAAGGCATCGGTCCAGAAATGGATTCGCCGTTGCCAAGTTTCTGAATTTCCGACTAAATGCGCCTGAATTTGCCCGCTATTAAAAGGAAATTCAGAAATTAGACAGGGAGACTGAATATACAACCCCAACCCATCTTTGCCCAGCTGTGCTGTCAAACCGCCAGAATCTAAAGTGAGTAAGTGACCATTCTCCCATTTACCCGCAACATTTACTGTAATTTGCCCATCCGATTCTGTGCAAAGCGGTTTACCCGGAACGGTAATTTGCAAATCGGAAAGCAAACAATGTAATTCGACATGAGCGAGATTCTTTTTAGGAGTAGACCACGTCCCCTGTAAGCTCCCTTTTCCCGAAATAGCTATCTTATCATTATGGATAAATTCTCGGAGATGATCCATTAGAGTTTGAAATTGCCAATTCGCCTCACAAGAGAATCGAGTCGAATCCCCTTGTGCGCGAAGCTGAAAAAAATCACTCTGGCAATCACATTGGCTTATACTGGGCAGATCGGAGCCACGGCTTCTGCAGGCAACATCCAGGGTAATGGGTCGTCGCCAATGAATTGTTCGATCCTTGATTGTACCGACAATATCGGTACACTGGCTATGAAATTGAATATCGGAAGCAGATCCGTTTTTTTGAATTTGCATATTAGCAGTTAAGATTCCCGACTTCATATCTAGCTCCGGGTGAATCTGCAAGGTCAAAGGCATATACCGTCCGAGCTGAGCTAGATCGATCTGAACCTGGCTACTTAGATTGCTTGATTCTAATATCTGTAACCAATCCGATTTTAACTGAATAGTCCCTGATGCGGTCCAAGTAGCAAAATCGCTCTTCCAGCGCCAGTCATCGATGACGATTTTTTCGTCTTGCCAACGAAGACTGCATGGAAGTTCTAAGTGATGAAAGAGAATTTTTTCTCGACTATTTCTTGGTTCAATAAATCCTTGATCCACAATGAGGGAGCTTTGAATTGAAACTTGTTGAGGAATCTGATTATTTTCCGAATCGATTTTAATGGCGAATTTGCCAGAAAGTTCACCAGCTATTTGTTGAATATTTGTGAACTCCGCAAGGAATGGACTTAGAAATGCCAAAGAAAATTGCGAAGCATCTAATTCAAGTTCCAATCCCGAAGTTATTTTCTGATGCGCTTCTAAAGTAATCGTTCCAGACTGCGCTAATTTAGGGCTTGTCATCTCTGCAGATGCTTGCAAATGCAGTCCCTGCTCTGCCCTCTTAGAAAAGCTCGCTTCGATATGTTCTAGCTCCCCTTTTTGGCCAGAATTACTATCGTAATAACTAATCGAACCGCCATGCAGTTCAATGGCAATAGGACTTTGATTCTTCGATTTCTCTTGCTTTTCCGAGTGGTTAGGGAACTTCTTCTTCAAAGCAGTAATGGTTTCTTGCAAATTAGAGCTTTTACCATCAAAGACCAGATGCAAACAGGGTTGATCGATCTCGATGGTACCAAGGTTTGATGGATCCCATAGCAGTTCCAGAGGGGAACGGTGTACTTTTACGGAAGCAATTGAAAGGAGCGATTGGTCATGGAGATCGGTTATATCGATTTGCTCTAGTTCTATCTGCTGCCACCACATCATTGCTGCGGAATTAATTTTAATTTTTCCAGGAAAATCTCGAAATACTTGGCTAACTAATAGTTGCAACGATGCTGGCCGAGAAATGAGCCAAGGGAACAGCAATATGAACAAGAAACAACTGTATGTGCCCAAAGCCAATAACCGGCGCCAACGTGGCCCACGCCAAGGAAGATAAAACAGATAACGGATGAAATGGCCAATTGTTGAGAAAACTGAAGTTGAGAGAACAGAAATCATTAAACTCTTCATAGCTACTCCCGGAATAAATCCGTTGTGTTTTGATAAATGATATAGAGTCTCTTGACCTGCACTGCTCTCTTAAGCTTCTTGCCAATTGTTTTTCAAGTAGATACGCAAAAAAAACTCTAATCGACCCATAAAAAAACGGATAAAAGTCCCTTCGGCGATCCGCTTCAGACTTTTCAAAATCAAGACGGCAAAATGGCGACCAAACGAACTAAAGCGCTGATCTTTCGGCAGGTGGCGCCAAAACAACCATTCCTCATTTCTCGATTGCAATTGGATCACTTTAGGATGATGTTGGTTATAGCTACTGTGGCATCGGTGATAGACAACCGATTGCGGGATAAATCGAATTTGATACCCGGCTTTGCGAATTCGTAAGGAGAGATCGACATCTTCAAAATAGGCTCCGAAGCATTCAGGGAAAAGACCAACTTTGTCCAGAGCCGATTTTCGATAAAACGCACTCGAAGCGCTTACTGCTTGTACTTCTGTACTCGATAAATCACATGCAGAAATAGAACGATTGTGCCCTCGCTTTCGAGCAAAGCCCCCGCAATCATATTCATCCCCTGCACTATCGATCGTTCGACTTGGCTGCCCATCTTTGAGCTGATAAACCAGTGGGGCAACCGCACCCACGGTTGGGTTCTGAAATGTTTTTGCTATTTCCTCTAACCAGTTTGCCGTAACGATCGTATCATCATTCAAAACGTGGATAATATCGGTGTTCATTTGCCGAATACCGGCATTTGCCGCTGCGGCAAAGCCTCGCGCAACAGGAAGCCGGATAACTCTCACCGGCTTGAAGTTCTTAGCGCAAGTGCTGATCATATGGTTAGGAGAACCATCATCAACAACTAGAATCGGTACAGGGAAAGGAACGGATTGTAAAATAGACTCTAAGCAACGAGAAAGTAGATCAGCTCGGCGATGCGAAGGGATCACAATTCCGATGGTGAGATTTGAGGCCTGAGAAACTGGATTTGCCGCCAAGTTTTCGCCATCCGTAACGGGGAGTAATCGCTCGGATCGATTCTGGTTTCGATCGTGATCCCTAGAACTGCAAGTCAAAGTATCCTGTTTCAGGAGCATTTACCATCCTGTTCGGTAGAAGTGCTTTCCAGATAGAGAGCCGCTTGGTATATCCGTTGATGAGCCTTTTCTTTGCGGTGATGCAAAACATCGAGAACCAACTTGCGTAATTCATGGTAAAACCGAGCCTCTTCGACCTGACCACTTATCGCATTTTTAATCTGTTTCAGAAAAGCCTCTAACCAGATGATCGAGCTTAATAGATAGGTTTGCCAACGCGGCCAATGCTTTTTGCTGAAAATCAATAAGGCATGCCGAGTCATCAATCGTAACGGAGCGGGAACGGAGCGCATATGCAATGGGGTATGGTGAGTGACTTTTAATTTCGGTTCGTAAAAGATGTCCCAGCCTTTGCGCGCAGCTCGCAAGCAAAGATCGACATCTTCATAGTAGAGAAAAAAGTCTTCATCAAACCCGCCAAGACTTATTAAACAATCTCTTCTGATCAGAAAACAACATCCAGTTACCCATGGAACAATGGTACGATTTTCCGTTTTCAATATGCGACATTTTCTCTCTGCCCGCGGCAGAAACAGTCCACCTAACGTATTCATCAGAGTTGGAAATGGTCCACAAGAGGCTTGTGCTCCACCATCGGGATGCACCAATCGAAATCCCATCACCCCGACATTAGGGTTTTCTTCATCCATCTTTTTTGCAAGCTGTTCTACCTCATCCAAGAAACCACGGGAAACAGACATGTCAGGATTCAATAACAGTAACCACTCCCCTTCCCCTAAGGAGCACCCTTCATTTACAGCATAGGCAAAACCACGATTCTGTGAAAATCGTCTCAGAGAAACGCCATCGGTCCGACGCAATTTACTGATTGTTGGATGATGAGGGGAATGATTATCGATAACTACTATTTCCGCCCGATTCGCAAGTAGAGCTTCTGAATGACGCAATTGGCGAATTAGATGAGCCGTATTCCGCCACTGACAAAAATTGACGATAACTACACTTAACCGCACCTCTGATTGTTTAGGATAACCTCTTTCAGAGACCCGTTTTCGTAATCTTGGTCGATTGACTTCGTTTTTCGGTGCCGGTTCAATCGTCCTTAATAATCCTCGGAACATAAATGGGTTCCTTCCCCATACCGATCTTTTTTCCTTAATCTTCCCGTCCACATTTTTCACACTATAGGAAAAAGTTTAATTTTATGCAATCCAGATCGTTCTTGGTGAACTAATAAAGGGTTCATGATTGTGGTAAAGCGTATCTACTTAGAATTTAAATAAAAAGGGTAAAATAGAAAAGCAGCTTTTGAATTATTTGTTAATCTGGAGAGATTTTTCAAGAAGATAAATTCAGTAATCGAGATCTGAAAGTTTCAAATAATAAATGCCACTTCTAGATTTTTTCTGTATTTTTTGATCATCCCTACATTCATTCACCGAATAACCTCGGGGATTCGAGCGATGAGAGTATCAATGGGTTGATTGCTCACCTTTCTCTTTTATAAAGCGAAGAAAAAAAGCGAAGCTCGATCCTCGCTCAGATCGCTTCGCTTTTGAGAAAAACTGATAGAAATCGCAACGATTATTTGGTTCTATCCACAAATTGCCACAAACCAAAACCAACCGGATTTGGTTTCACACCAGCAGGAGTCGACCAACTCATAACACCGCTCCCTGGAATAACGCGAACGATATTAGCCGCCCAAACATCTCCGGTACGAAATGAATCAGGGGTGAGTTCAGATCGTGGAATAGCAATTTCCGCAAGCCAGCCCGATTGCGTTGACTTGACAGCAACAAACCATTTCGGATTCCATTTTTTATCCCCCCAACAATCCTCTGCAACCCGGCCCCGTTCATCGACCTGCAGGCGAAAATAGCTCTGATAGTCTCGATCCAGATCCAACATAATTTCAATATGATCGGTATCAGCTAGATTATCATCGCGTTTTCGTTTTGCTTTTGGCAATGCAGGACGAATGGGATGCAAACATTGCACCGCAATATACAGAAAATTCTCATCATTGGTGACCCAGCAAGCACTCGGTGCAATTTTCTGGGCGTTTTTATCTATTTTATTTTCCTCATAGATCGAGCGGAAAGGGGTCGATAGACCGGTCCGATGGAGATAGGTTTCGTCCAATTTTCCACTGACCGTCTGCATTACCATCGGCATGGCATTATCCCAACAAGAATCATCGAGGCTCGCATCGAGGATGGGAGCCTCTTTTGTGAAGCGACAATGGTTCAAAGCTTTTGGTGATTTGCTTAATATGGAACGATTGAGTAACCAAGCTTCCGTCAAGACACAATCACGCCAGGGATCTTTACCAACCAGTTGGGGGGGGCCTACACCAACCGTACTATGCGAATTCAAGTATTGCAGACACCATTTACTATTCTCCGCAAAATCTTGTAATTGCCGTTTCGCAGAAAGGACCGCGAGCTGCACCGAAGGGTCATCATTAAAAATCGCCCCCTGTTTCGTCAATTGATTTTGCAAAAGCAGAGATTCTTTCAACCACTGAACGGTATCTTGCTGAAAATCGATCTCTCCCTTCTTAGAATTTTCTACCAATTGCGTCGCACTAGCGAGCTGAACAGCAGTGTTTTTTTTCTGTGGGATAGATACCCCTTGTACTTTCGTTGTTGTGTCGACGAGATAATTCATTTGTTGGATCATTCGACGGCATTCGCTACTCGTTTGATAAAGGATCAATCTGCGGGCAGCTTGTTGCGATAGCGGATGGAGAGGATACTTGTCCACTAAATACTTTAACAGCTCGCGGGCGGTGAACCAATTCCCCTCTTGGATCAGATTAAACGCGATTTGATGAATGATCGAAATGCGAATTTCGACAGGGAGATTCTGCAAGTTTTGCAATAGATGTGTCTCGAGCTGGTCTTTGGGGATAGCCGCATTTCCAGGCTGATCGAGCATGCTTTGAAATTGGCGGATTTTCTCAAACAATTCCAGATCGTTCTTACTGGGGACGTTTATACCGGTGGCAATATATTTACGCCTTGCTGTACCATCTTCGGCAAGCTGACTCCCCTGGAGTAAATGCTGATGCCCTGAGGCATCCACCGAACGGGCAGCAAGAATCCGGAAAGAAACGGAAGCAGCAGGATTATCCGCAAGATTTAAAAGCACTCGGGCAGGATGTACATAATTATTTGCTGAAGTTTTCAACAAATCGATCCAAGTATCGATCTGCATCACTAAATTACTGGGTTGTTCTTTTGTAGACAAAGCATAGACTTTTTTAACTTCCCAAGGAGCCAATCCCAGTTTGGTAATCTGTTCTGGAAATCGGGATTGATCACCCGCTTGTTTGAACGCTTCTAATAATCCTTCCAGCACCACCACTTCGTTCCCTTTTTTGGATGGGAATGGATCCGTGACAATTACCTCTGGCCGCCAGATACGAATCGCGAGCACTAATTGGCGGAGCCAATCTTTCGCTGCTTGGTCCCCATGAAGAGTATCCCAATACTGAAGTAATTGAGTCGAACTCCTACTCTGTTGATATCGCGGCAACGGGAATTGCCAAAGAGTTTCCCCTAGACAAGCTCCAGAAGCTTGTAATGAAGCATCGAATCGAGAAGCCGAGATATGATTGGCTTCCGTGAAAGAACTGCTTGGCTGCGATGTCATATTCAGCCCAACACAGCGATAAGCACCGTCATAAGTGAGAGCAGCTATTACAGGTAAGGGCATGTTCTGCGGATTAGAATGGATAAACAAAACGGCAGCTCGTTGACCCTGTTGCTGAATCACTTTCCAGGTCTTACCGCCGTTTTGCGTTGAAACCACGGTCCCCATCGCCCCTACGGCAAAGCCGTTGTTTTCATCACGAAAATAAAGAGCGTATAGCGGCAACGTTTGACCAATCACCTGTTTTCTCCAGGTTTTCCCGCCATCGGAACTATGCAAAACAAAACTACCTGGTCGACC
>JAKBAI010000394.1 GCA_021809185.1 Planctomycetota bacterium
GGAGGTGGGGACTGGGGAACAAGCGATTGCCAGTCTGCAGAAAAATAATTTTGATATCGCTTTTGTGGATCTGCGCTTGGGGAACAGTTCGGGATTAGATTGGATTCCCAAGCTGTTACAAATCTCGCCGCAGCTCGGCATTATCGTCATGACCGCTTATGCGGGGATTGATTCCGCAGTAGAAGCGATGCGCCGAGGAGCTTTCGATTATTTACCTAAACCGTTTACTCCCGACCAGCTTCGAATGATTATTGATCGACGGCAGCAAATAACCGGTTTAAGCTGTGAAGTGGATGAACTCCGGGAACAATTAAAACAGTACCTTCCAGAAGCCGATTTGACTAGCAAAGACCCACGGATGCAACAGATATTAGGAATGGCCTGGGAGGTTGCCCCAACCGAAGCAACGGTTCTGATTCGTGGGGAGAGCGGGACAGGCAAAGGGATTTTGGCCAGAGCGATCCATCAACAAAGTAAGCGCAAACATCGTCACTTTGTAACGATTCATTGCCCGAGCCTATCGACAGAACTTTTAGAAAGTGAGCTGTTCGGGCACACCCGAGGTGCATTTACCGGTGCGATCCAGTCCACCGAAGGGAAAGTGGCAGCAGCAGATGGGGGAACGCTCTTTTTAGATGAGATTGGGGATTTACCTCTGGCGATGCAACCGAAATTATTGCGTTTTCTACAAGACAAAACTTATGAACGTCTTGGGGATACACAGACCAGGACCGGGAATGTTCGCATTATTGCAGCAACCAATCGAAGTTTGGAAGGGGAAGTAGCCGCTGGCCGCTTTCGCGAAGACCTGTTTTATCGCCTGAATGTTTTTGAGCTTCAGCTCCCTCCCCTGCGCGAACGCCGGCAAGATTTACTTACGCTAGCAGAACATCTGTTACCATTTTTCTCACGCCAGAGCGGCAAAGAGATTAAAGGATTTACCCCGGAATCGGAACAGTTCCTGTTGCGTTATCATTGGCCAGGAAATATTCGCGAATTGCGTAATATTATCGAACGCGGAGTCATCTTGACGAAAGATTCATTGATCGGCGTGCACGCTCTGCCAACTCAGCTGACGACAGCTACCGTTGACAGCTCTGGGCAACCAATTCCTGCGCTGGGAGAAGGGATTCGTCTCGGTTCCCCGATCTCTTTGGAAGAACTCGAAAATGAGCATATCCGGCAGATTTTGGCTCATAATCATTCGTTAGAAGAAGCGGCTAAGATCCTTGGCATCGATGCCAGCACCCTCTATCGTAAACGGAAGAAACTTGGTCTGGCCAATGTGTAAATAGTTTCCAATGATTGTTTTATTCCATGAGTTGGGAGTCGCTGAGCCGATGATGGTCTTCTTTGAGAGAAAATCGGTTTGTTAGACTATCTCCCATTTTGGTTTTCTTATCGATTGTACTATACCGGATGATCAATGTTATGACTTTATCCCTTCGCACTCGGATTATTTTGTTGACGCTCCCCTGGTTATTATCACTCCTGATAGTTTCTATTCTCGGAACTCTGCTTTTGGATCATCTAGGTAATTCGATCAAGAGTATTTTGAAGGAAAATTACGATAGCGTAAAAGCGATGGTAGGAGTTCAACAAATCGCGGTAAAACTAGATCAGTTATTTTTGCATAATTCTAGTGAAACTCAACCTATATCATCGAATACCTTTCAACAACTGTTACAAGATTATCAGAATTACTTGAAGACAGAAGAAGAGAATATTACGATTTTTCCGGAGGAACCGAGTTTCGTCCAACAATTACACCAGCTCAGTATCGATTACTTCGAGCAAGCCAAAAAGTTTAGCGAAACTCAAGATCAACAACTACGTTATCAGATCTATTTTGCCAAAGAAGCAGATAAGGGCTTAAAATATATTTTTCAACAAATCGTTGAAGTTTCTCAACAGATTCTCGAGTTAAATGAGAAGCAGATGCGCAGGGAAAGTATCGATGCCCAGAGCACAACAGCCAAAGCTCGAACCATTTTATTACTCATTTTTGGGATAGCGGTGGTCCTTGGTCTGGTTGAAATCTACTGGTTACAAAAAACGATTCTTAAGCCGATCTCTGTAACCACAGAAGCAGCTAAGGCGATTGGCATGGGTCATCTTGAATTGAGTGTACCTATTTTGAGTAAAGATGAAATAGGTCATCTTGGGGAATCGTTTAATCGAATGGCGAGTAAATTACGCTCTTATAGACAATCGAATACAGAAAAATTGCTGCGTGCTCAACAAACTTCCCAAGCAACTATCGATAGTTTTACCGATCCCGTGGTGGTCGTTGATATGCTGGGGCAGATCGAAATTGCAAACCCCGCTGCGCAGAAATTACTGGGGCTGGACAATAAAGACAAATCGGCAGAGGAGTTGTGTGCCACTGGAGAGACAACGGTTCCTCGCCCTTGGTTAGGGCCTGATATCTTAAAAAGGATCATCGAAGAGGTATTAAAAACGCAAACAGCGATTTTCAGCCAAAATTATGACCAAGGAATTACCTTCCGGTTTCAGGAAGAGGATCATGTCTATTTGCCGCAGGTCAGTCCCATACGATCACGCGACGGGGAGGCTCTAGGTGCGGCGATCGTCTTGAACGATATTACCCGATTCCGGATTCTCGATCGGTTAAAATCGGATTGGGTGGCGACCGTTAGCCATGAACTGAAGACCCCTTTGACTAGTGTTCGCTTGGCGGTGCATGTTTTATTGGAAGAAGTAGTTGGCCCTTTGGAACCCAAACAACTCGAATTATTGATGGAGGCCCGCGAAAATACGGAACGGCTATTCAAACTGATCGATAATTTGTTGGCGCTAGCTCATCTGTATCCTGG
>JAKBAI010000140.1 GCA_021809185.1 Planctomycetota bacterium
TCGGTCTCCCCCCTAAAAACTCGGTTGATCCCAGAAAAATGATTAAGTAAATGAGCCTGGAATGATAAAAATACCTCTTAAAGTTAAAAAGAAATTGTCATTTATAGGAAGAATTGATAAAACTATTTAAGATGGGGGGCGATAGCTCAGTTGGTAGAGCGCTGCAATCGCACTGCAGAGGTCGAGAGTTCGAATCTCTTTCGCTCCATTTGATTTATGTTCAGTCATTTTTATCTCACTTAAAATTTGGCTTTAACTTACAATTTCTAACTACTCCTCTTCTTTTCATCGATTGCGGTTGCCTGTTGAATTATTTTGATAACCCGATTTGGTTACTTAAAAAATAACTGGAAGATATCAATATCCTAATAAGAAAAGGGAAAGATGAGAAAAAAGAAGTCATGAGAGAAAGTGATTCGAAAGAATTTTAGCCAAGAGTCGGCGGGAGGCCCGCGTTCGCAGTAGTATAAGTGCTTTTCTCCAAATCATAAACCGTAGGATATTCGCAATCGATCGAATAAGTCCTACGGTTGAAAATGTTACTTTTATTTTTTGATTAACATATCGAAGATTTGTATTTCAGTAAAGTTCCTCATTTGTAGTTATCTATAAGTTATCTTCCACTTATCTTTCGAGGACGGTTTTTTGATAGCCAAGATGATTTGGATTGTTATGGTGCATGGTTTGTACTTGGGTTTGCTCTAATTTGGCAATTCGTTCTCGTAAGGTTTGCAGGTCGCGTACCAGCCCCCGATTTTCCTGATTCACTAATTGCAATTGACGGTCTTGGTTACTGATCTTTTCTTGAAGAATTGAAATCGTAGCACTGAGCTGTTGCACTTTTTGGTGATCTTCGTCAATCGTTTTGTTGATTGCTTCCTGTTTACTGATATTCTGTTTCACTACATCCAAGTCGGTTCTCAGCCCTTCCTGAACAGTCCTACTCTTGGTGCTCACATATTGATGACGATCGGTCAGAGTATTGACCGATTGTTTCAAAGAGGTATAATCGGCTTGAAGACGGTTGGTTTCTTGTTGGCGTTCATTTAAATTTTGACGGATTAAATTCACATCATCTTTTTTGACCAGGTCGCCGCGATTTTCGTTGATCCGAGAGATTTCGTTTCTCAGATCGGTTACCGTTGAGGTAAAATTATTGAAAATAGTTACGGCGATCAATACTACCGTGCTTAAAATGGTAGCTCCAAAAATCCGCCAAAATAGTGGTATTTTTTCTTCTGTCGAATTATTGCTGGTTGAGGTAGTTAATTTTGGATTAGCGTTCGCTGAGGACTCGTACCAGTAAATCGCTTCATTTTGTGAACTCGTGATTGGTAATTCTTCCCGATCATTCCGTTTGGCTAACATCCCTGTTCTCCTACGATTGACAATCCAAGTGCTATCCATTGTATTTTGACATCCTGTCAACAATGACGCTGTTTATTAGACCAACTTTATTTTTCGATTATTCTATCGATTGTTGGTTAACTTCTTACATAAAACAAACGAAAGAGACAATTCGACTTGCGCTCTTGGGCGAGAACTCGAAAAATGATAAGTTAGGTAGTTGGTTTGGTTATCCAATCTTCCCAATCTTGCCTAAGTTGTAAAAAATCCTTCTGCAAACCAGCCATTTGAAGTTGTAATTGTTTCAATTCGCTTCGCAAGGAATCGATTTCATCCTTCATAGGGGCGATTGCAACTTTTTCAAACTCCTTTGAAGGGGATGAATATTGCATCTCTTCATGGGGTACTACCAAAGACTGCCCAGAACTGGGAGCTTTCGACAAAATTCCTGAAGATAGTTTGGCGGTTTCTTCTGGTGGACGAAAACCGTGAGTTAAAACTGCCCCCCGCTCCTTTTCTCCGGAGGCATAAAAAACTAAACGGCGTTCCAATAACGGTTTAAGTGCTTTTCGTAAATCATCCAAAGAACCGACAGGTTCAAATCGAGCAGTATGTGCACGAAGTTCCCCCTCGGTTTGCATATCTCGCAGTAAAAGTTCGGTAATGATCGCCATTTCTAATTTATTTACTTTTAATAAATCATAGAGTTCGTGTTTCCACCGATCGACCCGACTCGATTGCACAATAGCAACTAATTTTTTTCGCATTAGTTGATCTAAAATGTTCTCGACCTGATTCTCGGTAAGTTCCATGATCGGATCGCGATTGCTTTTTTGATTGCAGCCTGTGGTAAGAGCATTCAGAGAAAGTGGGTAAACCTGGGGAGTCGTTTTGGACTTTTCGCATAAAACTCCCAGAATTCGTCTTTCGATTAAAGAGAGAACCGGCCAGTTTGGGACAACGGGAGGTGTTGAAGGAGTTGGATTACTTGAGGAATGAGCGGAGCCTGGTAATTCGGTAGGCGAGGTCGATCCCACAGTGGGTGTTGAGGGTGTTGTCATATCGGTATGTTCCTGTATAGTCCTGTAACAGAAATCAAGTCAAATCAAAATTTGAATGAACCCAATGGTTCAATTGGTATAAGAATTTCAATTCAAGATTCAAGAGATTTATCGAAGAATCTTCCATTTTTAAATAATATGGTTCTTGAGAAGATTCAAAAGATTACCCAAAAAAATATGTGCGAAAAGAAAATAAAAAAACATTCAAGCAAAGCCCCATATATCTTTATCAGTATCGAAAGATAATTCGAGCTTTGCTTGAATTCAGAATAAAAGGCGATCACCGATCATCGAATGAACAAAACGAATTGAAATTATTTTTTGGGAGAAAGTAATACCGCATCAACGGGATCACTTTCCAAAGCTCGCATATACATTTCCAAGCTCTTTTTCTCTTCAGGGGTTAAGTGCAGAGCAAACGGGATAATCGGTTGACCAGAGCGAGTGAAACATTTCACCGGAGGTGCAGTCCAAGCTTTATTTTGCATTTTAGCTTTCATATAGGCCAATTCGGCATCGAGATCGCGCATCTTTTGATCCAGAAATTCATTAGCATTACCACCACGATCGTAGAATTCAATAACTTCCATCAAGGATTTTTCTTTGCCATCGTGCATATAAGGTTTGGAAGCTAGCAGCCCTCGTAAAGGTGGGGTTTTAAAGGCACCATAATCGATAGGATTCTTATGGCCAGTTGGTTGTGCGCCGAATCGACCTTCGCTCCCTGGAGGAAGTTTCCCATCGATAACCCCGACACCGAGATTGTGAAAGCTGTAATCGGTGAATGATTCTCCGACATGGCAATTGGTACAGCGAGCTTTACCAAAGAAAAGCTTTTGCCCTTCGCTAATCTGTTTAGAAACAGTTGCTATTTTATTTTTATCGGTTTCGAGATTTCCTGTTAATTCCAAAGCCGTAAGCGCATGAAGATCTTTATTGCCATAAGCTTTCAATATGACGGTTTCGTAATCTTTAGGAAGAACGGTAAAGTTCTGAGATTCTTCTTCACTAACTCTCTCCCGCATGGCAACAGCGGCACGATCGGCAATGGCGTTCCCAATTAAAACAGTTCTTTCATACGTTGCGATTGCTTTAGCGATTGCATCACGAGTGGGAATATGTCCAAATTCGCGTAAGAACTGTTTATTGTAAGTGGGATTAGCGCGAAATCGTTTAACGGCTTCGTGCCAAGCATTCCCTTTTCCATCAAACATTTCTAGTGGATTTTGCGGTGGTCCTTGGGCCTGATCTTCCAGGGAGGCAGCTCGTCCATCCCAAAATTGCAGCGGATTGAATACGGAATTGAAAACCGTTGGTGCATTCATGCCCCCTTTATTCATATGAATTCCTAGAGACACTCGCCTGCCATCGGAAAACCCTGTCTCCGGTGCGTGGCACGATGAACACGATACCGTTCCATCACTCGAGAGGATAGGATCAAAATAAATCGCTTTTCCGAGTTCCCATTTCCCTAAAGTCATCGGATTTTCGCTGGGAATATTGGGCACAACGTTTAACCCCAAAGGCATTTTTATTTTGATCACCTTCCTTTTGACTAACTGCGACGTTATAGGATTGGTAACCGTCTCCGTATCTTCGTTCCAGAATTGTTTCAGCTTGTCCCATTCACTTTTATTTTGACCTTTGCTAATGAAAAGAATGGGGGTTTGTTCCTCGAATCGGGCCATTTGTGAGCTATCCGGTAATAGAGCATCAAAGGAGAGTTCTTTCGGACTTTCCTGTGCCGCTACACTTGATAATTCCGGGATTGCGAGATAAGATCGGCCCAGAATACCAGCTAAAATCAAGAGAGCTCCGACCATGATCCCAATCGAAAACACCGGCTTATATCTTTTCTGGATTGAATTAAAATAATTTTCCTTGCTTGCAGAAACTGATTTCGCAGGAACTGATGCTGTTTTGATCATTCCCTCTTGAAAGTTACGATCAAATTTTGAGAGTGTTGTCATTAGAAATCCTTAAACTTTTAAAATACCGATTTAATCTGGTTACAACTTAATTTAATGGTTGATTTAAGAGATTTATTTAAGGGATTAGTCTCGAAAGAGTGTTCCTTAAGAAAACTCAAGAGCGAATCCCTTATTATAATCACTGGGGAGTTAATCGATTCGGTATATATTTGCAATTTATATTTGCAATTATAGTTAGCAGGAA
Organism: Planctomycetota bacterium; assembly: GCA_021809185.1. Classification (GTDB taxonomy): domain Bacteria; phylum Planctomycetota; class Planctomycetia; order Gemmatales; family Gemmataceae; genus JAKBAI01. The sequence continues at coordinate 4,584 of JAKBAI010000140.1, forward strand.
AAATCAGATCTTCCGTATGAACGAATCGGTTTTATAATTAGATTCATCAACATTAGAATCGATTCATATCTCTCCGAAATTAATTATTGAATTTTTTTAAGAATCATAACTCATGCTCGTGATTAGATTCGAATGACGAACTCACTTGGTTTCTCGATCAATTCTCCAAATGTTCCCCAACTATTCTCCAACAATTCCTCAACAATTCTCTGGGGGCTTTTGGCGATTTCAAGATCTAAATTCTTTTGACCAAAAAGAGACAAATATTAAGAATTCGATCCGATTGGTTGATCGCCATCCTTTCGAATGGGGGTGGGATTGGCAATCACTCGGCGAATTTCTTCGATAAGGCGATGGGTACTGGGACGATCGGAAGGATCGTGGCATTGATGGGCAAAACGCAGAATCCCAGCATGATCGACAACAAAATCGCCGCCGAGCTGCAACACATCTTCCCCTTTTTTAACCGGCCGAACGATCCACCCTCTCAGAATCAGACTTAGATAATACAGCATCGGAATGGGATGAAAAAATCGCAATACACTGATCCTTTCGAGACCGAATTTTTGATAAAGATCGCGTTGGGGGTCCGCAAAAAATCGAAAGGGGAACTTTTTGCTCTCCAGATAACCTCGAAGTACCTCTGGTTTGCTTAGTGTTACCACTAATACCTTACCACCGATTTTTTCGATCTCTTCTGCTTTTTTGCTCACCTGAACCAGATGAGCTTGGCAGGCAATTCAGGTTATGTGGCGAATGAAAATAATGAGATAAGGAACGCGCGGAAGATCCCGAAACAGAATCCATTTTGAATCCGGCTCTTGCAAGGTTAGATTCATGAGCGATTTTCCAACAGTAATTGTTCCAGCCATTATTCTCAAATCCCTATTTATCTATTCTTCATGGAACTAATTGTTTTGAGGATCAGATCAAAACTTGGGTGATTCGATCCATTTTCTCGTATCGATTAACTCTTTAATATTATTATGAACTACCCGCGATTTTTTCCAGGCCGAAAAGCGCGAATCCTATCAGAGATAGGGGAAGCTTCGGATTAGAAATCGGTAGTGGTTTAATTCAAAGATATGAGAAAGAATCGAAAAGATTACTTTAGAAGATAGATCTCCGATTCCCAACCTTTGACTAAGAGATAGGAATATCCTTACCAAAATACGATCTGCTTTACATTAGAATAGAAAATCTTAGACCATGAAGAAATGGCTATTTATTCTTGAAGATAGTAAAAGGAACTCAAGATCTAACTTTAATTGGAATACGATTTTGCAACAAGGGATTCTGGTAATAATATTGCTTTCGCATACCTCTTTCGAAATAAGATAATCTTGGTTTATCAAAGGAACCTAGCAAACCTATTAGATAACCATAGGCAAATCCGAGGTGAATTGCCCCCCAGAAGCAAGGGAGTAGTGCCACCAAAAAGGATTTTCGATTTAAACCAATTCGGAGAGCTTCTATTATCAGAATGCTAAAATAGATACTAATCGTAATAAGCAAACTAAATGAAAGCTTCCATTCATAAAGAGATTGAATGGTCATTAAAATGAGAGTAATTAAAAATAAAGAGGGAGCGATGCTTGGCAAAGAGATGGTCGAAGGATGTTTGAGTGCTAAACGAGCGCGACCAACTCCATATCGTTTCATCTGCTTAAACAAACCCGAAAGAGAAGATCGGGGGTGATAATTGAGCGATAATTCAGGAGAAAAAAAACAAGTTAATCCGGCTCGGTCTATTCGGGTATTCAGTTCCACATCTTCACAAGCATCCATTTTTTCATCAAAAAGACCAATTTCATGAAAAACGGAACGACGATAAGCGACGGCGATATTTGCAGCTCGCATGAACCCAGCAGTGTTTTGATAAATAGCCGAATGCGGATTATGACCGATCCACGATTCTCTTGCAAAGCGAATCCCTTTTTGTATCCATGTAGGATTCATACAGACCAATGGTTGAGGTCGGCCAAGGCAATCAGCCCCACTTTTAGCGAATTCGAAAATCACTTGATCCAGATAATCTCTTTGCTCCAGATGGGTATGACCATCGATAACCAGGATATATTTCCCACGGCTATGTAAGATACCGATATTTCTTGCCGCGGAAGAAAATCCCAAAGGGTTGTAGAAAATTTGAAAATGATTGAAAGACTGAGTATATTTAGCAGCTACTGATATGGTATGGTCCGAAGATCCCCCATCCACCACAATGATTTCAAATTCACTCTTCGCTAAAGTTTGCTTCTTTAGCGATTCTAGAACTTTACCCAGATGACGTTCTTCATTCTTAACAGGAATAATAACAGTAATTATTGGTTGATTCATAGCAGTTTATTGCCAATCATTTTTACAGAACTATGCCAATTCAATCGGCTCACTATTGTGAATTTGATTTATTAAGCAAATCCGCTTTCGAAATTCAGGCTTAGGCTCGCTTAGATCCGATTTTCGCTCCGGTTGACTTATATCGATAGATCGATGAAGATTAGCACAAAGGAGGCTCTTGCTTTATTGGCTACTTATTATTGAATTTGCCTCCAATCGATGAATTCAAGAAAGAGATGAACACGCTTTCAAAATCAAGATTGGAGGTTTACGAACGAAGGTTATTTTTGGATCGAGGAAAATGGCCGCTGAGGTCGAAGATGGATTCTCACTTTTTCCGATTCTTGGGTATTCGGTTCCCGAGAGAGTTCACGATCGGTTGTCTCATAGTCGTTATCCTTATAGCTTTCACTTTCCCAATCCTTTCGAAATGAAATATCTCTCTCGGTAGGGATCGGTTGTTTCATTTTGTTCGATCGGAAGGGGTTAAATTCATCGTCGCAATCGTCATCTTCTGGTACGATATCTAAGGAGATCAATCCGATCGTTTTAAGAATCGTCATGAACAAAATGCGCAAATCGTTCCAGAGACTAATATTGCGGATATATAGACGATCATAGACCAATTTAGCGCGGACGGTGTGGAGACCGGTATCCGGTGGAACATGAATTTGGGCTTCGCCTGTAATCCCCGGCTTAACCAACAGTCGAAGATTATAACCTGGAATCAACTTGACGAGTTTTTTGGCGATTTCAGGACGTTCTGGTCGTGGACCAATTAAACTCATCTCCCCTTTGAGAATATTCCATAATTGTGGCAATTCATCTAAATGGAGTTTTCGTAGAATTCTCCCAATTTTCGTGACACGGGGATCCTTAGGGATACACCATCTGGGTCCAGTGAGAGATTCACATTCATGTTGCATGGTACGAATTTTATAGATGACAAAAACTTTCCCAAAGCGCCCAACTCGTTGCTGGGAATAGATACTCGGTCCGCGTGAAGTTACTCGGACGAGAATCATGCAACCAAGTAAAATAGGGGAGGTAATAACTAGTAAGATAGCAGCAAGGCTAAAATCAACAATCTCTTTTAAGGACAGTGTCCATTTTAATCGGCGTGCTGAATTCGTTCCCAGCAACTCCGTCATGAAATAAGCTTGGTATAGAACACTGGTTTCACTCGTTGATAATTCGGGAGCGCTTGAGGGGGTAATCATTTTTGGTGAAAGCATTTTCAGATTCATGAGACTCCATTCTTTTGAGCAATTACAAGGGAGTTGTAATCGGCTTCAGGCTAATTCCTCTTCTTTCGGTTCGCGTTTCCCAGACCTTCAATTCAACCAACTATTGGCGATGTTTTATTGTGCAAAGATTATTGGGCACTTTAGATTCATTATTTCTATTTACTTTCATTTAAATTAATGATGAACTTTCGCCGTCGATTTAGATAACCTACCCGCAAATAACCGCTTATTTAATTGCGGGAGTAATAAGCGCGCGATCTTAAGATATGGGTCATTTGTTGTCAAGCGATCTTCTTCGGTTACATTATGGACAAGATAAAGCTTATAGAGAGGTTGGGTAGCTCCAAGAGGTAATCGTACAAAAAACCATCGCGGAGAATCCGGAGCTTGCCAGTTCCCTTCATAACTCCAACTCCAGCGAACTCGTAATGTTTCTTTTCCTGTTGGAGTCTTTTTACTGAAATCGGCAACGTAGAACTCAAATCGAATCGGTTGCGCTCGATTTTTGCTCTCATAAGCTTGATGGCTTGAATCCGATGATGGAAGCGGAACCTCGCCCTCATTTGACTGGTTCTCTTTTCTGATTCCATTCTCATCGATCACGATTATCTCTTTTTTGATTTCCGAAGCGAGCTGAAAACCATTGCCAAGATAACAAACATCGGGAGTATGAACAGAAACAATACTAGCCACCCCAGAAGTTAACGAGACAACCAGGGAACGATCGGTATGAGGATCAATAAATTGGCGAGTACTATTGATCGTTTTTTCTGGTAGTTCATCCGCACTCAATTGAATTACCTTACCACATTTCCAATCGCCGAGGTCGGTTTCGATGGACAAGGCATTTTCCAATTCTTTCTCGGTTTGCTTTTCTGCATGACTCGATTCCCATCTTCCCGTCCATTTGCCATGGAGAATGGTAGTAACGATCATCAGGGCAATCAAACCTATAAACGATCCATTCTTTTTCATTATATTGCCTTTTTACTAGTTGCAGAAATACACTCGAATGCAGTTCTTTCGCCATTCGAATCGTGCGGGCTGAGATAACAATTTTAAAAGAGATTCATGTGAGAGATTCATGCTCGCTCGCGTTCAATAACACCAGACCAAAACATTCTGGATTACAAGCAACAATCTTTTCTTGAGTTCGTTGAACCATGGAAATCCGGCTTGAATACTTTTCAACGGATAGAATAACCGCGTCAGAAAATTGCGCGAGGATATACGTTTCGCTTACGCGCAAAATCGGATGTGTGTGCATAATAATCCAATCATAATTTTGTTGCCATTGATCTAACAAAGCGCGCAGGTGATGAGGCAATAACAGTGATCGGATCGAATCATCCCACTTCCCCGCAGGTAAAAAATGAAAGTGATCTTGAAAGGCATGAACCGCTTGGCTCCAGTGGACATGATGTTTAAGTATTTCGCAAACACCGGTATTATTATCTAGCTGTTTTAAGCGATGTAAACTAGGAGTACGAAGATCAAAATCGACCATCAATACCCGCGCGGAAGTCAAGGCAAATCTCTCCGCTATTTCCGTAACAAACCGTGCCGATTCCTTCTCCCCTTCCGCACTGGTAATTAGAACAATTTTTTTCTGTGGATTGTTGAACTGTTGTAATAACTGAGTTCGGGTTTTGTCATACGATTCACTGCGGGCATCCAAGGCATGAGAAACCATGCTCCAATCGGTCGCCGGTGCTCGATTGGAATTTTTCCCCCCTGGGATTTGTAATAAATTGCGCGCGGGAATAATTCCAATGATCGGAGCGATGATCCGATTTTGCAAATGCAGTAACGATAAGGTTCTTTCCGCTTTTAACTCTAGACCAACTACCAGCAAACCGATCAACGCAAAACCAAGAAATCCCGCAGCGATAGAACCCATGATTACCTTTTTAAGATCTTTCTTTACTGGGACCGCTGCTTTATAAAGCTGTATTCGTGGTGGCGCATTGATTTCCACACGCAGAGTGTTGGCTTTATCGATCATCCCTTTAATAATCGTTTCTCGTTGCTTTAATCCTACGTACCAGAAATCGGGCGGTGTCTCGCTTCCCCCTTGTGGAGCGTCCAGCACCGCTTTGTATTTCGCTATCAATGATTGTTGCTGGGTTTTGCGCGATTCTAACATCTGCAAGGAAAGCTGTAGTTCTTCCCCTTCTTGTTTAAATTTTGCCTGGATCGATTCCCCAATCGTTTTACCTATCTCTTTGGATAACTCGTTTCTCCATTTTTCCAGTTCTTTTTCGAGATCCTTTTTTTCTTTACGTTTTGCTAAAACATGCGGATCGTTCTCGGGTGCTCCCAATTTCTTAATGTCATAGTCGATAAACTTATCGATCCCGGCAAGTTTTTTCTTCATTTTCTGAACTTCGGGATCTTTCTCCATTTCGGTCAAAAATCGTGGATCGATTTTTACTTCGCGATCTAGATTCTTCAATCGATCTTCATAATTCGTGATCTTCATCTTAGCGTTGTTTATTTGAGATTCGGTATCATTCAATGCTTGTTGTAACCGGACAAATTCTGCTGCTGCGAGCTGAGGCGTGATCTGCTCGGGTAACAGTTTTTTCTTCTTTTTCTTCCCATTCTCTGGGTCATTCGCATCCAGATTATTCGCACGATTAATCTCTTGGATATTTTTCGCCCCCAATGCTTGATTTCCATTTTCTTTGGCTGTTAAGGCATTTTCAATTGGCTTCTCTAACGGTTCTTGGATTCCGCCATCTTTGACTTCATCTAAAGGGGATGGTTGTTCTACCTGAGTCAGATTTCGGTCTTTATACATCTGTCCCACAATTTTCTGATTACTGACAATCTCTTCTTCCAAAGACTGTAAACGTTTTTTCTTACGTAATCGATCCTCTTGGACGATTTCGCGATTGTAGGCTTCCATAATCTGGTTGACGATTAGCGTAATCGATTCTGGATCAGCTCCGCTAAGTGATAGTTTGATGATCTCCGATCCCTCTTTTGTTTCAATTTTAAGATCTTCTTCTAAAAATTTGATCGGATCGATCTGTTCTTGCAAAATTTTGAGCCGGCTAATCCCCGGTTCGCGGATCGCAGCATTCAACACCTGCCAAGACCGGATCAAATCGGGCTGAGTGCGTAAATAAGTCGAGAAGTCGTTACGACCAAGCGGATTTTCCTGACCATAAATTGCCGGAGTTTCCATGGAAACCCGAATCATTCCGTAAGTTGTGAATTTAGAAGGGATGAGCTTGAATGCCAACCCAGCAAATATAACGCTCAATACAAATCCCAAAGTGAGTAACATTAACCAACGGTATCGTAGATAACCCAGAATTGGCATTCCCCCAGATCCAGAAGTGGGGAGCTGAGCTGATGTTACTCCCCGACTAGGCGGAGGGGGTAATACTAGTCGGAGATGATTATGATTGGCGGGGATCGTATTAGGCTCTTCGCTTATCAGTGTTGATGCACTATTGGCAACCATGGAGAATCCTTTCTCTTTGGTAATAAATCTTTTTGTTTTGAAATCTCATTTTTAAGCTAAATTGGGCAATTCAGCTCAAACAAATTTTACTTGTCGATTGATTCATCTCACCTAACAGTTTTTCAATCCTTTAGTCGATTTTTCTGGAGATTAGTAAAGCTCATCATTCTTGGTTTCAATTAGTAAATGCTTGTAAATATACAATTCCAACATCAATAAGCTCAAACCAACTGGCATCATCAGCCAACCATTAAAATCATGGATCCATTTCAAAATCGATTCTCTCGAATCCATATCCGGAACCTGAACATGTGCTATCCCGGTAGCCACAATTCGAAGAATATTCACTACCAGGGCGATGGGAATTGAACTTACCAGAATCAATAATTTAACTACCCAGCACCGTTGGATCACAAGTACCGTGGCGACAGCAAAAGCAATAAATGTCATTAACATGCGCAAGCCGCTACAGGCATTCGCTACTTCCAATTTTACTTCGTCCAAAAGAATTATATTCCCGTCAGCAAGAGCAGGTTGACCCAGGGTTTGCAAGATGTTTGTTGTGACCAGTGTTGCCACCGTTTGCAGCTCTTCTCCCATCCATTTTTGCATTTGATACGGTAACGGAATCATAAAGATCAAAAAAAGGATCGGTCCAAAGGATACTCGTTGGTTCTTTCTACCACATAATAGACCGGCTCCGCCAAATAGGACCAAAATAAATGAAAGACCATCCAGAGGTAAGAACGATAACATCCCAGCGACGATTCTCATGCCTAAGCCGAAAAATATTATCGCCCAGCTAAAAAAATAGCTTGGCTGATCATCGAACACTAATTGGTCTCGGCGTAGATACAATAAATAGAACGAAAAGAGAGGTATCAGTATGCCATGAGAATACTGAGGATCATGGATCCAGAGTTGACTTAATTCCGCAAAGGTCGAGCGATAACTCCAGAATAGAACCAGAAGCAGCAAAAAAAATGCCGGGTATGTTCTGAAAATTCGGATTATTTGGGCGACACTTAATTGGGCAGTACTTAATTGGGGGACACTTAATTGGTTGTCGGTCGATCGATTACTACTTTGTTCGAGGCTTTCTTTGTTCGATGATTCAATCAATAATTGTTCGCTCACTTTTAGCTCGCTCCCTGTTTGCACTCTCTCTGATTGTTTACTCTCTGTTCGCTCTTTGAAATCCGTTTCTCGTTGGTCCGACATCTCTTTTCCTATCTTCGAATAATAGTTCCCTTTCTATCTGAGCAGTTTGACCGCTCTTGGGAGTATATTCTTCTTTAACTTGGTAAATCGATCAAGCCCGATTTGCCAAAATGTCTATGGAAAGTTAACTATCCTACCCAATCTCACCTTTTTAGAACGGTTCTGTACCTATTTCATTGTCTTTAAACCAAATTTATTCTCTGAATCCAATTTTAAAACAGAGTTTATCTTAATTCCCAAAAGGACGCAATGTTAAAAATCTTTATCCAGTTTCTTCGAAATATCTTAAAACATCTATAAGTACGATTTTAGTTTGACTTGACTATTGATTTACAACCGGTTATATGCGCGAGCGGGGATTTAACACCATGAAAAATATAGAACCAAAGTTAAAATGGGGAATCCGGTTATTCTTAATTGTCATAACCATTGGGTTAATAACCATATTTACTTTGGCGGTGGTCATTCATCCGTACGATGCCGAAGGAAAGCCGTTAACGATGGAGTCCCATCGTCAACTTGGGTTGGGGAAGTGTGAATTTGTTGTGTTATTTAATAAGCCTTGTCCCTCTTGTGGATTAACCACCAGCTTCTCCTTATTAATGCATGGCAGTATTATGGCATCTTTGCGCGCGAATTGGGTCGGGACATTCATGGCGATAAGTTTATTCGGCGCCATTCTTTGGTGTATGGCAACCTTGGTTCGAGGTCGATATTTGTGGATTCGGTCTCTTGAACGAGCGATTTTGAGTTTTGTTGTTTTTTTCTCGATTCTGTTGATTCTTCGCTGGGGTGTGATCATGCTATCCTATCTCTAAAGAAGGAATACACTACTGGCGAGAGACATCCATTCAATTAGGAGCAATGCTCAGGCTAAGTTTCCAATTCCTAATTAGTTATGATTATGAAACAGGTTTTTGGAGAAATGTTTAGAAAAGTAAATTCGGATGATTAAAAAGGGGTCGAATTCTTTATCTCTGGGGGATAGAAAGAATTCGGAGGACGGCAATATAGGACTGCTTTAATCGCTCTTATAGTAGCTTTCGAAATGAAGTAGCTTTCGAAATTAAGTAGTTTCACCAAAATGAAAGCCCTAACGGCCATACAGATCGGTGATAGAGAAGAGTTACCTCTTCGTTTCTTGCGTGCCGGGGAGAAATGATTGCACGCTCGAATC
>JAKBAI010000141.1 GCA_021809185.1 Planctomycetota bacterium
AACCAACTGATTCGAGTTGTTACTTGATTGATTTTTTTCATTTCATTACCAGGTTAATTCGTGATGATCATTCAAAGTTAAGAGGATTTTCTTAACGACTATTTTTCCTGTTTCTATCCCGTCCTATAAAAGAAGCCGAGAAGAGAAAGCAATTTCAAATTCTTCTCTAGGCCAGGCAAATCTCGAAGATTATTTTATCAGTAAAGAGAAGAGTTCGCTTTAATCTGAAATCGCACTACTTTTCCTTTGCGAGTAATTTAAAGTTAGTGGCCATTGGGGGCAAATCCTTTTGGCGTTTCCGCCATGCTAAATATTTTTTTAGGGCGAATATCTTGGACTGTTTATCTTTGAAGAAATCCCCTGAAGGGGAAAAGTAATACACTTTTAAAGAGGGTTCGTTCTTTATACCAACCAGTTTTTTAGGGATTTTGGCAATTTTGATAAGCGAAATCAAAGCTTGATCGCGTAGTCGAATTTCGAATAATTTAGATTGAAGATTTCTGTTTAAGTTCAAATTGAGATTGATGCGATACAGGTTCGGATCATCGAGCAATTTTTCTAACGAAGGTATCATGGAGCGATTTCCCATTTCTCCCACCAGATCGATCGCGCCTAGTCGATCGTCAGGATCCATTGTTTTTTTTAAGGCGATTTTCAAGAGCCAAGGGCAAACCTCGCGCATTTTGGTGTTTTTGACTGTATTGTAGAGCATATAACTCTGTGCATTTGGATTTAGTTGATTGATGATTCTAACAAGGCATTTTCGCACAAAATCTGGATGACCAGTATTTCCCTTAAATTGGATCGATTGAACAAGATAATTATTGATAAGCTGTTCTAGTTGAATAGGCATCGATTTTAGATAGTTTATCATGGCGGGATGACTGAGAAAGAAAAACAGAGTTAATTGGTCATTGCGGATCGATCCCAAAGGAGCTGGTCGAATAACGCCTCGAATATACCTTCGTGACAGTAGCCTGAATGCTAACTCTTGGACTTTATCAACGAATTCTTCTGGGGACACATCCAACCAGATAAATAATTCTGGATGGCTGTCGACGATGCTCATAAATAATGCTTTCGATTCCGCTGATCTATCTCCAAGAGAGAGGAAGTGATCGATTCCAGGAAAAGTATTGTTCTTCCACCAAATATCATTTTGGCGAAATTCTTTGCATCTCTGGGAGAATTCTGCTGCTATCAGATCGTACAATAGAGATCTATATAAATCTGCTCGATTAGGATTGCTATCATTGACACGCTCTCTCAGAGCCTCTTTGGCTAATGGACCGAGAGCTTTCAGTTCGTTGAAGGAAGATACCCAGTTTTCAGGTTCCCCAGCTTGTTGCACTAATTTCCGCATGTAGTTCAGATCTTTTGCAGACCGCAGATCGATTAAAGATTGCTGAGTGCTTTTTGAATCATTTCGCTGATTCGTTTTCTCAATTTCTTGAATTTGAGATGGTGCAACATTTCTGGAAGTTAATAGGATCAATATGCAGGCAACCAAAGATACAACCGGCTTTGCGAACAGCGATGGTTTGAGCGTATATTTTAACGGAATAGAATTTTGGGAACTCGCTACGAACGGTAACCCAAAAATCAATTTTTTAATCAATTTTTTAATCATAGCGGTTTAATCATCATGGTTTAATCATACCTGTAAACCAAAACAAGAAAAAATAGAAGAAAAGTAATTGATAAAAGTATTTTTATATTTATTTTGAGGGGGCAAAATAGGATTGTCAATGGAAGAAACAGTGAAATGATAAAAATGGGATGCTTTTAATTATTTGAATTAACAAATAAGATTATAAAGCCGATAAAATTCTTATTTGAAAAATCGAGAAATTCATTCAACAACGAGCATAGAATGATCATTGTTGAATCTAGATAAATTCTGGACTGAAAGTAATCTGAAGGAATAATTAGCCATGTGTTAGAATATACCCTTTGAGTTTGGCATCGTGGGTTAATCCTTCGTGGGCTTGGTTGTTGTCAAAACCGTCCGAGTTGGATTGTCGGATTACCAGAAAAGCCGAGTCGCAATAACTGGTCCAAATAGGTACACTGTCATCGCCCCAAATGGGGCAATCGATAAGGGTATAATCGTAATGCTGGCGCAAGTACCCTGTTAATTGTTGAATGCGTTCTTGACCCATAACGCCGCGATTTCCTTCTCCATTACCAGCTGGCAAAAGATGAAGTCCGGTCACTAGGGTTCGCTGCATGGCCAGATTCCACGGTAACAGCCGATGTAGCCATTCATGCAAGCCTGGGGACGGGCGGGTTCCCAATTTCTCTGATAAGATCGACTGTTCCGGGTTGGCATCGATCAAGAGGATCCGGTGGCGAAAGGATTGTCTTAAAAGAGTGAAGGCGATGTTTAATAAAACCGTCGAAGTACCCGATTGCCGATGCGAAGAGGTAAATAGAAAAATCCGTTCGGAATCTTTTTTCCCCGAAAACATTTCCTGAATCAATGAGCGATATTGTTCACTGATCGGGTGTTCTGGAGAATGATAACTGACAAGTTCATTGGAGACTTTGGCAATAGGAAGTTGAGACCATCTACCATCCAAAACGGGGCGATAGGTTACCCCAAGGTATCGTTTTAGCGAGTTTCCTTGTTGGGTAGTGGATGGGTTCAACGATTTTGAAAGCTCAGAGGTAAATTTATCTGTATAATCTTGAAAAAAATCGGGGTGAATTTCTTTATTAAGAACGGTTTGTGATGGTTCTATTCTGATAGCAGTACCTAAAGGCTGAGGAATTTCTGTTCTCGCCTTTGGATGATTATCGGTAAAAAGATTTTCTGTTCTCGCCTTTGGATGATTATCGGTAAAAAGATTTTCTGTTCTCGCAACAATACTCGGAGTCGATATCGAATGATTGCTTTGATGCGGTTTCGATGGATGCGATTTCGATATTTGCTGTTCATTAGAACTAATGGGTGTGGGGAGAATTAGATTCGATTCTCTTTCGGTTATCTTGGGCGGTAAACTTTTAGCATGATTGTTGCAGCCCGCGCCTACTTCAATAAAGGGGATCTCTATCGGTTCTTGTTGTAAAAATTGCTCGATGGGAACCGTTGTACTAAATCCTTTTTCAACAGGCGATGGAGGGGTAACGGGTGAATTGGCATGGGATTCTGATGGTCTCACGGTCATGCGACCCTGGATCATACCGATGGTCTCTGTAAAGCGTCCCATTCTGAATCCTTTCAGCCCTTTGGTTTGGTTCGAGCGATCTTTCCTAATCGCTTTGAGGCCAACAATCAAACCTGACCGATCATCTCGGTGCCAGTATCTAATTGCTTATTTTGGTTATCGAAGAGATCTACATTCGATCAATATACGAATAATCTACATTCCGAAAAATAATAGTTTTTATCAAATCAATTTTAATCGGATACTAGAGTGTTTAACCATCGAGCTATTTATTATTCTTCATTGTTACCATTCATCTATCTAAATGATAACTTCGACTATAGCTCTTGAAAAATAATCGACGAAATTCGATTCAATCCTCTTATTTTTTTCGGCGGGATCGTAAGATTTCCTCTACTTTTGCCAAAATATTTCCTTCTGTGGGGCTTCCATAGACTAATACGCTCGGTCGATCCGTTTTAATTGTACTATCTTCAAACGGAATAGTTCGTACAATTGGATTTTCTTGTATATTTCCGGAAATGATTATACTTTTACGCATCGGATCTATCGAGCGATTACTATCCGAGCGATTACTATCCGAGCGATTACTATCGATTTCGTGATCAGGAGACGCCTTTTTCTCGGATGATTCTTCTAATATTGCTGTCTCTTCCGATGTTTTTGGTGTGCTCAAAAATGCGGAAGAATTAGCAGAATGTGAGATTGAATTTGATGATGGAACTCTATTAGTGGATTCCATCATTTCGTTGTGGCTAGCTTCGAAAGAACTGCTTTCTCGATTTGCTGATTCTATTTCCAACTTTTGAGAATTAAAAACACGAACGATTGAATCTTTATTATTTTGCTCAAGATTGATTTTATTAGACTGTAGATTCTCTGAATTTAATATTGCCGCAGAATTATAGACCGTCGAATCTTTTATGGCCGATGATTGATTTATTTCAGAGTGAACAGGTTCAAACGAGATAATCTCATTTTCTTGATCTTCTGTAGATGAATCACCGCCTAGATAATTGGAAACTTCTAGGACCGTTTCAAAGTCAGCTGGGAAAATCTGCACTTGTTTACTCATACGATAAGAAAGAAATGCGAGCTGATTCGCTCGGCGAGGATTCCCCTGTGCAAGATCAACCAGCAAATCGATCGCTTCTTCTGTAAAATAATCACTCAATTGGTGCTCGAACTCCATGAATTGAGAGTATAAATAATCTCGAATACTTTCTGCGGACCATTCACAGAATTTTTCCCGGATAGCGATGCGCTGGGTTAGCGTGGTCTCCCCCATTTTTTCCAATCGTTCGATTAAAGAATATTGCCCCACTAAAACAACTTGGAATGCTTTTCCTTGTGCCCCTTCTAAGTTGGTTAGTAATCGAAGTTCATCGAGTAAATCATCTGGCAAAAGATGAGCCTCATCTAACAGCAATACAAATCTTTTTCCCGCGGATAGTTGACTATATAAATACTCACTTAAAGAGAGTCGCAATTCTTGTTCTGATTTCCCTTCATAGGGGAGTTTGAGATCAAAATGGATTGCTTGAAATAATTCTTTGGGAGTAGCAAATCGGCAATGAACTAACAGCAAAATTTCCATTGCCAAGTCTTTTCGTTCAAGTAGAGAATCGACAAGCTGCAACAGAGTATTCGTTTTTCCTAACCCAGAATTCCCTGCACAAACAATAATGCCTTCTTCATTCGCTAGTCCTTCTATTACGGACATTAATATTCGTTGTTGGCAAACTTCTGGATAATATTCATTGGACCTAGCCCTCGATTGAAAGACCCCTTTTGGTAAAAGAAGGAATTTTGAGGAGCCTTCATTTGATTTTTCTTCGGAATCATCAAAATCATTTGTGACACTTACTGGATCGATCTGCTGGGTTATCCTAGGTACCCCTTTTTGTGATGTTGTAGATTTTTGCCATGTTTCTTCAGTTCCTTTCATCACTTCCCCCTTACTACAGACATCGTTGCGGACATCAGTGCAGACATCGCTATGAACATCTCGTGTGTTTCTTTAGACTACAAAATCGGTGTTGTAACTCTTTTTCCAGATTGATTAAAAGCCTCAGTTTACTAATTGAAAAAGAACATATCAAAGGGACTTTTCATTATCCCCAATCTTGAAGTCCAATCTTGAAGTCCAATCTTGAAGTCCAATCTTGAAGCCCAATCTTGAAGTCCAAGCGATTTCCTAGTCATTGTATTCTGTGGTAAATCCAATTGATAAGCGGGTTTAATCATTTACACAATTGACCCGCACATAATACTCCCAAATCTTTTTATCGACATATTTGTTAAATTTATTCAATCGAAAAAATCGGACCGATTTGGAAGATTGCTTGATCTGTTCGTTAGATTATGAAGTTTGCTCGAATTTTAAGTTGTCAGAGGAAACGGAAAAGAGATGGTTCTCGAAAAGGAAAAATCCGACTTTCCCAAAAATAGGTCAACAAGTCGATTAAACTTGTTGACTTAAGCTTATCTTAGAAAATTGTTCGGATTTTGAGTTTTAATGCGATTTTGCTTTCGATGGGGTTTCATGAGCTGTTCCGGTAATCTGATGATTATCAACAGGATGATTATCACCTTCTGAATGAGGCTCATGACCCATCAAAGTATAGGCAGCGACCAAAACGACTAATCCCAGAAGAGTGACCGCTATTCCACCAAACCAAAACGATTTTCGTTTGGTGAGTACAGCGATTGAACAGAGCACAAGCCCTAATTCTACCCCAAGATGAGAGGCATCGACCCGATCGGTCTGATGATGACTAAATTCGATCTCGGCTTCTGTATCTTTTGCCTTTTTTTGAAAGTCTTTTGCGGTATTGCTAATTTCCTTCAATTCTTCCTTATATTTATTGACTACTTTTTTTAATCGTTCCAATTCCTCATTGAGTTTCCCTGATTTTTCAGGAGAATAATTTAATAATGTTATTGTCTGGGCGGACAATTCTTGCCTTAGTCGCTTCGCTTGGTATTGTGCCCAAGCATTGCTTTCTTGTACTTTAAGCGTTCCTAATAAGGATTGAAGCCCTAGAACATGATTGTGACCACGATGAGAAAGGAGGGTTACAAATGCCAACGTCGCTGCGACGATTGCCATGGTCATGGCGACTTTTTTATCAAAAGGGTTGCTTGAATGGTGTGCTACATGTTCCGCATGCTCTAAATGTTCATGAGTATTCGACATAATTCGTTTATTCCCCAAGATTGTTTACTTTAATTCATTTTATCCCTTCGTTGTTAAAGTAAAAATTCCCTTTACTGTCAATCTCCTCTTCTAAACAAAAAAACTTTAACGAAAATCGTAATTATTTTACTTTTAGCCTTGAAATGAGTGGTAAGTATTGAGTAACATAGCTTTAGTGATTGAGCTGGTTAGGATGGTTAGTGATTTTTTTGGTTTTAAGAAAGAAATCATTCTTTTGAGCTATATTCCGTATTTCACTTAAGAAATGATTTTTTCTACACAATTCTACATAATGAAGCTGCTTAGCCATTTAGTAGACTTTAATGCAAGTAAAAAATTAATGCAAGTAAAAAATTAATGCAAGTAGAAAGATAAAAAGTTTATTGATTCTTTTATTCCTGAATCAGAAATATTTTGAGTTGTACTATTATTCTTCGCTCTTATTAAAATTTACTGAAACGTTAAAAAATGCGAACCAATATTGTTAAACTGATTCAATCAGATTTATTCCCGTTTTGTAAGAGTAACTTGTTTTGTAAGAGTAATAGTAAGCCCATGTTGTCATTACTTGACTTGATTTGTGCCTTTCCAATATTCAATTCATTCGACGTTTTAGCAAGGAGCAATAACAAATGTCAGCGATAATGAATTCGATTTTGATCCCCCATCAATCGAACATCAAAAATCTTCTTTCGGAGAGCAGTCATGCTGAACTACAACGACTGGACGTTCAAGAGACAAAAGATGAAGTTGTCTTATCTGGATCTGTTGCAACTTTTTACCTGAAATCCTTAGCTCAAGAGACAATAAAACCTCATTTGGCCAAACGAAGACTATTTAATCGGGTCAAGGTAAAGAAATAAAAATTAGTTTCTTTGAAAAAAGGGCATTCGTTCTTTAATATCGAATTTCTGATGTTTATTTTCGATCGCTTTTTTCAAAATGCGAAGCCTTGGCAATTTGGATAATCTGCTTAGTGGTTAAATCCTGATTATTTCGTATTTGATGAATAATTTGGCTAAAGATTTATTTTTTTCTTTTCCGATCATACAATAACTAAATATTTTGCTTAGAAGTTTTGGGGGCTTTTTCTGGTCTTTCAGTGTTTATGGGATCAGAATGTATCTTACAATTGATTCTTGTAATAAGAGATTGTTGTATTAATCGCAAAAGTCGATTTGTAAAGATTTTAGAGATTGAAATCCAGGAAGGAATCGTTATGTTTCGACCACTTCAGAGAGGGTTGATTTTACTTTTTGCTATTACCACTTTATCAACGGGCTGTTTATTAAACCAGTATGATAGCGACCCGCTATACCGAAGCAAGCAATTGTATAATCAATCAGAAGATTTGCGACAGGCTAGAGACGAATGGCACCGATTTTGGATGAATGATCACCCTTCGACCTTGACATACGATCGACTAACTGGAACAGTTGGTCCTTGATATAAGCTATCCTGAATCGATTTGTTTTACTATCCCGAATATTGTATCTTCCCATAAATTACTTCAAGGACTTATGGGAACATCCTAGATGAATTCACGATCTTCGCGAGTTAACTCGGGATGGAATTGTTTTTCAAGAAAATATTTCAATTAGCTATTTTTTCCTTTCTGAACAGTCTAAACGAGTGTTTCCAGGAAAATCTTTCTTCCTGGATTCATTCTCAAGAATGAGTTTATTAACGCAATTATCGAAATATTCATCTTTTTATATTTTATTTGTGTTTCATTTCGCTTACTCTTATTTTGATTTATCTCCGCTTAATCCATTATCAATAAAAAATCCGTTTTTCGAGTATTGCTAAGAGTCGAAGAATCGATCGAACTCGTCAAACGAACTCACTATTTTTCATTGCTCTTTAAAGAACTCTTTTCCCCCTATTTGCGTATTCGATAATAAAAAGATCACTCAATCTCCTTGCATAAATGTTTAAAGATAGAGCTATTTATCTCTGCCAGTAAAAATATCCAGATCCTTTCTATTAATATATTCTGAATTTTTTGCGCTTGAATAATTATCTACTATAATCATTCAATGCCGCTAAAAACTCTAAAACGGAGGAATAATCTGCTTTTATAGGACTGATAACTCGGATTAATTAAAAAGGCGATCCCGAAAAAAAGAAGATTTGTCAAGCTCAAAGAGAATAGCAGTAATGTTATTATAATGATTGAATTAATTGGAAGTAGAACGATCTCAAAAGATTTTTTTGAACGAGACTCGATTCGCCACAAAATTGATAGAGCCTGTACCAATAACGTTCTACAAGATTTAACATTATTCCTAGTCTCATTTTAGTTTTGTTTTAGTTCTCTCTTGGTACCCTCCTTGATCGATTTCGATTGGAATCGATTCTTTTTTCAAGCTGGATTAAAACTAAAAGAATTTTGATCCAGAGTAGGTTCAGACAATAGATAGAGAGTAAACGACTCCCCCCTATTAAGATTAGACTCACCATGAAACCGATTTCCGAACAACCTTCGCAATCCCCGCATTTATCTCCCCATGGATCATCCTATGGATCATCCCATGGATCAATAGAGCTGCACGATACAATTCCTAATCTCAACCAGACAATTCTATTGGGGGATGGGGATTTGAAACTTATCCCTGAAAGAAATCTAACCCATCTCCCCGTTCTGGATGGATTGCGAGGGATCGCTATTTTATTGGTTATGATCAAGCATACCTGGTTAACTGCAAGCTCCTATTATTTACCAGAAAACCTGTCAACGTTCGACCAGGGAATGATGGTGCTCTTGTCTTATGGTTGGGCCGGGGTCGATCTATTCTTTGTGTTGAGTGGGTTTTTAATCACTCGGATTTTGCTGCAAACACGTAGACAACCAAAATACTTTTCTACATTTTACTATCGTCGTCTCGTTCGGATTTTCCCGCTGTATTATGTCTTACTTATTATACAATTCTATCTTTTGCCAGCTTTGGCGACGAAATTCCCGAAACTTCCTGGCGGTGAACCTACGAGCTTGAATGAACAGCTCCATTATTTTGGCTACCTAGCTAATTTTTATCAAGTCTTTCATCCCGAAGAACGCTTTCGATTTTTATTGTCTCCTACCTGGTCGTTATCTGTAGAAGAGCAATTTTATTTGATTTGGCCATTCCTCGTCTTTTTATGGAATTCGAGAACGTTGATAATCTGCTGTCTATCTTTTATCGTCCTCTGCCCGTGGATTCGCTGGGTATTAATAGAAATGAACAAAGATTCTTGGATGATTTATAGTTTGACCCCCTGGCGCTGCGATGGCTTAGCTATGGGAGCACTTGTCGCGTTTTGGGAAATCGCCAAGGAGGAAGGGGGATTGACGAAGCCGATTCGGAGAAGACATATTCTCTATTGGGTAGGAATCGTGATGTGCATTTCGGCAATTCTAGGGATGATCATTTATAAAGGCAGTTCGCGAGACGTGGATTTTACCAATGCCACCATGCATAGTGCATTGAGTGGGTTATTTACTTGCCTATTACTTCTGCTATTAGATTCCCCTTCGGAACGTTATCTGCGCGTCTTTGAATGGTCGCCCTTCCGATTGCTTGGCAAGTATAGCTACAGTATTTATCTGTTCCATTTGCCGATCTTTACCGTCTTGGCCTTGGGAATAAAGAAGCTTGTGTTACCAAAAATCGTTGATTTTCTCCCCTTCCCCGGGATCGCGTTTCTTCTTTGCGTTATTGTATTTTTGATTGGCTGGGGGGTGATGATGCTTTGGGGCTATCTGTCCTGGCATTTATTCGAAAAGCATTTTTTGTCACTTAAGAAATATTTTCCGAATCAGATGAACTCGACTCTCAAAAGTCGCAATGAGTCGAAAATCTGATCAAATCCTTGATCAAAAAATATGTTGATGGCACATATAAGAATTTAGACAAATACTCGCAAATCGATCTCTAAAAGGGCGAGCGAAGCTAAGAACGCGGAACATCCCGCTCAGTCACCCCTCTCTCTCATCTCTTTCATCCCTCTCAGTTCCCGCTCTCAATAGGATTGCCAAGCTGGTAATTACCTTTCAGGAAGTATAAACGGGATTGGTAGAGATAGGCTCTGAGCTTACCTAGCTTAATTTCACGTACAATACCCTATCTAGATGTTTCATCGAAATGATTAAAACTCCTGGAAAGAGCGATGTTGGTGAATCGAGCAACATCCGTAAGTGGAAGCCTACTTTTATCGAGTATGAGTTACTCTGTCAGAAGAGTGGCCGAAAAAAGAATCGAATCACGAAGCGAGACCGCGAAGGGCTTTCGAGTCTTTGACTCCCAGATTCGAATAAATTTCGCGGGTGGCATCGGATCGATTCAGAGTATAAAAGTGCAAGCCACGAACCTGATGATCGAGCAAACTCCGACACTGTTCGGTGGCCCAATGGGTGCCTACTCGGCGGACGGCATTGTCATCGTCACAACGGCTAACCGCTCGAAGCAATGCCGCAGGGATACGCGAACCAAGAGATAATTCTGCCATTCGATGTAGCCCGCTCCGAGATGAAATAGGCATGATGCCCGCAATAATGGGTACACGAATCCCTGCCAAGTCACAGCGTTCGCGGAAATCAAAAAAATCTCGATTGTCAAAAAAAAGTTGCGTGCAAATATAATCAGCCCCGGCATCGACTTTCTGTTTGAGATAATCCATTTCTTTCAATCGATTTGGGGTGCCCGGATGCCCTTCCGGAAAACCTGCAACGCCAACCCCAAAACCTTTGGGTAAATGCTTCGTATTAAAGCTCCTGATGAAGGCAACCAGATCGGAAGCGTATCGAAAAGCATCTTGGTTACGATCATAATAGGGGGTGTTTTTGGGCAAATCGCCCCCCAAAGCCAAAATATTCTCAATTCCCGATTCATCATAGCGTTGCAAAATTGCTTCCAGTTCTTGGCGCTGATGGCAAACACAGGTCAGATGCGAAACCGCGGTTAATTGAGTTTCTCGGTGGATCCGTACCAACAGATCGTGCGTTTTTTCGCGCGTGCTTCCTCCGGCACCATAGGTAACCGATACAAACGAAGGGTGCAATTCTTCCAACTGGACGATATTCTTAAATAACTCTTCCCAGGCACTTTCCTCTTTCGGGGGGAAAAATTCAAAGCTAAATGTGGTTGGATGTAATTGAAATATATCTGTAATATGCATGATTTCTTTCAATAATTTACTATTTCGGTAATCTAAATGAATACTTTTTTCCGTATTCTTGCCCTGTTCCGCTACTTTTCTTTAATCTTTATGATTATCTGAATTATTATATCTGTCAAAAAATAAAATTAAATCGGCTTACCGATTTTAGAACTGAATAATTCTAAAAAAATCTCTTAATAAGAGATCGATTTTGAAAATCCCGAATTAAATTAGGGAGATGATACCCTAGTGTATTAATTGAATCATTCAATTGATTCAATGCTCCATTTATTTTTCCGTATTCCAACAAAAATATATTCATGAATATTTAATTCTTACTTTAAGATAATCGCTAGGGAGGGATCAGACAACAGGAAATAGTTAATTTAATGTAAAATTCTCATTTTTGATGCCCCTGGTTATTACGGAGAATTATCTAAAGCGAGAAAAAGATAAAATGTGAGATTTCTACAAACGAATACCTCAGTGGCTCTTATTGCTGAAATAGTTAAATGGAGAACGAGATTATGCAGTTAAAACAGGTGCAAGATCCATTTGGAGAAGTTAATATTTATCCGGATCCGAATGGAAGCTGGAGAGTTCGAGCGAGTATCTTGATGGAACCGCGATGTGAAGGGACACAAACAGGGGTTGCAATGGATGGTTCTGCCTCTATGGCCAACCTTTATGGTGTCTCTTCGATCGGGCATCTTTCCGCAGTTTTTCGAGAAAAAATCAAATTAGAGAATCTTATCTCTCCGGTAGCTCAATCGATTTGTGCCTATTTAGCTCGCAAGCTCGATGCAGATGGGGGCACGACCTGTATTTATTGGTCGACGGGGCCAGGTGGCGGTCAAATCGAAGAACTGGGCGATTTTACAGCGGATCACGTCGAAAACTATCATTTTGGTCCCCCAGCTCATTTTGGAACCGGAACGAGATTGCTACCGGCAATCCAGTATTTTGAAAAAAGATTTGTGGATGCCCCTTGGGGATTTTATGTCTTTATTACGGATGGGGAATTGCATGACCTTGCAGAAGTAAAAGAATACAGTCTATTTTTGGCACGAGCGATTGCTGCCAAAAAAAGAAATCCATTGAAGTTTGTCTTAATCGGAATCGGGGCCGAAGTGAACGAGCAACAACTCATTCAATTAGATGATCAAGATACCGGAACGGGGATCGATCTCTGGGATCATAAGTTAGCAGCTGAATTACGATCTCTTCCCCAGATTTTTGCGGAGGTAATCGATGAGAATGTTCGGATTGCCGAGACGGGGAGAGTTCTTGATCCCGCAGGAAATGTCCTCCTCGATTATGCCAAATCCGGTGTGCCAGGTTGGTTGGATTTCTTTGTTGCAAGACCGATCGATTATTTTTGTTTGGAATTACCAGACAAAAAGTTATATCAATCGCTTCGGGATGGAATTACCCCACCAAAAAATGAGTATTCTCGGCAGCTAAGTCCTAGAGAGGCTATTTCAGAAGAGAAGAATAATTTGGGATCGACTCATCCTGCTGTTACGATCAATGCCAAGGACAAAGCCACCGACGATAAAACAGCTTCTACTCAGGAGTTTGAGGGAAGTTCAGATCAAAAAGCGACGCTGGGGAATGCTGATTTGAACTTTAATCTAGAATTTGAACCAGATTCTCCTTATTTTTCTAAGTAAAAGTTGTAAGTGAACGGGGAGGATTCAAAATCGAGCGAATCTGCGATTAAAACTAATCTGTTTGGAATACTCAAACCATTTTCAAAAACAGTGTTGTCTCCGCTAGTAGATAGCACTGTTTATCATTTTTATCAAAGGCTAAAGTCCAAAACATAACCCTATTTCCTAAATCTAATTTTTTTCTCAGATGATAATAACTAAAGGGTCAATTGAGATTTTAGAGGACGATTTTTGTTCTGCATGAATCCATCTCTTTCCCGATTTGAATTGCGGATTGTAAGAAGAGAATCGATAGAAAGGAATTTACTGATTTTTCTTGCTTTAACTTTTTTTCGTGCTAATGTTATCAAAAGAATAAACGGTTTAGAAAACTCTAAATAAACATGAAAAGTAAAGTTCGAGCAAATTAAATGCTCCATTATTAACAAAATGGGGAAGAGGGTAGGCTCTTGGCGCAGAGAATAAAGATTCGTTACCGCGAAAAGACAAATTCCAATCCCGCAGCCCAGACATCAAGTATACCTAATCGATTAATGTTGATTCGAAAAGTGTTAGTAGCTGCGATAACCGGAAAGATAGCCGAAGAACATGTAGATTCGGCGATCAATATCATGGCAGAAGCCTTAGTAATTGCGGAGGATGAAATACGAGGGCTTGCTGTTATTGCTTTATTTGAATTGGGTGGTAGTCCCGCTAAGTTAGTTCCTATTTTAAGAAGAGCGGCGATGGATCCGAATGAAACGGTCCGCCGGCGAGCAGTCCGGGTTTTAGCAGAGTACGGCGAAGAATCTTTGCTAGCACTGGATACTTTAATCCATGCGCTAGGTGATAACGATCCGGT
>JAKBAI010000142.1 GCA_021809185.1 Planctomycetota bacterium
GCTGCACTTCGCGGGGTCGAACTAGAAGCGAATGTCCTTCTGAAGGCTACCAGAGTCGATGGAATTTATAACGATAATCCAGAAAAAAACCATCACGCTATTCGCTACGAAAAGCTATCTTTCGATCAGGTTTGGGGCGGAAATTTGATGGTAATGGACATGGCTGCGATCGATCTTTGCCGCAGCTCGACTCCGAAATTGCCTATTATTGTCTTTAATTATAAAAAAGAGGGTAATCTGGAAAAAGTTATAGCCGGCCAATCGATCGGTACTCTGGTTTCGTGATAAATCAAATTGGCAACGAAGTGATAAATAGAATCGCGAATAACTTCTGATTTCTCACTCTAAAACGGTAAACGTAAAAATAGAAAAATCTCTTGCTCGGATCAGGAATTCGATCGATTTAAGTGGGATCTTGATTCAGACAATGCGCCATTAAAGATCCCTCAGAATGGAGATGAGAAAACGATATAATTTGAATTTTCAAAAAATAAAATTTCCTAATTCGATTCAGAATATGGTTAAATTCCATCTCAATTTGAGCGAATAATTGATGAATAGATAAAATATAGATATGTATAAATCCTTCTCTGGGTAACTCCCTCTGGAAATGAATGAATAATATCTCTAGATCATGAACAGGAATAAAAAACAATGACACACTTACAAATTATTAAAGATTGTAAAGACCGAATGGAAAAAGCACTCGATGTTTTGAAAAACGAGCTGAAAGGGCTTAGAACGGGTCGCGCTTCTCCAGCGATGCTAGATTCTATACGGGTCGATTATTTTGGCTCTCCAACTCCCATAAAACAGATTGCCAATATTAGCAGTCCAGAGCCTCAACAGCTGATGATCAAACCATTTAATATAACCGATTTGAAAGAGATTGAGAAAGCGATTCGAAATAGCGACCTTGGTCTGGCTCCTGCCAATGATGGTAAGGTAATTCGCTTGCAAATTCCCTCGATGTCTGGAGATCAACGGCAAAAATTGGTAAAAAAAATCAAAGAGATTGCCGAGCAAGCCAAAGTCGCTTGCCGAAATATTCGCCGAGATGGCAATAAACATTACGAACAAGGCGAAAAAGATAAAACCATGTCCGAAGATGATGCCAAAAAAGGAAAAGAGGAGATTCAAAATCTCTTAAAAACCTACGAAAACAAAGTAGATGAATTGGCAAATGCTAAATCGAAAGAGATTATGGATAAATAAACGATCATCTGTCATCTCAAATCATTTTCTTATCTGGCTCCATTATGGAAAGTAATTAGCAGAATGAGATGGGACAAACAATATCTTTAAACTCCGAATGAATAGAATTAGGAGTTTTATCCCATCCTCTTAATTTCATTGAAATTATATTCCTTTGATATATCGCCCTATTATTAACCGCACTAATAGATTTATCTTGATCGGTCTTTGGGATTTTTCTTCAAGAGAGAAAGCTTATCAAAGTAGAAAAATCGAGATCGTTGAGATATTTGAATTTAGAGAACGAATAACTTAAGGGATTCAAGCCGATCGTAACCGAACGGCTATTTGCTTGCCATGGAGCAAAATTTTCATTATTTAATCCCTTTGTAATCTGCAATATAGTAAATAGGAACCCGTAAGAATTTTTATGCGTACACTGCGAGAAATAATCGATCAGTTTCCCTCGAGCCACTCGACAGGACTCACACAAAACGATGTAATCATTAGTTTACAACGATATGGCTCGAACCGTTTAACCCCGCTCCCGCGTGAACCGCTCTGGAAAAAATTCCTCGCCAAATTCGATGAATCGATTATCAAAATTCTCCTTGCTGCTGTTTTGATTAAAACAGTGGTCGATCTCTCCGATTCCTCTTTTCTTGCAGGGGGGTTGAGTTTTCTTATTGTTGCAGGGGTTTTGGGATTTCTGCACTTATCTGGCAAATCTTCCTGGTTACCTTCTGTTGCGTTTATACTAGGCATGCTTCTCGTCGGTGTTAGTGTTCTTTTGGGCCACCCATCTTTTGAAGGGTTGGCGGTTATGATGGCCATTATCTTAGCAACTGGGGTGTCTTTTTATAGTGAATTCAAAAGCGACCGCGAATTTGAAGTTCTGAATAGTCGAAAAGAATCGATAGGCATTAAAGTTATTCGAGATGGTCAATTGCAAGAGATTCCTCTGGAAGAAGTTGTTGTTGGTGACCTGATAGAATTGGAGATGGGGGATGAAATTCCTGCCGATGGTCATCTCATCGCTGCGAAAGAGATGCAGATCGATCAGTCGTTGATGACAGGCGAATCCGAAGCAGTCAAAAAAACTCCTGGTTCTCGTGATGAAACAGTCCAAGGATTCGAACAACCGGGATGCCTCTATCGTGGCACTCAGGTAGTTGAAGGTACAGGGAGGATGGTCGCAACGGAAGTCGGTGATTTGACCATGCTAGGTCAAATCGCTCGGAGACTAGCCCCAGATTCGGAGCAAAATGAGGAAAATAATTTAGAGAACAATTTAGAAAAAAGTGAAGAGAGGCATAAAGACCAACTAAGCTCCGATCATACTCCATCGCCCCTCTCGGTCAATGGCTCTACGAGCGATAAAGAATCTGCCGAAAGTTCTAGTAAAGAAAAACGGATCCAAGCCAAACTTACCATTTCTAAAGAGCTAACTCCATTACAGTTAAAGCTAACGAATCTGGCCGGATTGATCAGTAAAGTCGGATACGGTGCTGCTTTAGCGATTTTTGCGGTATTACTTACACGCGGTTTATGGTTACACGAAATCCGCTTCTCACCGACCTTTGCCATCGATCCAGAAACACGACTACCCTTATTCGACAAAAATCACAACCATCTTTATATTCAAGAAGGCCTGGTAGCAGAATCGACCGGTCAAGCTCTACGCGAATCGATCAGTAATCTGCTTAGCTATTTTGTCTATATGGTTATCATCATCGTTGTCGCGGTTCCCGAAGGACTACCCATGAGTGTCATGGTTTCGCTGGCCATTGCTATGCGTAAAATGACACGCGCGAATAGTCTCGTTCGCCAACTCGTCGCTTGCGAAACGATCGGTTCTGCTACCGTTATCTGCTCCGATAAAACAGGGACTCTTACCCAGAATCAGATGAAGATCGAACTACTCTGTTGGGGAGGGAAAATTATTGCGAATAACGAATCTGTATCCCCTCCTGATCTATCAAAGCAACGCCCTATCGATTGGTTCGCTCTCCAGGGGATCGCCAACAGCACCGCTCATCTGGAATGGAAAGAGGGGAAAATCCATGTAATCGGTAGTTCCACCGAAGGGGCTATCTTACAATGGCTCGAAGGTCATAAAATAGACTATCGTTCTGAACGGCAACGAATTCAACAAATCGATCAATTGCATTTTACCTCCGATCGTAAACGGATGACCTCTTTAATCGAAGTGAACGGTAAAAAGTTTGTTCTAGTCAAAGGGGCACCGGAGATTCTTCTGGAACGTTGTCATTTCCAGCTATCCGAAGAGGGGGTTCCGATCCCTTTTAGCACCATAGATAAAGATAAAATTCATGCCGATTTACTTAAAGTTGCTGAAAAAGCGATGCGAACTCTGGCCTTTGCTTATAGGGAAATTGAGGACAGCGAAATTCAACTCGATCAGGAATTATCGATACGAGAAGCAAGCTGGGAAACCGAATTGATTTATATCGGCTTCGTTGGGATCCGCGACCCGCTTCGGCCAGAAGTTTTGACGGCGATTCAGGAATGCCGGAGCGCAGGGATTGAAGTTAAAATGATCACGGGAGACAATATCGAAACTGCACGAGCTATTGGGAAAGATATTGGCTTACTCGATATTGCGAATCCGGTGGTATTGACTTCTAATGAATTCAATCAGCTTACCAATGAACAAGTCATAGAACTACTTCCACGTTTACGAATTTTAGCGAGAGCGCGGCCACTGGATAAGTATCGAATGGTGAGTTTATTGCAACAAATGGGTGAAGTTGTTGCTGTTACCGGGGATGGAACGAACGATGCTCCAGCGCTGAAGAAAGCCGATGTTGGACTCTCCATGGGAATTGCTGGGACCGAAGTGGCCAAGGAGGCTTCGAAGATCGTTCTGCTCGATGATTCGTTTGCTACCATTGTCCGCGCGGTTCTTTGGGGTCGCTCGCTCTATGAGAATATTCAACGCTTTATTCAATTTCAATTGACGATTAATGTTTCTGCTCTTATCATTGCTTTTTTGGGACCGATTCTGGGTATCGAACCCCCTTTCACCGTTTTGCAATTGCTCTGGATCAATATTATCATGGATACTTTTGCGGCAATCGCTCTCTGCTCAGAACCACCGCGCGAGGGGTTGATGAAAATGAAACCCAAAAAACGTGACGAAAATATTATTACTCCCAGAATGTTCAAATCGATCGCTAGCACCGGTCTATTTTTTGTGGTTGTTATGATCGCTTTGTTGCTTGGCATGAATTATCTACATTGGTTTGCCGCGGGTAGTGGACAAAATCCGGACAATTGGAAATTCGATCCTCTCAACATACGCCAAGTCTCTATTTTCTTTTCGGTATATGTTTTCTTCCAGGTTTGGAATCAACTGAATTGCCGATCGTTAACCCAGGACCGCTCCGCTTTCCACGGTCTGCTCGCCAATCCCACACTCTTTTTAATCGCACTCATCACCGTTTTTGGTCAAATCGTGATGGTTACTTTTGGCGGCAGTATTTTTATGGTTGAACCGCTTTCCGTTTTAGATTGGCTAGTAATCGCTATCGGGACCTCAAGTGTTTTGCTTTTTGGAGAACTCCTTCGCCGAGTTTTACCCGATTCGAGTCCAAAATGATGCTAGTCCAAAATAATACTAGCTCAAAATGATGTACTCTATTTTTTCGAAAGGGCATTGATTTCATATGGCAGATAATAAACCTCAATTGCAACAGATTGCCAAAAAATTGAACATAGGCGAATTTCATCGCCATGTTTTTTATTGCACCGGGGGAACCTGTGCTAGTCCCGAAGTTGGCGAACAGGGTTGGGAAGCTCTAAAAAAAGAACTGAAAGACAAAAATTTGTCGCTTAGTACAGGACCAAATGCTTGTTACCGGACTCGTTCGGGTTGCTTACGGGTGTGCAATTCTGGACCGATCCTAGTCGTCTATCCCGAGGGTACTTGGTACAGCAATGTTACGGCAGATAAAATTCCGCAATTCGTGCAAGAACATTTGATCGAAGGAAAACCGATCGAAGAATGGATCTTCGCACGCAACCCTCTTCCGAATGAAAAAGCAGAAGATCTGCCGACAAAAGCAGCAGAATAATTTCCGTTGATCAAAACAATCATGAGAAAAACTTCGCTCCCTAACCACGAACTCTAGCAGTTCTGAACCCAGATAGCCCTAAAACGAATCAGCAACTCTAGATCATGATTTGGTTGACGAGTATAGATCTCGTCCAATCTGGGCTGCCAATTTTGCGTTTTGAACGATCAATTTCTGATTGATCTCCAATGTTTTACCCGCACTTTCGTGGGCCAACCCTCTTAACAAAAAAGGGGTTCTATCAGGCCCATGCACCCCCAAGCGATTCGCTTGTTGCTCGACCGGTTGCAACCACTTCTGAAATTCTTCTTGGGAAACAGCATTTGGCGCAGATTGTACTAATAACAAAGAGCCGGAATTGATCGAAAAATGGAAGCGATATAATTCCGCAATCTGATAAGATTCATTCAATCGCAACGGGAGTTTCCATTCGCTTTGCTGCACATAAAATGCCGGAAAATAATCGCACCGGAATCCCACAACCGGGACGGATAAGGTTTCCAGTAATTCTAGAGTAGAATGCAAATCGAGAATATTTTTTGCGCCGCTACAAACGGTGATAATCGGCGTGCGTGCTAGTTCAGTCAAATCGGCAGAAATATCGCGACTCATCTGCCCCGGCAATTCGCGATGGACCCCGCCAATTCCTCCAGTGGCAAACACTGATATTCCTGCTAAATTTGCTAAATAAATACTTGCTGCAACGGTTACCGCTGCTGATTTCTTTTGATAGATAATTCCGGGTAAATCTCGCCGACTCGCTTTTTCGATTCCTGTCGAAGTAGCGATCTGGTCGATCGCCGCTTTATCGATACCGATAACTGCTTTCCCCGCGAGAACAGCGATCGTCGCAGGAACACAGTTATGATCCTGAACAATCGCTTCAGCTTGGTAGGCAGTTTGCAAATTCATCGGGTACGGTAATCCATGAGCGATCAGTGTCGATTCAAGCGCAACCACCGGACGCCCTTCCGCCAGTGCTGTTTTGACTGGCTCTCTTATCTCGAACCATTCGGGTAAAAGATTAAAATTAACTGTTTTCGACCACGTTTGTTTATTCATCAGAAAATATCCTCTTTTTGCTAGTTCCTTTCCTATCCGATTTGTTATAATAATTCAATAAAAATAAGAGATATTTGTAACTATAGAACCAAACGAGCATTATGTCGAACTCGAATACGATCCCCTTAGATGAATTACTGCTAGCAATTTCTAAAGCGGAACCAAAGCCTTGGCATCCTAAAAACTATGCTCAGGAAACCAACATACCCCGTGATTCTCTGGACACTCCGTTAAATGAACTCCGAATGATGGATCTGATCAAATTAACCGATTGGGCCAAGGGGGTGGGCCAAGGCTATATCTTGACTAGCTTTGGAGAGACCGTTATTAAAGACAATGACGCGCTTCGCGAACTCCGCCAGGGAAATCAGCTCACCGAAGAGATCCTTGAAACCTCGGAGAATTCCAATCAAACGGACGAACTTGTTGACACACTAAATCATCAAGATTATCTGCGACAACAGATGATCAATCCAACGAATCCCGCTCCAGTAACTTACATTCTCATTTGTCTCAACTTATGTTATTTTTTGGCCTGCATGGTGGGAGCTATTTCCAGCAATATCAATCCCTTTTCATACGCAATTTTTGGAAACATGATCGTTGCAAATCATATGGGAGGATTATCGACAGAATCGTTGATTGAAGGAAATTATTGGCGACTTTTTGCCTATAGTTTCATTCACTTCAATATCCTCCATCTGGCGATGAATCTATTTTGCCTTTATTTTGTAGGCAAAATTATGGAACCGCTTTGGGGAAGTCGAATCTTTCTCTATATCTACTTCACTGCCAGTCTTGGCGCTGGGTTGATAGCGACTACTCTTTCTCCTGGAACCCCAGATAAATCTTACCTTATCGTTGGTGCCTCGGGAGGAATCTGGGCTATCTTATTTTCTTCTTTGATTTGGCTCTATCTGAATCGATCGTTTATCCCCCCACCGTTGCAGAAAAGTTGGTTACTTACCTGGAAATATCCGTTTATCTTCTGTTTGCTAGGTAATTTTTTGCCCAATGTTTCTTTTAATGGTCATTTAGGGGGAGTTCTCACAGGATTTCTGGAAAGTTTTATTCTATATTACACGAAAACAACCAACCCAGCTTTTCGCCAGTTGCTTTATATCATCGCTCTATTAATAGTTCCTTGTTTTCTACTAATCATTTGTATTTCTCGTATAGACATGATTCCGGCATGGCATGAGTTTCGAATCTTCCATGAACAAGTCCGTCACACGGATTTAAATATCCCTTAAGCGGTCTTGATCCGAGTTGTCGTTTGTCTTCTTCGATATTTCCTAAGTTTGATTACCCTTAACGATACATAGATCCCTAGCAAAAGACAGAGCGGTTCTTTCCCGTTGAGTTATATAAATACTATCGATGTTTTTGAATCGAACTTACGGATGATTGAATCTAATAAAATAAGTTTAGGAATAAATATTAATATAGATAATAAAATTTTAATAAAAGAAAAATGGTCTTTATAAGTCTATTTCATTAGTAACTTGGTTTCTTGATTCAATAATTCTAAAGAAAGTTAACAAAGAAAGTTCCCTATGTCACGAAAATGGAGTTTATCATTTTTTTTTCTGTTCACCTATTTGAGTATAAGTGCTTCCACATTTGCTGAAGATTGGCCACAATGGCTAGGGAGCAAAAGAGACGGTAAATGGCGCGAAGATGGGATTCTGGAAAAATTCCCAACAACGAACGGGAAAAAAGAACTCAAGCAATTATGGAAAACGACAATCGGTTCCGGATATGCTGGCCCTGCGGTTGCAGGAGGAAAAGTTTTTGTTGCCGACCGGCTGGTAGATGGTCAGAACAATTTGGACAAGAGTGGTTTCTCGCGTACTCGTGTCAATGGCAAGGAACGATTACTCTGTTTGAAAGAACAGACCGGGGAAATCATCTGGAAACATGAATATCCCTGTTCCTATTCGGTACAATATTCTTCAGGTCCACGCTGTACCCCAACCGTGGATACTAGCCCAAATGCCAA
Organism: Planctomycetota bacterium; assembly: GCA_021809185.1. Classification (GTDB taxonomy): domain Bacteria; phylum Planctomycetota; class Planctomycetia; order Gemmatales; family Gemmataceae; genus JAKBAI01. Next base: position 8,356 of record JAKBAI010000142.1, read on the forward strand.
TCATGTTTATCATTTAGGGGCAATGGGGGATTTAATATGTCTCGAAGTAGCTACTGGCAAAGTTGTGTGGCAAAAAAATCTAGTTAAAGACTTTGAAGCAGTCGTCCCGATCTGGGGATTCGCTAGCCATCCGTTGATTGAAGGAAATCAACTGATCTGCATTGTCGGTGGAAGTGAAGGGCGATTCGTTATGTCTTTAGACAAATTAACCGGGAAAGAACTGTGGCGAGCCGGTAGTTACAGTGGCGATTGTGGTTATTGTTCTCCAGTCATTTGCAGCTTTGGCAAGAATCGCCAATTAATCACCTGGCTACCGAAAGCGATTCTAGGACTCGATATCGAATCCGGCAAAATTCTCTGGGAAAATCCTTGGGAAATCAAAGCTAGTCTAACTGCTCCTTTACCGCAGCATGTTGGTAAAAACGAACTATTTATTTCTTCATTTTATAACGGTTCGAGATTATTAAAGATAGATGATAGCGGCACGAAAGCAGAAATTGTCTGGAAATCGAAAGCGAAGGGGCTTGATCGCGATGTCATGCCAGATTCTACCAGCGATTTACATAGCATCATGGCTAGCCCTGTCATCCAGAACGAATACGTCTATGGCGTCTGTAGCTACGGTGAGCTGCGCTGCCTCAAAGTGAAAACAGGGGAACGAGTTTGGATGACACGGGCACCCATCACCGGAAAAGCCGATCGTTGGGGCAATCTCTTTCTCACTCCTCACCACGATCGCTATTTCCTCTTTAATGAACTTGGAGAATTGATTATCGCGAAACTATCTCCAGAACAGTATACTGAAATCGATCGAGTCAAAATTATTAAACCTAGCAATCGCATGGCAGGCAGACCTGTTGTTTGGACCCATCCTGCTTTTGCCAATAAAAATATCTATATTCGCAACGACAATGAAATTATCTGCTATTCTTTAGCAAAGTAAAAGGATAATACCCGCATCAAATTATCAGAAACTAGAATTTGTTTTTAGTAAAGCTATTTCGCACTAGAAAATATCCAAACAATTCAGGTCAAGAATTTCATTCTTGACCTGAATTGCCATATGGGTTTTCATCGGGAAATGGGAAAAAGTTATATTTTCCTTTCCCGGTTAATTTACAAAGTTCTATTTTTGTTGTTCTGATAGGATTCCATGATAAAACCTCATGTTGCCGTTTTAGATGAAGAACTTTGCTTCCCTCTCACCAGCGGCAAACGCATACGCACCTATCATCTACTTTCTCATTTAAGCAATGATTTTCGAATTACTTATATAGCTCACCAAAACCCAAAGCAGGAAGAACAGCTCAGTGCTGTACAACAGCTTAAAAGCATCGGTATCGAACCGATGCTTGTCCACCGCCGCATCCCTCCCAAATCAGGACTACGTTTTTATTTTCGCTTGGCCCGAAACCTGTTCGAGAAAAACCCCTATTCGGTCGTTAGCCATACCTCTTCCGAATTCGAGCATTCGATTCGCGAACTTGCTCGCAACGACCCTCCGCAATTATGGCATTTCGAATGGACTCCGTATGGCGTTTATCTTCAGGCTTGTCGCAATGCTGCTGATCGGTGTTCGCTCGTAGTCGCCCACAACGTCGAATCGCTCATCTGGAAACGTTATCATCTTCAAGAAAAAAATCTGTTGAAAAAATGGTATATTCAACAACAATATAAAAAATTTCACCGGTTTGAAGAATCGCTTTATCAACAAATCGAGCAAACGGTAGCTGTGAGCGAAGCCGATGCGATGATCATACGCTCTCAATTTCATGGTCAGAATGTAAGCGTAGTCGAAAATGGAGTAGCCATAGAATATTTCACTTCAGAATATTTCACGAACTATCCAAAAGCAGATTTTCAGCGTCAAGAGAATACTCTCCTCTTCTTAGGTAGTTTGGATTGGCGCCCTAATCTGGATGGTTTGAATTGGTTTATCGACAACATATGGCCGATTGTACAAAAGTTGATGCCAAGCATAAAACTCTGGATTGTTGGACGTTCCCCGCCAAATTGGCTTATCGATCGATGCCAGAATCAACCTGGTCTTGAACTGCATGCCGATGTTGTCGATGTCCGCCCCTATCTCTATCAAACTGGTCAACTCATCGTGCCCTTACGGATTGGCGGCGGTTCGCGTTTAAAGATACTCGAAGCTGCGATTTGTGGCACCCCGATTGTGAGTACTACCATAGGAGCAGAAGGATTGCGATTAAAAAAGGATCACGATTATCTCCAGGCCGATACGGAAGAAGAATTTGCCAGAGCGATTGTCCATACTCTCTCTAACAAACCAGAAACTGCTACTCGAATCGAAAATGCCAAGTCGATTACCATGCAATTTTATGACTGGAAAATGCTAGCCCAACAGTTGAAATCGACCTGGCACCAACTGATACTTTCGAAGAATATCTCTACACAATAAAATTTAAAACATTGAAATGATCGGCAATGCAAATATCAAACAGCTCTATTGAAAATCGACGATTTCGGTACCTCTTAGAGGCAGATAACTTGAATTGTTAACAGACAATCAGGATTCTACTAAGACAGCTGCCAAACCCAACAAAGACAATACAATCAAAGAAATACTCCATTCAACTCTGCCCATTGCCATCTACCTTCCGACTCTTCTCTGCCTACTGCTTACTGTCTTTTCTCTGCCTACTGCCTACTGTCCCCACCATCTGCCTACTGCTTACTGTCTTTTCTCTGCCTACTGCCTACTGCCTACTGCCTACTTTCCCCGCCTACTGCCATCTGCCTACTCCCCCCTACCAACTTGCGTCAAAAACTTGACCATCCATCGGTTGGATCGCATAATTCCAACTATTGATGCTGACTCCACTCGAAACTCCGCGTATGCTGCCATCCATCATGCCAACCATCAATTGATTGGGATGAAAGCCGCTAGCCAATGCTGGATTTGCAAAATTGGGATTACCGAAACTTAAACTAGGATTGAATTGAGGCAATGGATACGGTGGTGGGGCTAACGGTGGTGCATCGGGCCAATAACAGGGTCCGCTGCCATCACTGCCACCGGGATAGGTCAACGGGAATGCCCACCAATTATTATGCAATCCCGTTGTTGGGAACGGAATGGCCGCTACCTGTTCCACTACTCCAATCGTATTGGAGGTTCCATCAGGAATATTCCCAATACTATATGGAGCCATTGCACCAACGGTTGCGCCAAGATTCCCTGCAGCAAAGAGAGCGGAATTCAAAGAATAACTGGTTAAGCCGAAGCCTGTCCCCACTCCTGGTGTCCCCGTCGAAAATTGTGTCGGATCTGATGGACACTGGAATGTTTTCACTGGGAAAACCCCAGCCCCAAGATAACCTTGGCCATTTTGTGTATAAATATTAAATAGATTATCCTGTTCTAGATAGGGAAGCAGGGCATAAAAGGTGGATCCCTGTGCTCCGGTACTAGGAAAATAGAAATTAACAGGCGGTAATTGGCCATTGTTGGCACTGGCATAATTATGCATTGATAAAATTTGCTGTTTTAGATTGTTAGTACAATTCGAACGAGCTGCTGCTTCTCGTACTCTCTGTACCGCTGGTAACAACAAACCGATCAAAATGGCGATGATGGCAATTACTACCAGTAATTCAATCAATGTGAACGCTTCTCTAATTCGTTTTTGACTTTTTTGAACCCTAAGGAAATTAACCCTTAAGATCATCACGTCCTCTCCCAATAGAAATCGAATTCTATCTTATGTCTAATGATCATTGATTTCAGTTTTCTATTGACTATATAAAGAAAACTAAACATTGTTACTCTATCCGAAATAAGTCTCTATGGCCATAATTTTTAAATATCCCCTTTTGTATTTAATTTTGGTTAAACCATCTCAAAGCTCTATGTATTTTTGCGATGCAGTCAATTAAAGCTTCTACTTTAGTTTATTTTTACCCTTCAAGGAATGGGTGTAGATTCCGTTAAAAGTGTTCTATAAATATAACTTAACGTTTTGAATTATAGGATTTCGAACGAGACATTAATCATTTTTGAGATTATTCCCTGAAAATTCTTGATGATTCTTCTGGTTCGGACCATTTTCAGTGATGGCAAAAATTCTTAGTATCGATTCAAGATGATCTCAGATTTGGACGATGAAATACTTGCTCAATATAGATTGAGAAACAGATTGAAAATATTCAGAGAATTAGCCAGATGGGAATCAGAAAAACTCTGTGAGAATGTTAGGAACTCTAACCTCAAGAGAATTTCTGAAAGATAGATCCTCGGCGACGATTACGAGTGGTCGCTGGGATGGTCTGTTTTATTTCCCTGGCTTGAAGGGTCTCCAGTTCGTGGGAGAATAGAAAATACTTTTCAAGAATTTACTAACGATAGATCAAACTTCAAAGTATTTTTTACTTCCATCCTGGAGGCCCTTTTCTCTTAAAAAGACTATAAAACATCAATCAATTCGATTCGAAAAGATCAAATTACCCCATCAAATAGCCAATAGAAACTGATCGATTGAAACAGAAACAATTAAGAGCAATCGATTAAGAATCCCAGAGGAACCTATACCTTTTTCTCTATATATTCAACTAATTTGGGTAAAATAACTCCAGCAGGTCCGTAAAGACCGAGGTCAACTTCGGGACTCATTTCGGTCGACTTTAAATTGATTTCGATCGCCTTACCAAACGGATTGTGATGACGAGATTTATGGTGCACGCGAACGAGTGGAATTAATGATGCTGCGGGGTAAACAAGAGCACTTGTGCCTACGACCAAGAGAACATTAGCCTGGTTGACTGCTTCAACTGCTTTAGTCCAGATCGGTTCGGGGAGAGATTCGTTGAACCACACAATATCGGGTCTGAGTAAACCTTCGCAAGTTTTACATCGTGGCATCGCAGCAAGTGGATCCAGAGAATGAGTGACAATCTCCCCACATGTTGTACAGCGCGTCCTATAAAGACTGCCGTGTAACTCTAAAACGTCGTGGTTTCCTGATTTTTGATGAAGCCCATCGACATTTTGGGTAATCAACGTAAATCTTGATTTCCAAAGTTCTTGCAAACGCGCTATCGCATAATGACCAGGATTAGGTTGAACATGGCACAATCTTTCACGACGCGCATGATAAAACTGCCAAACGAGATGTGGATTCTTTTCCCAGCCCCGCGGAGTTGCCACCTCTTCAACAGAATGCCCCTCCCAAAGACCATTCATATCTCGGAATGTGGGTATTCCCGATTCCGCAGAGATTCCGGCCCCAGTCAACACCACCACTCGGAGAGATTCCCTTATGATATCTGCTGCTTTTTGTATCTGTACTTCGTCGATAGAGGATTCAGTATTCATTTTTGACTCGCAAATTAGATTTTCTTTTATATTTTTATCACATTTTTTTGACGCGAACAGGATATTTTCCCTTGCTTAAACCAATCTTTTTGCGGATCTTCAAAATATTTCGATTATTAATGCAAATTTACTTGCTTCCTGTTTTCGATTTGAGTAGACTAAATTATTATCATTCTTTTTAGTGAGATTTAATCATGCGTTTTTTATTATTGTTTCTTGTTTATTTGTGGATACTCCCCGATCCGCCTAATCCAGTAGGAACAGAAAATAATCATTCGAATGAAAAAAGCCCCTAAAAAAATAGTTGCAAAG
>JAKBAI010000143.1:0-10533 GCA_021809185.1 Planctomycetota bacterium
TAACACCCCCCTATGGAACTTGGTATGCTGGTACTTATGTAAATCCTCTTCTAGGGGTAAGAAATCGATGCGAATCTTGGATTCAAAAGTGTCCTTTTATTTGCGAACAAAATGCTCAACACTTTAAGGACGGGAAGTTAGATAATTTTTGTGACGCTTTTCACTTTTGGAGTCTACACTCGGGGGGAGCGAATTTTCTGTTTGCGGATGGATCTGTACACTTTCTCCCATATGCCGCCGATTCGATTATGCCTGCATTGGCGACTCGAGCAGGAGGAGAAACGATCTCCGGTGAGTTTTATTGATTTACTACTAGTAGGCAGATGGCAGTAGGCAGAGAAAGAAGAGTAGGCAGTAGGCAGATGGCAGTAGGCGGGGAAAGTAGGCAGATGGCAGTAGGCAGTATGCAGAAAAAGAAAAGACAGTAGGCGGGGGGAAGACAGTAGGCAGAGGGCGGGGAAAGTAGGCAGAGGGCAATAGGTGTGGAAAGTAGGCTGCACAAGGCAAGCGGGGAGTGTAAGTTTTTGATTCTCAAAGGAGCTTGCACGCTACCAGACAAGGAGATTTCATTTCTGGAACAGATGAGGAATCCGCATCAATTAAAAATGGCGAACGGTCGCCTATCAAGAGTCGGTTTTCCTGGGAGCGCGGGCATCCTGCCCGCATCAAGATAATCACTCTGAAAGAAACAAACAGGTTTTGAAGAGTCAATTCTCTTGGGAGCGAGGGCGTCTCGCCCGCAGCAAGACAATCACCCCGAAAGAATCTGGGAGCGCGGGCATCCTGCCCGCATCAAGATAATCACTCTGAAGGAAACAAACAGGTTTTGAAGAGTCGATTCCCCTGGGAGCGCGGGCGTCTCGCCCGCATAAAGACTTCCACTGCGAAAATAACAAATAGCTAAAAAATCTTTTTTGAAAATTGGATTGTCGCTTTAGCAGCGAAATATGACTCGTTATTGTTTGTTTCGCGAATAAGGTAAAAATCGATTTCGCCAAATGATGATCGTAGCTTTATCCGCAAGGTGTCCGTTGTCGAATGATTCAAAAGAAACTATGAGTAAAATAGTATTCGTTTCTGTTAATACTCTTTTACGATCTCTTTACCATTCGAAGTGAATAATCCCTGCTCATCGATTTGAATGAAGCCGTTTGTAGAAATGGCTAGAAATTTGACAATTGCCCAGACGATCTTTTCCAATAGGATTTCATTGGCGTGATCCAAAGGCGATCTTAAAGTAAATAGTTGTTGGCTTTGGATCATCAGTTCCATATAGCGGAATCGATCGGGAAAATACTCCAATGTTTCAAGCCAACCTGCCCAGGAATTCAGATCGTTGCGAATTTCATCCTCTCCGGACAAATACCGTTGTAATTGGATAGGACTTCCCAAAGGGGATTGCTCGATTTCGTGGAGTAATTGTATCTCTCCCCCTGTCCAACCAAGATCGTCCCCGCGGAAATGGAATTCTAAGGCAGGGGTAATATTCGACAAAGTTTCCTGGAGTTGGTCCAAGGAAGGGGTTTCGCCGTTTTGTCCAAAAACTCGATACCACATCGAAAAATTCCTATCTGATGAAAGTTCCCGATCAAAGAGCCTGAACTAAGAGATAGACCAAGAATGATTTCGCGAAAATAAAATTTCGTGTTACAATTTTTTCTTGTTAGCAAATTTGGGAGGTTCCGGTTCACTAACCACTTTTAGCAATTCGACAATCAGATCTTCACTGCTTTTGCCTTCAGCTTGTGCTTGAAAATTCGTGCCAATACGGTGGCGTAAAACCGGAATCGCTGCTTTGCGAATATCATCGATCGCTACTGAAAATCTGCCATCCATCGCGGCAAAAGCTTTCCCCGCTTGGATTAGATATTGTCCTGCTCGAACCCCTGCGCCAAAATCGACCATCTTGCGAACAAATTCGGGGGACGTCGGGTCGGTTGGTCGTGAGGCCCGCACCAATCGACTGACAAAATCGATTACAAAATCGCCAACGGGGACAGAGCGAACTAATTTTTGAAGATTCAAAATCGCTTTTCCGGTCAAAACTTTTTGAATTTCTGAAGTTTCATCTTTGGCAGTCATCGAGAGAATTCGTTTTTCTTCATCAAGAGAGGGATAGTCGACTTTTACATTAAACATAAACCGGTCGAGCTGCGCTTCGGGAAGTGGATAAGTTCCTTCCTGTTCGATCGGATTTTGGGTAGCAATCACAAAGAAAGGCTCTGGGAGATTATAGGTCTCTTGACCAATGGTTACCTGCCGTTCTTGCATCGCTTGCAGCAAAGCAGCTTGAGTTTTAGGAGGGGTACGGTTAATTTCATCGGCAAGAACAATATTGGCAAAAATGGGACCACGGACAAAACGGAATTCGCGTTTTCCCTGTTCATTTTCGTCCAAAACCGTGGTTCCGGTTATATCAGAAGGCATCAGGTCTGGAGTAAACTGAATGCGCTTAAACGGGATATCCATAATTTGTGCGAGCGAAGAAACCAGGAGTGTTTTTGCTAAGCCGGGGACACCAACCAAGAGGCAATGGCCGCGCGTAAAAATAGCTGCCAAGATCTGCTCGATAACCTCGGATTGACCGACAACCACTCGGCGAAGTTGTTCTAACATCTGCGTTCGTGATTGTGCAAACTGATTCAAATATTCATTGATACGATCATTCGTCGACACAGGCAATCCCTCAACTTATCTTGAGACAAATCGGATGTTCGATTTCTTATGGAGAAAACCAAAGATCACAGAAAACTCATGAGAATTCCGTGATCTTTACTAGATTCTATCACTCTGTTATAGAACTTTTAGTTGAGAATGAAACCCGGAAAATGCAAATTGCATTTCCTAGTTATTTTTTCTTAGAAACTTCGGTCCATTCAATCAAACCGGCGTCGATATACTGTCCCCCCCTGGTTTGATGGCAGTGAATGGCGATCGTATTTTTCCCTTTTTGCAAAGTTTTCCTAGCTTCTGGAGAGATTTCGGCCACGGTATAGTTCGAAGTATAGCCACTCAGTTTAGCGGCGAGCAGCCCATTGATATATATTTCTGCATCTTCATCGTGGTGAATCTGCAAGAAAACATCCCCCTTGATATCTTCGAGTTCAAACGTTTTACGGATATAGATGTCATCCGAAGACCATTCGGTACCGATTTTGGCTCCGGGAGTCATCGCCGTTCCGAATCCCCCCGCCCCTTTTTTCCAGGAAGAATCGTCAAAGCCAAGCTCCATCCAACCATTTCCAGGTTTTTCAATCGAATAAGCCCAAGTACTTTCCTTTTGCGTAGCAATAGGTAAAAGGGTACGTTCGATGGGAGCTGGGGCATGCAAGAGTTGATGCCACTGATTCGTTAAAGGGATATCGAGCTTGATCAGCTCGCGATCATAGGTCATCACCCCATTCACTTCCCCTTCGACATCGGTAGTCTGGGTATAGACCGCTGCGGAGAGACCTTTACCAATCAGAGGGCGCAATCGGCGAATCAATTGATGATAACCAGCTCGCAATTCTTCGATCGAGTTGAAACTCTGATAGCCCCAGTTATCCCGATTTTGCCAGAGATGTTTCTTGACTGGCAAACCAAGACCGCCAAATTCTCCCAGTACTGAAGCACGGTCGCTTAAAATGGGAAACATACCAGGCCCAGGATAATTGTGCATATCTTTCATATGCCCTACCCCGCGATCGACCCAACCACTGGGACCATTGACCATTCGCGTCGGTTCATATTTCATGACCCATTGCAGAATATCGTTCGTATCATGTTGGCCCCAGCCTTCATTGAATGGCACCCAAACAACAATACATGGAAAACATTTTAGATGATCGATAATGGCTTTTAACTCGACAAGAAATTGCTGGCGATCGGAATCGGCAAAAATGGCATCTTTAGGAGTTCCTGCGCTAATGCCTTGGTTGGCCCCCATCGCGCTAGGCATATCTTGCCAAACCAGCATCCCAATTTTATCGCAAAAGTAATATAATCGCGATGGTTCTACCTTAATATGTTTGCGAAACATATTAAAGCCGAGCTGCTTCAAAACCTTGACATCGTAAACCATCGCTTCTTCACTAGGTGGGGTCAGTAACCCATCCGGCCACCAGCCCTGATCCAGAGTCCCCATTTGAAAGAGTGGTTGATGATTCAACATTAAGCGAATTATCCCATTTTGATCTTTGCCCAAGGCGATGCTTCTCATAGCAAAATAACTTTTTACCTCGTCGATCGTTTCGCCATTCCTCACCACAGAAAGAGTAAAATCATAGAGGTTCGGATGATCGGGCGACCACAATTTTGCATTGGGCACTTCAACAACCAGGGGTTTATCCGCAGGCCCTTCAGCGGTAACTGCGGGAGCGAAATTGGGGAATTTTTCACAACGAAATCGTATAGTATCTCCAGGTTTACTATCGAAAAAGGATAATTTCAGGGTCAATTTTTTTTCGTCAATATTTGAAATCGGTTCAATCGATTTAATGGCACCATCACTAATAATTTCACTCCAGACCGTTTGCCAGATTCCCGTAACCGCCGTATACCAGATACCATTGGGATTCAGAACCTGTTTTCCACGCGGTTGCGAAGCGGTATCGGTGGGATCCCAAACCCACAAGGTGAGATTTTGTTCCTCCGCATTCGTTAGAGCGGGAGTCAAATTGACTTGAAATGGATCGGATCCCCCTTTATGTTCGCCGATCTGTTTGCCATTGAGAAAGATTTTGCAATGCCAGTCAACGGCATCGAAATGAAGCAATACTTTTTGCCCTTTGGCAACTAGAGGTTGTTTGAATGTGCGATGATACCACAAGGCCTGGTTCGGCTCGACCCGTTTACCAACTCCGCTCAGGGCCGACTCGATTGCAAACGGAACCAGAATTTTCCCGGCCCAGTCTTTGGGTTCGGGATCGTTTTTCGGAGTTATGGCATAATCCCATAAACCGTTCCAGTTTTCCCAATTGGAACGAACCATTTGCGGGCGAGGATATTCTCGCCAAGCATTTTCCGGAGTAACTTGTTTACCCCACCGAGTGATGAGAGGAGATAAGGCAGGTTTCCAACGGTCCTGCTTTTGTTGGCGGGACACCACTTGTTGTTGTGGAGGTTCTGCATAGCCCGATTGGCTGGTCCCAATAACCAGACTGAACAATCCGCAAATAAACCCCATTTGAACACTAAGTAATTTCATCTTTACCCTTTCCAAATTCATTTAATAGAATTTCGATTTGAATTTACAGATTATTCTAGAATATAGAATTTTCAATGTATTCTCTGAATTCGAGAAAGCTAAAAAAATCTGAACGACTCCGTTAAAAAATGCAGGAGAGCCAACTAAAGAGAGATCGATTTTTCAACTTTCTCAAACGGATGAATAATTAAAATCGCTTCAGCTGATACGGTTCCGCTGGAAGATGAGTAGGCATATTCGAAAGCAATTCAGCGATTAATTTCCCCGTAGCTGGCGCCATAGAAAGCCCTAGCATATTGTGTCCCGCAGCAATCCAGACGTTGCGATATTTTGGTGATCGATCGATAATCGGCCTACTATCGTAGGTCATCGGGCGCCAACCAAACCACTCCTCTTGAACCGGCTCGCAGTAAGGTTCTTGGAGATAAACTTTCGCCCCGTCACGAAGCAACTCCAATCGTTTTGGAGAAATCGAATCATCATAGCCAGAAAATTCCATCGTCGAGCCGATACGATAACCTGATTTCATCGGAGTAACCGCAACCCGATGTTCCTCAAAAATCATCGGTATTTTAGGACATATAGCAGGTCTTGGCATTGTAATCGAGTAACCTTTTCCAGGCTGGATGGGGATTTTACAGCCTAACCGTTCCTGAAAAAGTGGGGTCACCGCCCCAGTAGCGATAATACAGTGAGAGGCTTCAAATGTCCCTTTGGAGGTAATTACCGAAGTTAATTTGCCCGATTTGCCTTCTAAGCCTTGCCATTCGCAATCGCTATGGATGATTACACCGCGATTTTGCAATATTTTACGTAAAGCAATCATAAGTCGATCCGGGCGAAGGTGAGCATCTCCAGGATAATGCCATGCACCTGCGCAAACCCCTGGCTTTAAAGCTGGCTCTAAAGATAACAATTCATCCCCATTCAGGGCATTGGCCCCCATCTGAAACGATTCGCGTAATAGATGATCGGTCTCTTGATAATGTTCGAAAGCTTTTTGTGATTGAAAAACAAATAATAGCCCAACGGTTTCCCAATCGCATTCCAGTTTTTCGTTGGTTATTAATTCTTGATACAATTGCCGAGATGAATTCAGTAAAGCCTGGATTGAAACTGCCGATTCCAACATCTGCTGATGGTTGCACCTCCGTGCAAATCGTAACAACCAACTCCATAAAGTAAAATCAAGCCTAGGCTTTATTCGGAACGCGGAGTTCTTGGCAAACATCGCCTTCAATGTGCTTTGAATGGCGCCAGGGGTTGCCAGAGGTAACACATGGCTTGGACAAACTAGCCCGCAGTTCCCATCGGAACAGCTCTTGCCAAATTGTTTATTCTTTTCAAGGATGGTTACCGAATAACCGCTTTGCTGCAAATAATATGCAGTAGTGGTACCAATAACCCCTCCACCAACAATGATTACCTGTTCCCGTGCCAAAAGCAGACCCCCAAATGATTCAGAGAATTTTACGAATCCTCTGGCTACAAATTCATAAAACCACAAGTTCAAAAAGGAATTTAAACGATACTCCCGCAAAAATGAGAATTTGTATCTTCTCATTTTCACAGGCCCGATTTACATTAGATCGATACCAGTATTAAATGGATCATTTTCCTGGAACAACAATTTCGATTCTGCATGAACATGAGCATAACCGCTAATTTCAGGGATTAATTCACCAGCTTGGATCTGAATTTTCCCTTCGAAAACACTGCCGATGATACTTTCCTGACGCCAGGTTTGCCCTTCGGAAATCAGATGATCGGCATAAAGACAGGCTAATTTGGCACTGGTCCCTGTTCCGCACGGGGATCGATCAAAAACCTTTCCCGGACAAAGAACAAAATTTCTACTATCAATCCCTTCCGAAGGGCTATGGCAGAAAAGCTCGATATGATCGATCTCCGCCCCATCTGCTCCGGTAATCTGACGCAGGGCTAATTCGCTTCGAATACTCGAAGTAAAATCGATTAATTCAGGGATTTCCGTAGGGTAAAGCGTGCGATTCTTCAAATCGACCAGAAAAAACCAATTTCCTCCCCAAGCAATATCGCCAACCACTTTGCCAAAACCAGGAACTTCGATCGATACCCCTTTGGCATATCGATAACTGGGAACATTCATAATACTAACGAGCTGATCCACGGCTAACGTAAAACGAATGATTCCAACAGGAGTTTCCAGAAAATAGGGACCCGGATCTATTTTGCCTAGATAGGCCAGAGTGGTCGCCACTCCAATGGTACCATGCCCGCACATCCCCAGATAACCGACATTGTTAAAGAAAATAACACCCCCCAAACATCGAGGATCGTTCGAAGGATAAAAATAGGCACCGACATGAACATCAGAACCACGAGGTTCTAGAATAATGGCCCGCCGAACATCGTCGTAATTACTGCGTAATAGTTGGACTGCTTCGGCCATCGAAACTCGAGGTATACTTGGTGCACCTGTGAGCACAAATCGGGTCGGCTCGCCTCCCGTGTGCGAATCGACAATTTCGATCCGCTTCATATTAGAAAAAGTCTTCAAAAAACCATTTTCCTCCGAATAAAAATAATTTAGCAATACCTAGCTAGTGCTAGGAACAAATAATCACTAACAAATCTTCATCAATACAACACTTTAATACAAAAACTTAATACAACACTTTAATACAAAAACTTAATGCAACACGATGGGGATTAATCAAAATATCAATATTAGCACGATGGGCATATTCATTTAATTGAAATCGGTTTTCTCATAAAACCTCGATTCAGATAACAGAGGGTTAAAAATGGGCTAGAACTCGATTGTTCAAATCCATGTAGTGAGTACAGGATGAACCGCTTCGAAAACTTTTCAAAAGATTTCGCGCCATTCGAAATAATCGAATACAACGAATCTCATTACCTTGTATCAAGTGTAATAAGAAAGCGAAATCTTATCTCAAAAAACGGGCCAAACTTAGAGTAAATGGGCGAGGAGATAACTTTGATAGGGGCGATCGCGGAAACGAATAACCTATCTAACCAATGGCCCCCAATTGAATAAAGACAAAGGAAATTTGCAGTTCTTCCAACTTTACTCGAAGGGATTAATCATGAACTCGTGGTAGCTCATGATTCGGAGAATCTTCTGCTAAGGCGATTTCGATCCTATTTGATATGAGGTCGGGATTTGATCGCTAGACGGATAATCTGGAGAATTTCTTCGCGTTCATTCCCCTTCAACTCTAAGCGAGGAGCGCGAACTCGTTCTGATCCCAGTCCGGTTTCCGCAGCAGCCAATTTAATGTACTGCACTAACTTCGGGTGGGTATCTAAATGAAGCAAAGGGGTATACCATCGATATACTTGCACCGCTTCTTCCATACGGCCCGTGGTGGCTAGATCCCAAAGAAGTCGATTTTCTGCTGGAAAGGCATTCACTAGACCAGATACCCAGCCAATGGCCCCAAGGACAATGCTTTCTAGAACCAGATCGTCCACTCCACAGAATAACAAATAACGATCGCCACAAACATTTTTCAAATCGGTTATTCGCCGAACATTTTCGGAAGACTCCTTAATGGCAACAAACTTTGGTTCATCGGCCAATTCCGCAAACATGGAAGGAGTAATATCAACCGAATACGAAATAGGATTATTGTACACCATGATCGGTAAATCGCTCGCTTTAGCCACCGTTCGAAAATGGGCCATGGTTTCGCGGCTATCCGATTTATAAACCATGCCGGGCAGTACCATAAGACCGTTTACGCCCGCTTTCTCGGCATCTCGAGCAAATCGACAAGCGGTCGCCGTTGTACATTCAGCTACCCCCGATAATACAGGTATTCGACCAGCTACTTTTTCTACCGTTCGGCGTAGAACTTCCAACTTTTCTTCATAACTGAGCGAACAATTTTCGCCAACAGTTCCAAGCATGATCATGCCATGAACGCCAGCTCGGATCATCGCTTCAACATGATTTAGAGTAGCGGTGTAGTCAATCGTGTAGTCGCTGGCAAATTCTGTTGTTGCCGCTGGGAATACCCCGCCCCAATTTACTTTTGTCATAAATTTCTCTTCAAGAATTTCTCGTTAATTTTAGATCACTAATCTTACGATACATTATCAAATGAAGATCATATATCGTCATTTTCATTCAATCATTTGTCAAATTATCTTATGTTTTCTAGCAATTTTGACCAGCAGAATCAGCCCGGTTTTTGCTATAATTAGAAATTAGTCCTCGAAGACTCTCACGAGTGATCGATTTTAAATCCCAATGAATATTTTCTTGATTTAATTGCGAAACACTTTGAAGCGAAGTTAACAGGTTATCCCTATTTATTGGGAGATTGCAAAGGAATTGTTTGTGACTTTTATTCTGGCGATACTCAGGTTGACGATTAGGTTCTCGTAAATAGTGAGAAATAATATTCAAATCAAAATTATATAATATCGTTCCATGATGCAAAATATAGCTCTGTTTGCGATGTTGAGCATTTCCTGAAAATTTTCGTCCTTTCCAAGTAAGATCACTAATCCCTTGAATTTGAAACGAATCTAGATTAAGAATTTCTGGTTGATTATTGGCAAGACAACCGATGATTTTATTTAAAATGAATTGATAAGAAGTTCGAATAGAACGTAAGAAGGGATCGCGATCTATTTTCAGAACCATGGAGTATAACAGGCAACCGGGGCCGAGAACCACTGTTCCACCACCGCTTTTTCGCCGAAAAATTGGCACCCCATCTCTAGCACATCTCTCCGTGTAAGTTTCTATTTCCTCTTTACCTGAAACTCCCATAACAATCGCATAGTCCGATCGCTCCCAAATTCGTAACCAATCTCCTCCATCCGAAGTTTCACTTTCGAGAAGCAATTCTTCATCCAAAATAAGATCTTGTTGTACTGATGGTAATGTATAATTCAAAAACCGTAACAAAATGAACTCTCTCTCATTTTTTGTGCCTTATAATTCATTTCTCAAACATTTTGGTAATTTTCTCTCCATTAGCGGAACTTTTGCACTACTGCCCGTTTTATACTAGAGTAAAGGGAGTTGAACTCTTCTTTCGAAACGATCGAGTTTCACTAAATTCAATGTTACCAAAACCAATATTCATTTTTCGATTCTCTTCGAGAAATGAATCAAGTTTAATTTTATGAAATTTGCCTAACTGAAAACCCTTTTGTGGATAAAGATTTATAGCTAACGAATGGCTAAAGAATAGATAAAGAGGTTAAAATGAAAATAAATAAACTCAATACGAATCTTTTACAAAATACGATCAAACAACCCTTCAATCATCGCCCACTCCTTTTTCTAGTGATGATGGTGCTTGGATTCTTCTGCTTTGCTT
>JAKBAI010000143.1:10543-13955 GCA_021809185.1 Planctomycetota bacterium
AAGAAATATATGGTCAGCAAAAAGTGAATGGGAAGTTCAAGAAAAAGCAGTTCAACAAAAAGCAGTTCAACAAAAAGCAGGGATTTCAGAAGATTGAACAGCTCGAGCCACCAGAAGACCCTCTGAAACAAGCAAGCAGAAAGCCACTGGCCGATGCACAACCGATTACCTCGTTGATCAATCGCGAAATTAGTTATCAATTACAACGGGCAACAACCCCACCCTCTCCTAAATGTACGGATGAAGAATTTCTACGAAGAGTTTTTCTCGACATTGCCGGTGTTGTCCCAAATGAAGAATCTGCAAAACGATTTCTGGCAAGCACCGATAAAAATAAACGAGCGAAATTGATCGACGAATTGCTCCAATCCGAGCGCTATGGCCGACATCTCGCCGATGTGTGGACGCGATTGATGTTTTCGCGAGAATCGGATAATCGATTTGTCGATCCAGAACTACTCGTCAATTGGTTAAAAAAGAATTTTAATGAAAACACCCCGTGGAACACGATGGTTTATGATCTATTATCGGTAACTGGACCATTAGATGATCACCAGGAAGCAACCTATTTAATGGCGAATCGGGGCGTCGATAAAATGACCGATTCGGTAACCAAATTATTCCTTGGGCTACAACTTCAGTGTGCGCAATGTCATAACCATCCATTCACAGCTTGGAAACAGACTGATTATTGGGGTCTCGCTCAATTTTTCTATAAAGTAAATGCGATTATTGCACTCCCCAAACAAAAAGGGAAGGGAAAAAGTCCAGGTATCTATGAAATAGTGCAACCGAATCGAAAGAAGAATGCTTTACCTGATTCTGCAAAATCGGTAGATCCCCGATTTTTAGATGGGACCAAGGTTAGTTTGAGTACAGGAGAATCGTATCGGGAACCATTGGCACAATGGGTAACTTCCCCCAAAAACCCTTGGTTTGCGAAAGCGATGGTCAATAGAATCTGGTCGCAATTCTATGGTCGAGGTTTGATCAATCCGGTTGATGATGTCGATGAAGCCAATGCTCCATCCCATCCCGAACTACTAGCAGGGCTTACGAAAGAATTTATCGACAGTGGTTTCGATGTTAAACGATTGATCCGTGGCATATGCAATAGCGATGCCTATCAACGGTCTTCCGTGCCCCTACCTAGCAATAAGCAAGATAAAGTTTTATACAGTCATATGGCAATTCGCTCTCTTTCACCTGAAGCGATATTTGATTCCCTTGCCATGATACGCCGAGTCAATCCCCTGACCCAAAAAGGAATTGCCCCTAAAAATAAAATGCAGCCAGGGCTTGCGCGTACCCCTCGTGACCGCTTTGTGGTTTTCTTCGATATTCCAGAAACTTCGAAAGCAACCGATTACGATGTGGGTATACCACAGGTGCTTCGACTCATGAACGCCCGCAATAACAATCTAGCCCCAGACCTGATACAATCCTTGACTCGTACCAACGATCCCGATGCCATAATCGAAAAACTGTATTTGCGTGTCTTGGCACGCAAACCGACGGTTAGCGAAAATCGGCAGATGACCCGGTATTTATTATTAAACAATCGCTTCAACGCCTTAACCGATATATGGTGGGTTCTAGTCAATAGTAGTGAATTTGCCCTCAATCGATAGTTATCAAGGATTAAAAGCGATTGAATTGCTCCAAAATCAGAAGTTTAATTCAAGCCTAATTTGCATAAAAGTGAAACGTTCATAAACAACGCCGATAGTACGCTCTTACTACGGCGCTTACGATGGTTTTTACGATTAGTAACCGATTATAGACAGATAAAATCAAGAAAGGAAATAAAAATGCAACCAATAACTCAATATAAATCAACCCGGCGTGAAATGTTACAGTTAGCTGCGGCAGGCGGGCTATCTTTTGGATACACCAGTTGGCTGGATACACTAGCTAGCAGAGTTTCCGCAGCACCGGTGTTGAGCAGCTCTCAACACAAAAAAGCAAAAGCATGTATTCTCATCTGGTTGAGCGGCGGTCCCAGCCACAAAGATATGTTTGATTTGAAACCGCAAAGTAAAGGGGCTGGAGATTTCAAACCGATCGCAACATCAGCACCAGGGATTCAGATTTCCGAACATCTTCCTAAAATAGCTAAGCTAATGAATTTGGGGGTTCTTCTTCGCGGGATGAGTACTTTAGAAGGAGCGCATCCCCGTGCCAGTTTCAATCTGCACACCGGTTACCGTGAAGGTCAAGGGGGAGTTGTATATCCTAGTTTGGGATCCTTGGTTTCTTCAGAACTAGGCAAAAAAGATTTCGCAGCTCCAAATTATGTTGCTATCGGCCCACGCTCGTACGGATCGGGGTTTCTGGGACCAAAACATCAACCTTTGCAGGTAGCGGTTCCTGCTCGGGGCGTTGAAGATTTAAAATCGAGTGTTCAGCAAAATCAGTTTGATCAGCGGGTACAATTGCTCGAGGATATGGAAAAAGCTTTCTACGGCAAATATCAATCGGATATCATCCAAGCCCACAAAACGACTTATCACCGCGCCGTAAAATTAATGGAATCGAAACAATCCAAAGCATTCGATATAAGTCTAGAACCCCAAGAAACGCAAAGCCAATATGGCAAATCGGCTTTTGGGCAAGGTTGTTTAATGGCTCGCCGATTGATCGAAGCAAGCATTCCTTTTGTGGAAGTTTCTCTGGGTGGCTGGGACACCCACAACGATAATTTCGCCAGAGTTAAAACTTTGTCGGCAACGCTTGATCAGGGCATGTCGGCTCTTATACTCGACCTGAAAAATCGTGGTTTGTTATCTAATACTCTGGTGGTGTGCATGGGGGAATTTGGCCGCACTCCAAATATCAATAATCGTGGCGCCAAACCTGGTCGCGATCATTACCCACGTGCATGGTCGATGCTCATGATGGGTGCTGGTGTCAAACATGGGATGGTTTATGGAAAAACAGATAGTGAAGGGGCCTCTGTTGTAGAAGGCAAAATGTCGGCAATGGACTTCATGGCAACTGTTTGCACGATTTTAGGAATAGATATCACTAAAGAAATTCAAACTCCCATTGGCAGACCTATCCGTATTGTGGATAAAACAGCCAAAGTTACCCACGAAATTATTGCTTGATCAATAATAGTAACTGCACGATGGACTCTTTGGCAACAATGCTGCTAGTACGGGCAACTAGCATTTGAGTTTTGAAATCATGGTTAGATCAGGCTAGAAACCTGTGTTTCCGATTGGGCACAGGTTTCTAGCTTATGCACTTTTAATTTTAAGGGGAGATATTGATCAGGCCAATAGAACTTTCCATCCCCAGAACTCGAATTAAAGTTTTATGCAATTTTCTACATGATAAGTTTGTAAATATGCTTGGATGACTTCATACTCCACCAAAACGGCTTCAATCTGTTTGCCCTTCAAATCAC
>JAKBAI010000144.1 GCA_021809185.1 Planctomycetota bacterium
TCGTTGGCGCGACAGCGGAACGAAGGCGATGTCGGGATAGCCGAAGGCCTTGGGGCCGACGACTTCCAGCGCGCGCGGCGTCGTCATGAGTTCATGCGCCGGCAGGCCGATGGTGGCGATCTTCTGCCCGTAGCGAAGCGTCTCGGTCGTGATCGGCTCGCCGGTTTCAAGATGCAGGTTCATGATAAGATCGGGCACGATCGCTATTCAAGGAATACCAACATTTTTGGATTGCCTCGATCAAGGCATCCCCCCCCTCGATGCCTAAGAATGTTTCTTGTTGACCAGCAAAACTATAACTAGCCCCATCTTCGGATGTTGCTGAGGATCGAACAGCAACTAAGCCTCCTCCTATCTTTTCATAGGCGTGGAGAATCTCTTCTCGAACCGATTCGCTCAGGTTTTCTTTTACAAATTGATGGTATGTAGGTGTTGTAACGCAAAATCCGGGGGGGACTGGCAACCGATTTTGTGTTAGTTGAGCCAAAGATAAACCTTTACCTCCTACTAAACCGAGGTGTTGCTCCTGAATTTCTGAAAAAAAGAGAATATGGGGTTGGGTATTCATTCGTTGATACAATTCCAGAATAGTTCCGATGTTTCAATCCAACAACAGCATTAACGACTCTCGCTCGAGAGACCATTTGCTATCACCAAATTGCTATCACTTTCCCAAATGATGATTATTTTCACTATGATCGACATTTGTTACTAAGATAACTAAAAAGATTGCTTTTAACCGATGCTCGACTCATTATCCCATTGAGTTCGACCCCTAAGAAGAATCATTTGATTCACCAAAAAAGTGTCCCGGATTTCCAGGACAAAAAATTCGTAATCTTAACGGGTTTCTTCTTCAAAACAGAAAAGAAACGGGGTATTCACCTGCTGTTTACTAAGCCTACCTGCGGAAACCGCGATATAGATATTGCGTTTTTTTAGCTTTTTATTCTGATCTTCTTGTCGATTTTGTTCAACCGGAGGATCCAAGACATTTTCGATAAGGGGGGTTGAAATAAGAGAGATATAAGGCAATTCGGTTAATGGTTGAAACTGGATCGACCAAAATATTTTGGTAGTTAATGGATTCATAGCAACAAAGAAACCATCTTCGCAACCAACATAAAGAATGGCACCGATCTTCGAATCGGGATTTTTGATCAAAATGGGTGAGGAAAGAATAGGCGAACCAAAATTCTGCTTCCAGACAATTTTGCCATGATGTTTATCGATCGCATAAAGATTCCCATCGCGGCAGCCAACATAGATCATAAAACGATCTGCAATCGGAGTAGCAAGGATGGAATTGGGTAGTTGACAATCCCAAAGATTTTTACCTGTATTTTTGTTCCTTGCTAATAACTCCCCCGCAATCGGTTCGCGATCGACCGAATAATTCCCATTCCCTGTACCGAAATAGACGGTCTGGTCATCGATCAAAGGGTTTGCGAAAGCCGAATAGGCAATTTTTTCTTGCCAAACCTCTTTTCCATTTTCCAGATCTAGGCACAATAGTTTATTTATTTGATATTTCATGCTAATCCCGCTCCCCACAAAGACTCGACCATCTTGGATAACCGGTTCTGCATCGATATGTAGTCCTTCGTTGTGCCAGATCAGCTTACCGGTTGTGGCATTGAGGCAATAGATACCGTCATTCCCCGCGCCAAAAACCACTTTTCCCTTGGCTACCACTGGGCGAGATTCGGTATGACTCGAAGTTGCAAAAGACCATTCCTGTTTGCCATTATCGGCACGGATACAGTAGATACGACATTCCGCATCTTTGTGGAACCCCTCCCCAAAATACAGAAAGCCGTTATCGTAGCGAGGGGTACAGAAAAGCGGTTTGAGATCTTCATCGGCATCAAATTTCCACTTTTCCTTCCCCGTTTCTGGATCGAGGGCATAAATTGTACCAAAATGGCCTGTAAATCCTTCCATATGATAAACCGCAGCAATGATTGCATCCGGTGTCCGCACAATCGAAGATGCGAGCTGACCATTCTTCGGCTTAAAAACCCATTTTGGTTTTGGATTTAGCTTAGGGACTCCCGCTAATTCAAAGTAATTTTCCCCGTTACTATTTTCTGGGGAACTCGCTCCTTCCTCAGCGTATTGCTGGAATCGGTTCTTGGAATTTTCTGCATTTTGCCAGAGATTACTCGTTTCTCCTTGCCCAAAACACCAGATAAAACACAAAAGCAAACTCAGTAACATCGTCCCTTCTGGGTTGAGCAAAGCAGGTAAATAAAAGCTAGTTGAACTAGGTTGCTTTGCATTTAAAGAAGGATCGACTGCTCTTAAAGAAACGAGAGAAGTGGATGAAAGGAGATGAGCTGAATTCTTCTTCTGACGCCAAAAAATAACAAATATCGAGATGGTTCCCATCAA
Source organism: Planctomycetota bacterium (assembly GCA_021809185.1). Classification (GTDB taxonomy): domain Bacteria; phylum Planctomycetota; class Planctomycetia; order Gemmatales; family Gemmataceae; genus JAKBAI01. The sequence goes on from JAKBAI010000144.1 coordinate 2,395, forward strand.
AATTGAAAAAGCCACAATGGTAATCTGCAAATTGGGTTCTTTTGAAAATGATTTTCCTCCAGTTAACATAACCCCAATAAAAATCATAACAACCAAGACTAATAATAAGAAAACGATCCCATCTAGCCGCCTAGGCAACATATCGATTAAGACTTGATTGGAAATAGCTCGCCGGTAACGATTTATAGAGAGGCATAAAGCTATCAGCGTAGCTCCAGCAGAAATAGCGAAGAAACCGGTTCGGCTTTGCATCGATTTCCATATTAATAGATGAGGCCAGTAAAAATACAGCGAGACATAAATACTCCAGATTCCCATGAAAGAGAGTAAAATCATCCAACGGCGCATGAGCAGAGCCAACCCTCCAAAAACTGTAGGGAACAGCGCGGCAAGCGCGGCGATCAGACCAATAAATGGTAACTGGATAAGGCCAAAAAGAGAGGTTGAAAATCGAATAGACTGATTATTTTTACACAATATCTGCTCTGGTCCGGAAACCGCTTTACTCATCTTATTTTTGGCTTTCGCCTTCTTTTCTTTGAGAGTCGGTCCAAAACCGGGCGGGATCGAGGCATCCGGTTCTGGAATGGTGACTTTCTTATTCGAAACTACATCTCGAATCAGCTGAGTAAGAGTTTCATTATCGCCATGATAGCTCTTGCGCAGATAAGGTTCCGCATGCAGAAACCGCCAACGCACCGTTATATTCTCTTTCTTTTCTTTATCTTTCCCTTCTTTATTATTGTCTTCTGCAACCTTTTCTATCTCCCCCTGCAATGAAAACCAGGTTCCCTGAGTAAAGGCTACGCTGCGGTAGCGTTTAGCTGTTCCGGAAATAAAAAGAATTACTTTTTGCTGAGGCTCTATTCTCTCCAAAAGGGCTTCCTTATGCCGATTTTTGACCCCTTCTGTATCTCCCGTTAGATTGATGGTCAATGTTTTGAAGGGAAGTTTCCCTTTAAGAAGTTCGTCTATCTGCAAAATCATTCCTGGTTTTTCGGGTAATATTTTGGAAATCGAAGCAAGGACAATGACTTTCTCTTGCTCGATCGCACTACGTAACGGCCATAATGTAGTAATAAAAGCATAAAGGGGGACGGAAAATACCGGCAAGAATAGCAGTAAGATAACGAACCAGACTAAGCCAAATGAACATCGAACTGCATAGCCAAAGCGCGAGGGGTGTCGCATAATTAGAACTCCTTGAATCGGGCAATCAGTCTGGTTAATTATCTTGATTAATTATTCTGATTAATTATTCTGATTAATTATTCTCTAAAGGCAGATTTCAAGTTAATCTCTTCGGACATCTTCTAGAACTTCTTCTAGGACATCACTTTGGAGAATAACAAGTAAATCGCAACTATTTCTAACTCTTTTGTGGTTCCTTTTCGTTCCCTATTTGAGTCTAGATCTCTTCTCGTTACTCAAAAGTACTCAACCATTTCGATGGTAATATGTTTTTCAAGGTATTTTAGAAACTTAATCCATAAATTTATTTTACCTGATTATTATCCTGTCTTAAATAAACAAAAGAGCTTTTCGAATCAAAAGATGTAACTACGTTTCAAGCATCGTTCACGATAACTCTTTGCTTGATCATATGAAGGAAACACCAAACGATTGTCTTTATTTAAATCCGTGAAGCATCATTCTTATCTCTTTTAAATCACTAACAAAACTTTCTTTGCTTTGTCTTTCTTTGCTTTAACTTTCTTTGCTTTAACTTTCTTTGGACTAGAAATTCATTTCTATTCTAACAAAGAATGGGACGAATGATCGTCACGATCCGATTTAATTTTTTAGCAGGAATCATTGATTTTATTGATTTTTTAAAAATTGTCTGGCCCATCTAACTGAAAATTTCTATGTCATAGGTACCTACCTGAAATTGAAATTTGGAATCGTTAACTATGAGTGATTCGTTTTACCGTACCTATCAAAACTCTCTGCGCGAAGCTCGATTTGTTATGCTTTTATGGTTTATAACGATGACCTGGACAATCTGTTATTGTTATTTCCAAGGTTATTTAACTCATAGCGAGTTCCCATTTCTGGATTCGAAGGAAAATCTAAAGAAATCCTCTGATTCGATCCCTATGCTTTGGGGATTCCCAACTTGGTTGGTTTACGGTGTTATGATTCCATGGTTCCTCTGTGTCGGAATTAGTGTAGTGTACGGTCTGTACATCATGAAAGATGACGATCTTGGCAAAGATCCTGAAGAAGAGATTTCGACCTAAAATGGTTTATTGATCCCATATACGGGAAATCTAAATTTCTCATTTAGATTAACCTTCAAAAAACTTTTAGAAAACCATATTTGAATGGGAATCTTCGTAATGAGTAGTTAAAATTGTGACAATATGGCTACGAAGGCTAATAAAAATTCTGAATAGACAAAGCGAGCCGAAAGAATGATCCTTGATATACCAAATGAAAGTATTCCCGTATTGATTGCTTTTGCACTGTATCTGCTGGGTGTAATCGCTTTTGGAGTCATCTCGCACCGATTTTTAAACAAATCGAATTTTGTCAAAGACTATTTTGTCGGAGGGAGAGGTTTGGGGGCATGGGTATTGGCATTATCCGTTGCAGGAACAGCGGTGAGTGGTGGCACTTTCATGGGGTTCCCTTCTCTCATTTATAGCAATGGCTGGATCATGATGTTCTGGGTCGCAGGATATATGATTGTTCCTATTACCACCATGATCCTACTCGGAAAAAGACTAAATCAAATGGCACGGATTTCTGGGGCAATTACGATCCCTGATGTATTTCGTGATCGCTTTCAAAGCCCACTGTTAGGCTGGGTCAGTACACTATTCATTCTCTTTTTCATGATGTTCAATCTGGTCGCACAATTCAAAGCAGGTGCCCTGGTTTTTCAGGAAGCTTTGCGACTCAATCCCCCAAACGCAGAATTGTTAGGTGCAGAAATAACCCCGGATCATTTTTTACTGCTCCAGTTCAATAGCCAAGGAGAAAATAAAGTCGTACGAGTCCCTTTTCCTGGCAAAAATGCGAAATATTTAAACAAGGAGATCGATAACGAACAACGATTGGTTCGCTGTTACTTTCAGGAAGAGAAGCAAGGAGTCACCGAGACGATCTGCAAAAACATCCGATTTCCATCAGCGCAGCTCAGCATTCCTTTTCTGAATAGGAAAGTCGAATGGGGTTATTTTCTTGGCTTGATTCTCTTTGCGTTAACTGTTATTGGGTACACCACCTATGGCGGTTTCTGGGCAGTGACCTGGACCGATGTTTTTGAAGGGATGATCAAACTAATAGGAGTAATCTTACTAGCAATCTGCGCGGTGCGCGCAGTCCCCATGAATGCAGAGACCGGTTCGAGTGGTCTAAGTGCAGCAACGGAATCGCTGGCTCAGCAAGATATTCAACTGATTTATGGACCTGGTCCGGGGCAGTTTTTATCTCTGGGAATGGCGATATCTTTCTTCTGGCTCTGGACTTTGACTTCGCCCGGTCAGGCGGGGGCCATGGTGCGGATGATCGCCTTCAAAGATTCTACTGGATTACGCAAAGCGATGGTTCTTGTTTCGATCTATTACGTCTTCATCTATTTTTCGCTGCTAATCATCTTTATCTGTGCACGGGCGATCTTCCCCACCGAATATCTCAAGGATGTTGGTACCGATGGTCAGCCCGATAGTATTATGCCCGCCATGGCCCGCAAAGTTGCTCCCACTCCGTTTATAGCTGGATTGCTCATCGCATCCCCTTTTGCGGCCATGATGTCTTCCGTTGCAGCCTTTTTGCTGTTAATCTCTTCCTGTCTCATCCGTGATATATATCAGCGTAGTATCAACCCTAAAGCTTCGCAGAAACGCTTAAAAATCGCCAGTTACTCGATAACCTTCATTACCGGGCTGATTACGATCGTCATTGCCCTCAACCCGCCTAACTTTTTGCAATATATTATTGTTTTTACAGGATCTGGTCAGGGAGCCGCTTTTTTATGGCCTATGTTTTTCGCGATTTATTGGCGGTACAGTACGAAACAGGGAATTCTGCTTGGCATGATCGGAGGATTCGCCACCCTCGTCAGTCTCTATGTTTTTGGCTGGGTCGAATATCGAGTTCACCATCAGGAACAGCACTGGTTACATCACCTATTCGGCTGGATCCCCAACTGGCACGATTCTCGCCGCGACCCCTTTGCTCCTTTGAATCTCTTCGGCTTCGATCCGGTCGTTTGGGGATTGATCGTTTCCTGTCTATTGACCATCATCGGCAGTAAACTCACTAAAGTCGACACCGTTCTGCAAAATAGATATTTCCCGGCCAACAAATAAGCAATATCAGATTTTATTAAACAAGTATTCTTATTTAAGATATAACAATTCAGCCTCTTTCTCGATCTCATCTAAAAAGAAAGAAAGAAAGAAAGAAGCTGAATAAACAAACAATCGATAAAAAATCAAGGGCGCGAGTTGGTTGATTGTTGGAGAAGGACTCGATAGTGATAATCGGCTTCAGCAACACGACCCATATCCGATAACTCATTGGCCAATTTGAGACGATACTGCCGCGATTGCGGGGCGAGTTCAACCGCTTTGGTGATTAGATTGATACTCGATCGGTGGTCTTTCAGTCTTTGATAAATCCAGGCTAACCGGATTAAATCGCCTGGATCTTTCGGGGGATTTTGCACCCAGCGCTCATAGAGCGGTTTAAGATATATTTCATAACCGATCGGATCAAAATCTTTCGCTGCGGAAACGGCATTCATAAAGCCCATCAAAAGGGTATCGTTATTCGGGTCGGTTTTCAGCAATTCCGCATAGTTGCGCGCCGATTGGGCATAATTACCACTCCATAAATTTATCTCGGCAATTCGCAACGGAACATCTTTCGGTGCCCCTTCGAGAGTTTCTAATTTTTGATAATAGGAGATCGCTTCTTGATATTGCTGGTTCCAAGAAAGAACCTCGGCCATACGCCGAACTAAGGCCGTATCGCGAGGGGCCATTTTCAAAGATTGTCTCAATTGAGGAATAACCTGATCCCATTTTCGGGAAGCTACGAGCAGATCGATTACAAACGATCGATCTTTGCCAGAAAACTGAATCCCGTCCACTAAGGCATTGGCTTCGCTGACCCGGCCAATGGTAGCGAGGGTCATAGCCAAAGCTTTACGCAATTCGATATTTTTGCTATTTTTAGCAAGCAACGTCCGCACCAAGTCATTCCCTTTTCGAGTGTAATCGGTATCCGGAAAAGTTCGACCTGCCAAAAACATTAATTGTGCAAATCGAGCCTGCCAGATCGATTCTTCTGGAGAAGCATCAGCAATCTTGTTGGCATTATTCTCGAGACCAAGTCTTTTTCCATCACGGCTATTAAACCAGAATCGTTCGATGAGATCGATTTTTTCCAGGTCGACTTCGCGAATGCGATTCGTTTTCAATAATACCTCTACCACTACACGCGGGGTCTGCGCGTCGAGATAGTCCTGTTCATAGAGACGATCTAGTCGTCTTAAAGCATCTTCAGGATCTTTCAACCAAATAGCAATGCGTGCCAGTTGCAACTGGACTGCTAAAAGAGTAGGATCTTGTTTTTCACAAAGCCAGAAGAGATCACGGGCCTGCTGCCAGCGGTACAATCCTGCAAGCACCCCCGCAAACTCGAAGCACTCAGGCAACGTTTGCGGCTTGAGATCTAGAGAAAAATTGACCCAGCGCGTTATTAGCGGCGTTTCGCTTTCCGAGCCAGTACGAGAGTTGTATTCGCGGAACAAAGCCCAGCTCAACCGGGAACCATAACGGATTTGTTCCAGACGGGGTAGATTCTCAGGAGGGGGTAGTTGGGCCAATCTTTCTAACAATAACAATTGAGAATCGGTCAAACGATCGGCACTTGCCGCTGCTGACGCAAAAACCGGCCAGAGCAAAAGCTGATCGAAATCCTGTTTTAACAATTTTTCCAAACGCTCTAATCCCAAAGTATATTCATTGGCCCAGACCGTTACTTGAGCTAATCGTTTTGGTAAGGTCGAATCCTGCGGATAATCGGCAACCAGTTTTTCGAAATAGCGCGTCGCCTGGGTCGAGCGCTGGGTAGCAATGAGCATCTCCCCCACGGCTAGACGTTCCCCAGGATTATTGGCGCAATATTGGATCGCCTCTTTGACGAGAAGCTCATCATCGACAACCAAACGGAGACGATGAGCCGCCCAGGCGAGCTGCGACAATATCAACCCATCTTGACTACGAATCTGAATGGCGCGCGACATCAAATTTTGGGTTTGCATCGATGTAATCTCCGCTAGCCAATAATTTAATGAAGTAAGATTGGCATAGGGCATAATTCCCCCCATCCCACTCATCTGTACCATCGTCCCTGCTAGAGCCTGGGGGATTTTTTGTTTGGTTTCTACCCATAAATATTGAATGGTCGCTAAGTCGGCCAATAACAGAGGGGTCAAATCTGAACGATTATCAATTGTCTTCAGATAATTCTGGATCATCATTAACTGACTATCACTTGGTTTAGAGGCATGAGCAAGAGCAGCGACAAAATGTTCAAATATTTCCCCTTCCAACTTTTGTCCTTGTACGATCGGCTCATAGATCTTGAGAGCCTCATCGTATTTTTGTGACCAGAGCAGCACATCGCCGAGAAGCCGGGCAATTCTTGTTTCATTAGGCATGGAATTTAACAAATAGCGGCAACGAGCCTCTGCCTCTTCAAACTTTCGTGCGGAAATCTGCAAAGTGACTAGCTGAATCTGGTCCTCCAACGAAAGTTGCCAGGGGGTCATAATCTGAATGGCTTCACGGGGCCGACCCAGGGATTGCAAGACATTCACTACCTCTTGTCCCTCTTTTTTATCGAACGTTTGTTTACTTTTTACCAGCTGATCCAGCACGATATTTGCCTCAGCAATGTAGCCTTGCCGAGATAAAACCCAAGCTAATCGAGCACCATATTTTTCCCGCTCTGGAAATGTTCCAGCAAACGGACGACGAGCGAGTTCCAGCAACCCATCTAAATGAGTTTGTGCAATTTTCCCGCCCATCATTGAATTCGTAATTTCATTCACGGCATCGATCCAGGCAGCGATCAGTTTTTCGTTTTGTGGCGGGAACGGTTTCAATTCAAGTAGATAATCCAAACAGGCTTGCGGTTCGTGGCTCCAAAGCGAGAGCAAAGCCAACTCTGCAAGGGATTCTTGATCTTGCGGATTACTTTTCCAGATCGCCTGCAAATACGGTTTGGCTTTGGTATACTGTTCTGTAGCGATCAATAAGGAGACGACCTGCCGCCGTTGACTATTATCTAGATTTTCAACCCCAGAAAGCTTACGAATAATCGGAGCCATTCGCCCTAAATCTTTAACCCGGAACAAGGCCCAGGCCAACGAAATCTGATCATCCAAACTAGGCTGATCTTTCTCCATACTTGTGAGCATTTCCGTTGCAATTTGATTCAGCAATTTCTTCTGAATTTCTCCAGGCTCTATCTTCGATTCTGCCCCTAAAGCAACCAGATAGCGGTGCCATAACTTGGGTTGCTGCCAGTTGGCCTGTAAGATACCGGTAAGATAGGGTAAAGCTTTATCCCCTTGCCGAGCCGCTAAAAAGGCATCGACCAGTGACAGCTTGATGGCGTTATCATCTGGGTGTTGCTTCGCTTCGATTTCTAAAAACGGTATGGCCTCTTTCGATCGACCTAGGGCCACGAGAATGCTCATGAATTCAAACATATCTTCCGTCGAATCCGTTTTTATTGCCAAAGCCCGATCGATGATCGAATTAGCAATCTCCATCTGCCCTTCCCGATTCATAATCCAAGCTAAGCGAGCCATATAAACTTTCTTCGGTTTGGCTTCCGAAGGCAAATTCGTGACACACTGTTTCAAAATTTTATATATACCTGGACTAAGTAATCCTTTTTTGGGTAACTGCGCGGAAAGATTGATAATCATCGGCCAATACACTTCGTTGTTCGCCGATCGTTTCATGAGTAGTTCTACATACTGCAAACTTTCTTTGATCTTTCCGTTCCCCGAAAGAGCATTGATATAGTTTAACTGCAAATTTGTATCAAGGGCATTTTCAGGAGGCTTAGGGAACAATTTCAAGGCGTCGTCAAATCGTTGCGCAGCATTCAATACCCCTGCCAATTCACGGTTCGTTGCTAAAGAATTATCTTTCTTGGCTAGAGCGAGATCGAGTACTTTTTTCCCCTGGACTTGGCGCCCTTCGCGCAACAAGATCCAAGCTAAGCGTGAATAAAAAAGCCCTGGCTGATCAATACTGGGAGGCAGATGATCAAAGGCAATTTTTTCAAGAGTATCGAGCTGTTTCACCGTCATTTTACCCACGGGAAGCTGGCCGGATAAATCGATCCATTTCTGCCATAGATTAGGTTGATTCCAATCCTGATCTAGAATAGGTGCCAATACCGCAAAAGCTTCGATCGGCTTTTGGGTCGACATGAGAACATCAACCATCTGCAAGCGAAGAGTGGTACGCTCCGGATGCTTTTCCAAACTAGCACGAATGAGTGGCAGCGCATCCTCATTTCTTTCCAAAGCGATCAAGACACCTATCCATTCGTCCACAACCTGTTCATCGATCGGTTGCAGCGTTCGAATTCGATCTAGAATCCGTTGCGCGGGGCGTTTCAGGTTCGCCATCCCCTTTTCTTTCGCTTCTCGGAAAAGAGACCAAGCCAATCGAGCCGCAAACGAAACACGCAATTCGGTACTCCATTCCGCAGGGAATTCACGATCGCTCGCTTGCACCACCAATTCAATTTGCGACAAGCTGAGACTTTTAGCCCCTGCCGAGGCATCGATCAGCATTTGCCACAATTTGGGCTGCTGGCGATCCTTGCGCAATTGTTCTTCTAAGAGGGGCAACGCAGCTTGGTAATTCCCTGCCCCCAGATAGTTTTCGATCAGCTGGCGTTTCAGTTTGGTATCATTAGGATGTTTTTTCTGTAATTCATCGAGAATCAGTTGAGCCTCTTTCCACTGTTGCATTCGCATTAATAATCCCGCCAGAGAAGACCGGATCGGAAAGGGTAAATCGGTTTGAGGCAAAAGTTCTTTGATCGTTTTCTCCGCTTCTTGATTCTCTCCCATTTCGAGAGAAACCGAAGCGAGATGCAATTTAATCGCATTGTCTTTAGGCGGATTGACCCGGAATCGGATACGCAACGTTTCTGCCAGACCGCTATCTTTCAAATGATGATAGGCGATCCAGGTAGCGTCCAGAAGCGTATTCTGATCGACCTCCTCTTGGTGAATCAATTGATCGATAATAGAAGCTACCCGTTTTCGCTGACCAGGACTGATAGAAATTTCCTGGCCCAGAGCGCGCAGATAACGCTGTTGCCACAACCAGCGTTTCGACTGGGGGAGCTGAGATTCGTCGATCGATTCCAGAGTGATGAGCGATGATCGGAAATCGCTATTCCAGAAGAGGAGATCGATCCGCTGAAATAGATAATCCCAATTTTTGCGATCGAGTTGCCGCAATTGATCATTCAGCGTAATGGCTTCCCCATAATCGCCGTTCCAGCCAAGGAGATTAGCCAACCAGTATTGAGTTTCTGGGCGGCGCGGATCACTGCGTAAATAGATCCGGCAATCTTTAATTGCCTCAGCAAATGATCCTAACCCGGCATGAATACGCGATAACACGAGATAGTCGTTGATTTGCAATGGCAACTGCTGATACATCTGCAACGCTTCGCGGTTTTTCCCAAAGGAACTCAAGACCCCCGCAAGCTCTTTACGCTCATCGATTTTCGTCGGAGGGATAAGGAGAACATGATCGATCAACTGCAGTGCAGGGATCCGCGCTTCGAGATAATGTTCACTCACCCAGGCCAACCGCGTCAAAAAGATCGGTCGGAGAATCGGATTCTCCACCAACGGATTGTTCGCTTTGGGGAGAATCGTTTTTTTGGGGATTAGCTGTTCCCCTGCAACCGAGGAGGAGACAACCCCTTGGGAAACGAGCTGCTGTTTCTCCTGTTGTACCACCTGCAAAACGCGATCGAGAATATCTTGGATCAGCTGCTTTTGAAACTGCGTTATTTCTTTGGCTGTACCAATGGCATCGATAAAACCGGGCCAGATGCTCTTCTGATTAAAGGAGATTTTCAGCAGGCTCTCAAACTGGCTCAACGCTTTGGCCGTGTCCCCTGACCAGGAGGTGATTTCGGCTTGCCGGAGCAAATATTGTAGATTGGCTGGATCTTTCTGTGCTAATTTTTGATAGATGAGCAAAGCATCGGCATAGTCTTTTTTCCAGCTTAAAATATCGGCGAGCATCACTTGATAAGTGATATTGTCTTTATCCAATTTCAGAAGTTGCCGGCATTCTTTTTCCGCTTCTGCAAATTTACTTTTACTCAAATAAACACTGATCAATAATTCCCGTGCTTCGGCATCGTTGGCAATCCCTTCGAGCATTTTCAAAGCATCATCGGATCGCCCGAGCGCGGCAAGAATACCGGCAAGTTGCCGCCGGGTATTCGCTTCCTTCGGGTTCAAAGCAACCGCTTGCTCGATCGCTTCTCGGGACAAATCGTCCCGATTCATCAAATGGAGTACCCAACTCAACCGGGATAGATAAATCGGATCGGCTTCGATCATCTTCTCCAGCGGTTCTAGAAACTTCAATAAGGTTTTACTATTGACATCTTTCAATTGAGTCGCCCCGGCACAGGCATTGAGATAACTCTTTAACAGTTCCGGATACTTTTCAAGCAATTTGGGATCATCCCCAAATCGATCCAAAAGGGACTGGAAGCGGCCAAGCGCCTCATCATACCTCTTATTCCAGAGCAAGCCATTGCTTAATTGAATAATAATATGCAGGTCGTCCACACCCACTTCGAGCAACTGTTCATAGAGCGGTCTGGCCTGGGGATAATCCCCTTGGGCGGCTAAAATATCGGCTAGCAATCCCTGGGTGATACGATCTTCTGGAAGCCTTTTGAGACGAATGCGTGCCAGTTTTTCGGCCATCTGCCAGTGTTCATCACCGCACTCGATCAAAATCATCAATATCTGACCATCGTCATCCGGTTTCAGCTCGACATCTTTATATAAAGCTCGCGCCTGAGAAATCCGTCCAGCCCCCAGCAACACCCCAGCAAATTCGTTACGGTAATTGATCCTGTCCGGATAAAGAGATAGTAAATCATTGAATCGTTTAGCGGCATTATCGATATTGCCATTGCGATAGTGTGCTCGGCCAGCACCGACAAGAATCTCTTCGCGCCGGCGCGCGGGAATTTTCCCTTCATCGAGCGCTTCTACCAACTGTTCAAATTTATTTTCCGCATCCCCAAAATCTTCATCCCGCTGTTGCACATAACTCAACGCGAGCTGCAAATCTAGATTCTCCGGCGACCGTTCCGCTAAAATCTTGATCACTTGACCTAATTCGGCCATGGCATTTTGACTATCCCAAGCATTGGCGAGTAAAACCAAGCGATCACTATCTGGAAATTTAACCTCAAAGGTTTTTTCATGGATCTTTTTTAAATGTTCGAGAT
>JAKBAI010000145.1 GCA_021809185.1 Planctomycetota bacterium
GGAGTGAATAAACCCAGAATCAGGGGGTTGACACCCCCCGCTCGCCTTGCCAACGAACAGCGTTAAACGACTTAATCCCTGATTCTTTCTCGAAAATGCCCACGATCGACTGGTCAACAATCGGTTATAATGATTTAAACCCTGATTCGTTCTCGAAAATGCCGCAGAGGCCAGGCGAGCAGGGGACGTGAGTCCCCTGCTTCTTTTCGTCTAAGATGCCGCAGCGTCAAATTGAACTTTCGGAGTGAACAAACTCAGAATATAGTAAGGGCTTCGTCGGAAGACCTGTGTCAGAAATGCTCTATTATGTCACAAGAATTTACAGCATAGGAGAATACGAAAATGCCAAAGCGAACCAATCCGTTTCAGCAGCTTGTTCACATGATCGAGTCGGCCTTGGCCCCAATGGGTGCGAAGATCACCGAATCTGCTATGGAGAATGGACGCGAGATCGACGTCCTTATCGAATCTGAGCTCGGCCAGTACAACATGAAGATTGCCGTCGAGGCCAAGAACGAGAAATGTCCTTTGGATGTGGGGACCATTGAGCAATATATCGGCAAGTATCAGGTGGGAGGTATTCCGGTCAATCAAGTCGTCGTTGTCTCCAGCAGCGGCTTCACCCATAAAGCCAGAAAAAAAGCGGCACTGAATAACATTAAACTCCTCACACTTGAAGAGGCAGAGCAGTCAGACTGGACTAAACTCGCGCAGCAGGTAGTTTTCAAAATAGGGCCGTACATCAACAGTGTTGAGCTTATCCCTTCGGTCGCGAGCAAGAATGGCAAAGATCCATTAGCCGATGGTCGCTTCGTGGAGAAATGCAACGTCAATGACTGCTTATCGCCGCATCAATGGGCTAACTGGCTGCTTCAAGAACAGGTGTTGAAGGAACCCGAGTTCCTAGCGTGGCTTGATACTAAAGCCAAGCAGTTCGGCGGGATGACCACAATATCTTTTCGGTTACCGATGACCAACTACATGCTCGCGTTTGAAGGCGAGCAGCACCCTGTTGAGTTGATAGTTCATATCAGTTGTGCTAGTTCCACCGGCCCTGTGAAATGGTCTTCGTACAAACAATCCGCTCAGGATAAGCCCAGCAAGACTATTGATCAGATGGAGGTTCAGTTTGGCAAACATCGTATGAGGGCCGTCTTTCCAAACGGTCCTAAGTCAGGGCGTATCAACGTACGAATAGATGCTATGCCGCCTGACACTCCGGACATCTCGCCTGAGTTACCGAAAGAAATGATCGCAATCAACATCCGTCCCGCTGATATTTCCCCTCTTCACACTCCTCCTGCGTTCCTCACGAAGCAGCTCATGTCGCAATTTCGTCCACAGGGGAGCGGACCTCATTCGTCCGCACCGAAGAAGAAGATTGGCCGGAAGAATGATCCGTGTCCGTGCGGTAGCGGCAAAAAGTTCAAGTACTGCTGCTTGCAAAAGAATTAGTTACGAGGAGTAGACGAACAAGGAGATCTTAAGGAATAGATGCGATAGGTTTTTGTGCAAAGCCGGTCAACGATCATCGTAAAATGACTAAATCCCAGTTTCGTTCTCGAAGATGCCGCAGTGACAAGGCGAGCGGGGGACGTAAGTCCCCTGATTTTAAATGGATCTAACAGATTCTCCCATCTTTATCCGTATTATAAAAACGTGATGATCTATCTCATTTTTGATATAAAACTCTCTAAAAGAGATTTCATTTTTTATCTGCTAATTCTTCGAACGATTGATTCAGAATTGGATAATTCTTCCAGTTTTTGTAATCGAAATGCCACCATTCTGCTTCATAAACTCGGAAATCTTCTTTCTCCATTTCTTGGCGCAAAAGATTGCGATAATAGCGCTGGCGAGAGGTCCCTCCAAGATAAAAAGCATACGATCGATCGGAAAACTCATCGTATCCGCCAACCATCTGAATTGGCTTACCGGTTTTTAGATCATAGAGAGTCAAATCCACGGCACAGCCTCGGTTATGACGCGACCCTTGCTTTGGATCGGCAACAAAATGATGATATTTTTCCGGGGTAGCGTCCCAGAATAATTTAGTGACCGACCAGGGACGATAGGCATCATGGATTAATAACCCTAACCCCTGTTTTTTGAGGCTTTCTTGGACTCGTGCTAAGGCCAAGGCTGCCGGTTTTTGCATATATGCTCGAGCCAGTTTCGGATAAAGAGGGGTTTGTAAAAAGTTGTTATCGGTTGCATAGCGTAAATCGAAATGGATGGTCGAATCCAATTTGGCAAGCTCGACTAATTCCGAAGAGAGGAATTTCCCTTTTTCCTGCGGAGGTTTGGCAGTGATTGCTTTTTCTTTCAACGTGGCGATTGGTGCTATCGGTATAATATGAAAGGTTTGGTGATCATCCCAATCTGATTCCGTTGTTGCTTTTGGAGAGACGCGATCAGGATTCAAAGATCGGCGCATAAAACGCACCGAAGCGGCAACTACTTCCGTCGCTTTCCCGGCACTGTTTCGGGTGAAGATCATTTTTTCCCCCTGATATAGTCCCCAATCTGGAAATGAATAGATATCCTGGGTTTCCTGCTTTAAAGGGTAAATGAAAAACCATTCAATATTGCACCATAATTGCCCATCTTTTTCAAATATATACAAAATATCGTGATCCCATCCATATTCTCCTATTAATCCTGCCCATTCTTTTGCTACCGGTTTTGGTGGTTGTCCCGAGCCAGGAACTTTCACCCAGCTCATGCCGATACTATTTTCTTTGCTCTCTTCTTTGTTGGTTTTTTTGCTAAAATCCAGATCTAGACGAAAACCGGTACCTAAGACACTATCCGTAATGTACTCCTTTTTGTTGTTTTTACGCACTTCCATCAGGAATCCCCCACGAGCAGGAATCGCATATAGTTTTTCACCATCGGGGATCAGTTCAATCTGATTTTTTTGTCGATTTTCATAAATGCCGCTGAGCCGATCGGCCTCTTCCCAGCTCAAAGGGGAAGTCGGTTCGGGAAATTTGGCAATTGTCAACCCTTTTTTAATTGCTAATAATCCTTCCAAAGCACGATCAGCAATATCAGTAACGATCGGGTTGGCGACATCCTTAGCTGCAATTACCACGACTCCAAGTTTGTGCTCGGGAAGGAAAGCTAATTCCGTCGCATACCCATAAATGGCACCACCATGCCCGATTCGTGTTTCTTTCCCCATTTTGCTGATCATAAAGCCTAAGCCAAATTGGCTGGGAGGTAGTTTTTCTGGCGCTGTTCCTTTTGGGACAAATTGCGGTGTCATCATCTGTCTTAGAGTTTCTGGTTTAAGCAACTGCCCTTCTTTTAACTTGCCATCCGCGAAGAGAACGGTGAGGAATTTTCCCAGATCGACTACATTGGAGTATAAGCTTCCCGCAGGAGCCATTCCTAATTCGAAGAGAGGTGCCGGAAATGAGCGACCGTGATAGGTCCACATCTGCGCATAGGCTAAGTTCTTCTTTTGCGTCTCCATTAATTCAAAACTACTTGATTTCATTCCCAGAGGATTCAGTAATTGAGTTTGCAAATACGAAACGAACGGTTGGTTCACCGTCTTCTCCACCGCATAACCAACAGTTGCAATGGCGGCATTCGAATATTTGATCCGGCTTTCCGGTTCGTAAACTAATCGAGTTTTATTGAGGCTAGCCACTGTCTGTTCCAACTTCGGAAAGGTTGGATCAAAATAATGCCCTACGGGAGGTTCTCGTACAAGTCCCGATCGATGCGCCATTAGTTGGCGCAAGGTAATCGTTTTCGCAAACGGGTTGACTGGATTAAAATTGGGTAATGCTTTCTGGATCGGCGCATCTAAATCCAATTTCCCTTGTTCCACTAACTGCATAATTGCAATATCAGTAAATAGTTTAGAAACCGATCCTACTCGATAAATCGTTTCAGAAGTTGACCGTTGTTTTTTAGCTGCATCCATAAAGCCAAATCCCTCGGCATAAACAATTTGCTGGTCATCAACCAAGGCGATCGAAATGGAGGGGATATCTTTATTTTTGATCTGTTCGGTGATGTAATTCCCAAGCAAAGAAGTTAAAATCCTAAAACTGGCTTTTTCCGTCTCTTGCTTTTCAGATTTGTGATCTCTGATCTTCTGTTCTTGAGCATGAATCTGCGGTAATAAAGGTAAACCGATCGTGAAACAGAAAATCAATAACCCGATGATCCTTTTATACCCCTTAGCGACTAATGGCATTCGGCTTCTCCTCTTTGTCTTTCTGAGATATTATTTCTACATTATTTTATACTAGTTAGGCAAAAGTTTGGCAAAAGCAGAGTAAAAGTTAAGCAAAAGTTAGACAAATAAGGGGGCGATCTAAAAGCCGATCGATTTTGTACCTTCTCAATCTCTTTTATCCTAGCTTGAGCATCTATGCAAAAATAATTATATTGAAATTTGATCTCTGCTTAGAACCGATACTGAAAATCTTATCGAATCAAGTGATTTTCTACCCGAGCCGATTCAATTTTTCTAGAATCAACCTTTAAAAAGGGTAAAGAGCTACAATTTTAACGGGAGACGTTTTAATGAATGACCAGAATAAAAGGATCCTGCTAGAGATATGTGTTGATAATCCAGATGCCGCTTTTGCTGCTATCGAAGGGGGAGCAGATCGATTAGAACTGAACAGTGCACTGAGACTAGGTGGGTTAACCCCTTCCCTAGGGTTGATCCAACAGATTCGAGGAGCGTCGAAAATTCCTCTCATGATCATGATCCGCCCTCGCCCCGGTGGCTTTGCTTATTCAGATCGAGAATTTTTACTAATGCAACGAGATTGCCAAATAGCTCTTGAACATGGCGCGGATGGGATCGTATTTGGAGTGCTATCCCCCGATGGGAGTTTGGATGTAGATCGTTGCCAAACAATGATTCAACAGATTCGGCCCGCTCAAGCGGTATTGCATCGGGCCTTTGATGTGGTTCCCGATCCTCTCATCGTTATCCAGCAAGCAATCGATTTGGGTTTTGATCGGATTTTAACTAGTGGACAGTGTTTCACAGTAGAAGAAGGGATAAAAAATATTACGAGCTGGATCAAATCACATGGGGATAAGATCGAATTTCTACCAGGAGGCGGTATACGGATTTCTAATGCCCGCATGATTATTGATCAGATCGGGTGTAATCAGATTCATGCCTCGTTGCGAAGCTTTTGGCGCGATTCTTCCCTTGACCAACGACCCCAATTGCGGTTTACTTCATTTTCAGATTCTGGAGAAGAGTTCGTGGACACGGTCGATGCCGAAGCGGTGAAACAATTCAAAGAAAAAATTCTCTACTGACATTGCAATTTCTCTTTCGAGAGTTGAAAATAGTATAGTATTGTATAGATATTTCGGATAAGGAGTGTTTTTGTGAAGATAAAAATGATAAGTTTAAGTGATCCTAACCAAAACATTTGTGCGGATGCCAATCTTCGTTCTAATAATCATGGTGCCATCAATTCTTGTCTTTTCGTTAATCCACGCGCAAATATATTAAATGATGATGGTAGTTATCATTCTACCTCTTTGAATTCTTCAGCAAAAAACTTAAATTCGATACCAATGGATCAAGACTCTTTAGACTATCTAAATTCAACAATTTCAGCAGAAAGACCACAAGAAAAATCGATTTCTTCTCAAACATCGAATAATTTCATTTTGATAGGGGAGCAACGAGAATCAATAAATCGGAATGATCCTCTGAATCCAGATGATACGACAAATCGGTTAATCTGTCCGCAATGTGAAGGAAATCTACAGCCAATTCATTTTGGATTCCAATGCCAACAATGCCTTTTTTGTTTTTGTCAGAGCTGTGAAAGTACCGGAATGTTAATTTGAACATGATCCTTGATTGAATTTGGATACTGCTCAAATATAATTACCCTTATCGTTTTTATTTTCAATTAAAGTTTTAATTAATTCTTTTTGATAAAGTGATTCGATAATAATTTATCTAGCAGTGATGACAACTAAAGAATTTTGGGGTGATTTTTGCGCGAATGATGATTCTGCAAATGATCGGATCTGAATCGCGCTAACATCTCGAAGTTTTGAAATTTCCTGAGTGAAGTACAAGCGATCCGAGGAATTTCTGAGCCATAGTTAAGATTGCAAGTAGACAGAAATCTTTCTAGGAGGTACTTGCTAACTTAATTATAACTTTGTATATCAAGATTTATTCAAGGGTTGTGATCACATGAAGTATGAGCAACTTTCATTGTAACTTTTATCTATAATTGGAATTGTAACTTTTATCTATTTTAATTGGGAACTTGAATGCAGATTCAACGATTATTTACTCGCGAAGGGCAGGATGCCTTTTCGTCATTAATGTTTGTCCCCCGTTCCTCTCGAATTGTGAATCCGAATGGATCCGTTGTTTTCGAGATGAAGGAAATCATGGTTCCGGAAACTTGGTCCCAGGTGGCAGTAGATATTCTGTCCCAAAAATATTTTCGGAAAGCGAATTTACCGAATCTGCTGGAAAAAGTGGCGGAAGAGGGGGTTCCAGAATGGTTATGGCGATCAAAAGCGAGTGAAGGTGCCCAATTTAATCGAGGGGAAACCGATTCCCGTCAAGTCTTCCATCGTTTGGCAGGTTGTTGGACCTATTGGGGGTGGAAATGCGGATATTTCTCCAATGAAAGTGATGCCCGATCATTTTATGACGAAATGCGTTACATGTTAGCTGCGCAAATCGGTGCCCCAAACTCTCCCCAATGGTTTAATACCGGTTTATACTGGGCATATGGTATAGAAGGCCCTCCACAAGGACACTATTACGTTGATCCCAAATCGAATCGGCTCGAGCGTTCCAAGAATGCCTACGAACGGCCTGCTCCGCATGCCTGTTTTATTCAATCCATCAAAGATGATCTCGTAAACGATGGCGGTATTATGGATTTGTGGGTTCGCGAAGCGCGAATCTTCAAATACGGTTCAGGTTCAGGAGCCAATTTTTCTGCCATTCGTGGGGATGGAGAGCCGTTATCGGGTGGTGGAAAATCTTCCGGATTAATGAGTTTTCTCAAAATTGGCGATAGTGCTGCTGGGGCGATCAAATCTGGAGGAACTACCCGAAGAGCAGCGAAAATGGTTGTTCTTGACCTCGATCATCCTGATATCGAAGAATTTATCGATTGGAAAGTAACCGAAGAACAAAAGGTAGCTGCCCTAGTTCAAGGGTCAAAGTTGCTTAAGAAGCATCTCTTGGCCGTTTTGCAAGCTCTGAAAACGAAAGATCCCCAATCTTCGCATCAATGGGAGGATCGATTCAATCCGCGAACGAATAAAAATTTACGTTTAGCAATCCAATCGGCTCGTCAATCACTTGTTCCCGATAATTACATCGAGCGAGTGATTCAGCTCGTAAAACAGGGGGTTACGGAGATCGAGTTTGAAGAGTATAATACCGATTGGAATTCGAAAGCGTATGCTACCGTTTCTGGTCAAAATAGTAATAACTCCGTTCGAATTCCGAATGAGTTTATGCATGCGGTAGCGGGTAATCGCGAATGGCATCTTTATTGGCGAACCGAAAAAGAGAAAGCAGAAAAGAGTGGGCGATCTCCGAATTCGGTTAAATCGATGCCTGCCAGTGAGTTATGGGATAAAATTTCTTATGCCGCTTGGTCGTGCGCGGACCCAGGAGTGCAGTTTGATACAACCATTAACGAATGGCACACATGCCCGAACGATGGTCGGATCAATGCTAGTAATCCGTGCAGTGAATATATGTTTCTGGACGATACGGCCTGTAATCTTGCCAGTCTAAATTTGTTGCGATTTTACGATTCGGCAAGTGGGCAATTTTCGATTGAAGCATTCCGCCATGCCTGCCGACTCTGGACACTGGTTCTAGAGATTTCGGTAGCGATGGCGCAATTTCCAAGCGAAGCGGTAGCGCAGCGTTCTTACGATTACCGAACGTTAGGACTTGGTTATGCGAACCTAGGCGCTATGTTGATGGTTCAGGGGATTCCCTACGATTCTCCGCAAGGGCGAAGCTGGTGCGCAGCGATTACAGCAATTATGCACAGCAATTCTTACGCAACCTCCGCTGAAATCGCCTCCGAAGTAGGCCCATTCCCATGTTATCAGATGAATCGGGAATCGATGCTGCGTGTTATCCGCAATCATCGCCGGGCTGTCTATAATGTTCCTGATAGCGAATACGAAGCTCTCGGTATCCCGCCTGTGGGTCTCGATCCGTTGCATTGCCCGAAATATATTACGGATGCCGCGAAACGAGATGCCGATCGAATGCTTGAAATGGGGGAAAAATTCGGATTCAGAAATGCTCAAGTTACGGTCATTGCCCCCACCGGCACGATCGGACTGATTTTAGATTGTGATACCACCGGAATCGAGCCCGATTTTGCTTTAGTGAAATTTAAGAAGTTAGCAGGGGGGGGATATTTCAAGATTATCAATGCCTCGATCCCGCCGGCCTTGGCGCGTTTGGGGTACACCCAACGCCAGATCGATGATATTGTCCGATATTGCCGCGGAGCTGGTTCTTTGAATGGGTGCCCCTATATCAACCCAGCGTCATTGCGTAGCAAGGGGTTCCCCGATGAATCGATTCAAAAAATCGAAGTAGCGTTGCCTGGTGCTTTCGAATTGTCGTTCGTTTTCAACCGGTGGACCATTGGCGAAGAGGTATTGCTCAATCAGCTTCAGATTCCCAAATCGACAGTCGATGAGCCGAGTTTTGATCTGCTTAGTTATCTTGGTTTTACTAAAACACAAATTCAGGAAGCGAGCCAATATGTTTGTGGAACCATGACGATTGAAGGGGCGCCTCATCTCAAGATTGAACATTACCCTGTCTTTGATTGTGCGAACCGTTGCGGGAAATTGGGGCAACGCTATCTCTCTGCGGAATCTCATATTCGCATGATGGCTGCTGCACAACCTTATATTTCTGGTGCCATTTCTAAGACGATCAATATGCCCCATCATGCAACCATCGAAGATGTCAAGAAAGCCTATCTACTCTCTTGGGAGTTGATGGTTAAAGCGGTCGCGCTCTATCGTGACGGTTCGAAGCTGAGCCAACCTTTGAATTCGATTGCTGGGGCGGAAGATCTGGGCGATTCCGCTGAATTGGAACCGGAATCGGATCAATCGATTCGACCGAGTGAACCTAAATCAGAACCGATGCGAATCGCTGAAAAAATCGTTCATCGATATATTGCCCGGCGACGCCGATTGCCTGATCGCCGAGCTGGCTATACACAAAAAGCCCGCATTGGTAATAATAAAATCTATCTGCGGACCGGGGAATATGACGATGGTACTTTGGGTGAAATATTTGTCGACATGCACAAAGAAGGAGCTGCGTTCCGGAGCATGACCAATTGTTTCGCTATTGCTGTTTCCTTGGGGTTACAACATGGCGTTCCGCTCGAAGAATTCGTCGATGCGTTTGTATTCACTCGTTTTGAACCAAACGGAGTTGTTCAAGGGAATCCGCATATCAAAATGTCGACATCGATTATCGATTATATTTTTAGGGAGTTGGCAGTAACTTATCTTGGTCGATATGAGCTTGCTCATGTTGAGACCGAAGATCTGCGCGGAGATGCCATTCATGGTGACGAACCAGACTTCGAATCGGAAGAGGTGGTTTCTCATCGAATGATCGATTCCCGATCTGAACGAAATCGGCGGATGACCGTACCACGATCGGATCATGTTCAACCTGGCAATAGTAATGGGAAAGCGAATAGTGACGATTCGACAACAGGATCCATTATTTCTCCCACCGCTTTTGCTCGTGATGATATATCGATCAATCGATCGATAACGAAGAGTGAAGCACCAGCTGGTAAATCGAGTAATTTATCGTTTTTACCTGCGGCTTTGGCAGAACGGGTGAAGATAGCTCGACAAAAGGGATATGAAGGGGATCCTTGCCCGGAATGTGGTCAGCTCACATTGGTTCGTAGTGGCTCTTGTGCTAAGTGCGATACCTGTGGTGCTACCTCGGGATGTAGTTAATGTTTCGAAATGATCTTTGGGATTGGGGGATCCCTCCTCCATCCCAAAGTCGATAACCTCAAAAATAACGTCCGTTCATCCTTTTTTGTATCCTTTCAAAATTCAATTTCGAAATCGTCTAGATTGAGAGACGGTCTTGAAACAATTAGTCTTTGCTTTTGTATATTTTGCTTTTGTAAATTTTGATTCAAATCGACTGGTTTTTTTCAAAAGTAGTATAAGATATATTGGCTAGGGAAAGTAAATATATCCAAAATAAACAGATTCGTTAGAGAATCATATACAAGATTAAAAAGGGGCTTGCAAGATGACACAATCCGCGAATCCAGAAGCACTTAGAATGCAAGTCGATACCCATAATGAAAATCGTGATAAATGGTATTTATGGGGACCATATCTAAGCGAACGGCAATGGGGAACCGTTCGTGAGGATTACAGTTCTGATGGGAATGCTTGGAATTTTTTTCCGTTTTCGCATGCGCATTCTCGAGTCTATCGCTGGGGGGAAGATGGTTTAGCGGGTTGGTGTGATATTCAACAACGGATCTGTTTAGGGTTGGCGTTGTGGAATGAAAAAGACCCGATCCTCAAAGAACGGCTTTTTGGTCTCAGCAACGATCAGGGGAATCATGGCGAAGATGTCAAGG
Source organism: Planctomycetota bacterium (assembly GCA_021809185.1). Lineage (GTDB taxonomy): Bacteria > Planctomycetota > Planctomycetia > Gemmatales > Gemmataceae > JAKBAI01. The sequence continues at coordinate 10,665 of JAKBAI010000145.1, forward strand.
AATATTACTACTATCTTGATGCGTTGCCCTCCCATTCGTATCTGAAAATGCTCTATAAATACCCGCAAGCAATGTTCCCTTATCAACAATTGATCGATGAGAGCAAGCGGAGGGATCGGAACCAGGCCGAGTTTGAATTGATTGATACCGGGATTTTTGATCAGGATCGCTATTTCGATGTTTTTGTGCAATATGCGAAAGCCAGTGAACAAGATACTTTAATGCAAATTAGTATTACCAATCGTGGTCCAGAAAAGGCCCCGCTTCATGTTATTCCACAATTATGGTTTAGAAATACCTGGAAATGGCAAGCGAACAGCCCGAAACCACAAATCAATCAACTCGGTACGAATGGGGCAATTCTGAAATATCCCGATTGGCAGGAACATTATTTTTATGCCGATGGGAATCCCGAAATTTTGTTTTGCGAAAACGAGACGAATATGAGAATTCACGGCAACAAACCGAACGCACGTGGGTTTTTTAAAGATGGGTTCCACGATTATCTGATTCACAAAAGACAGGATGCGGTCAACCCTAATCGTTCTGGAACTAAAATGGGGATACATTATCGTTTTGAGATCGAGCCTGGAGCGACAGTTGAAATCAAATGTCGATTGACTCCCTCGAAATCGAATAATGCGTTCAGTGATTTCTCCGCACTGGTAGGATTGCGTAAGCAAGAGGCAGATCATTACTATCAAGATTTGCAAGAGGGGATGACGAGCGAAGAGGATCGACTGATTCAGCGCCAGGCACTAGCGGGCATGATCTGGAGTAAACAATTTTTTTATTACGATGTGCGACTATGGTTGAATGGCGATCCCGGTCAACCCCCGCCACCAGCAGATCGTAAAGGAAAAAGAAATTTTGAATGGCAACATCTCCATAATTCCGAAGTGATTTCCATGCCCGATAAGTGGGAATATCCGTGGTATGCTGCTTGGGATCTCGCTTTTCATTGCGTGCCACTGGCCCTGGTCGATCCAGAATTCGCCAAGGATCAACTGCTGTTATTGACTCGGGAATGGTATATGCACCCCAATGGTCAATTACCTGGTTATGAATGGAATTTCAACGATGTCAATCCCCCTGTTCATGCCTGGGCGACATGGAGAGTATTTCAGATCGATCGGACTCATAACGGTTCAGTGACAAAGGGAGATATCCCTTTTCTGGAACGGGTTTTCCAGAAACTGCTTCTCAACTTCACCTGGTGGGTGAATCGCAAAGATGCCAATGGACGAAATATTTTTCAAGGGGGCTTTCTGGGAATGGATAATATCGGCATTTTTGATCGCAATGCCCCCCTCCCTGATGGCTATGTATTCAACCAGGCCGATGGCACCGCGTGGATGGCGATGTATAGCCTGAATATGTTGCGTATTTCTCTCGAATTGGCATTGCATAATCCGGTCTATGAAGATATTGCGACAAAATTCTTTGAGCACTTTCTCTATATAGCTGGGGCTATGACCAATATGCGCGGTGGCGATAAAGAGCAGAGCTTGTGGGACGAAGAGGACGAATTCTATTATGACGAAATTATCACTTCCAAGGGGGACTATTTCCCTTTAAAGGTGCGTTCGATGGTTGGTTTGATCCCGCTCTTTGCTGTGCAGGTTCTTGAACCTTACTTGGTCAGTCATTTGCCGAAATTCTGTAGCCGATTGGAGTGGTTTTTGAAATTCCGCCCCGACCTTGCACAATTGATTTCGCGCTGGCATGATCCCGGTAAAGGGGAGAAAAGACTTCTTTCGCTTTTACGCGGGCATCGCATGAAATGCCTGCTACGCCGAATGCTGAACGAAACCGAATTTCTTTCAGATTACGGGGTGCGGTCTCTTTCTAAAATCTACCAGCAACCTTATGAGGTAAATCATGAAGGCCGTTCTTTTTCCATTCGCTATGTCCCTGGAGATTCCGATTCGCCTATGTTTGGTGGAAACAGTAATTGGCGCGGACCGATTTGGTTCCCTGTCAATTATTTGATTATCGAGTCGCTTTATTCATTTCATCAATATTATGGAGATGATTTCCAAGTCGAATGCCCTGTCGGTTCCAAGAATTTTCTGTCCATCGAGCAAATTGCTGATGAATTAAGTAATCGATTAATGAATCTCTTTCGAACAAGTGCGGATGGGAGCAGACCCGTAGCAGGGAGCCATCCCAAGCTGAAAACCGATCCTCATTTTCGTGATTACATTCAATTCTATGAATTCTTCCATGGTGATGATGGGCATGGACTTGGCGCATCGCATCAGACAGGTTGGACGGGATTAGTTGCGGAATTACTCCGAAGAGCAAAACATTGATTTCTTGCAAGCGAAATCAGAATCCACTAATCCTCTGAGAAGATTCTGATTTAGATCAATCATTTTGCTTTGAGTTTATTATTTCTTTTCAATCGCTTTGGTTAGAATCACTGAAGCGACTTGAATGGTCTTTGCCGCTTCGATCTTATCCAAAAGCGCTGAACTCAACTTTAAAGGGGTTTCCGCGAATTCTTCATACAGGGATTGCCCTTCATCCGAAAACTTCAACTTTAATATTCGTTTTAATGCCTCTCGCAGTCCTTCGATTTTGCCTTCGATTTTGCCTTTAGCCATGGCATCTCTTTCAAAATCAGTTAAAAGCGGCTCATACTTCCCCTTCATCTTGATCGTATGGTTCATGTGTGCCTCGTATCTAGACTCGTTCCAATAGATACTGATATTTCTTCGGGCTTTATGGAACATTTATTTTTGGATTAACAAAAGCAGAATCTTCTAACCTTCTGAAAAGATTCTGCTTTTGCCCAATCGATTTTTCTCTGAGTTTATGACTTCTTTTCAATCGCTTTGCTGAGAATCGTTGCAGCTGACTGGATGGTCTTTGCCGCTTCGATCTTATCCAAAAGCGCTGAACTCAACTTTAAAGGGGTTTCCGCGAATTCTTCATACAGAGACTGCCCCTCATCCGAAAACTTCAACTTTAATATTCGTTTTAATGCCTCTCGCAGTCCTTCGATTTTGCCTTCGATTTTGCCTTTAGCTTCGCCTTTAGCCATGGCATCTCTTTCAAAATCAGTTAAAAGCGGCTCATACTTCCCCTTCATCTTGATCGCATGGTTCATGTGTGCCTCGTATCTAGACTCGTTCCAATAGATACTGATATTTCTTCGGGCTTTATGGAACATTTATTTTTGGATTAACAAAA
>JAKBAI010000395.1 GCA_021809185.1 Planctomycetota bacterium
AACAAATGATTTTTGATAAGGAAAAACTTTTAAGTGTATTTGATCAAACGACCAACCAAGGAGCCTATGCTGGGAAAGATCCTATCAGAACTTCGGGTAGTAAGCTTGGTCCTGCTGCGGAATTACCATTAGCCCCTATTCCACCAAGTATGCCAAAAATTCCCAAAAGTGAAAATTGATTATGGGTTAATATTTAGCAAAATAGCTCTTTGTTTTGTATAACTTTCTACTGTAAAAAAAATTAATGTAATGACTTTTATGAAATATTTAAATTTTAGTCAATGCACTGATAGATTGGGAAGAAAAGAATGTTCTTTCTCTTAAATGGCTTATCCATGAGCGATGCGATTCTCCCAGATAGAATGCTAGGGCTTTTCGGGGATTCTTCGTTAGGGATGCTTAACTTAACTGGAGCGAATTGGCCTATTCTTCTACCCATTATTCTAGGGTTTATCAGTTTAGTCTACTTATTACCTAGACCAAAAAAACAATGCTTGACAGTTAGCATTATCTTTGTGCTTGCTACGTTTGGGAGCATGGCCTACTATCTAGTAACGGGGTTGGGAGTCGCCTTGCCGGTACAGATAGAAACTGTATTGTTTTCAGGATTTGCTAGCTTAGCGATCCTTTTTGGTCTGCTAATGATTATTCAGAGGAATCCTGCCCGATCTGCTATCTATTTCGGGGTTGTCATTTTGAGTGTCTGCGGACTATTTTTGTTATTGGCAGCTCCGTTCTTAATGGCGGCAACGGTGATCGTTTATGCGGGAGCAATTGTCGTAACTTTCCTATTTGTGTTGATGTTTTCCCAGCAGCGCGGCGGCAATGATGCCGATGATCGCAGTCGAGAACCGTTTATGGCAAGTTTGGTCGGTTTCGCGATTTTATCGGTGTTGCTTATCGGTCTACAGCGAGTGTACGATAAGGCACCGTTTCAAGAGATCATCGAAAAAACGGAACGTTTTGCTAATGGTGATGTGCTCGATCAAATCTTGCTAGATCCGGTTTCGCGCCAGGAATATCTCACGGATGTTTCTAAAACATTGCAAAGACTGCGTGTTCATTATTTACAGAATCCGAATGAAGGGATGCAAAAAAAACGCAATATCATCTCCCTAGAAACCAACCCTGTTCAAGTAACTCAGGAAGCGATCGATCAGTTACGGATCAATCTCGATAGTGTTCCTAGAATTGTCGATTTAGAGGAGATTCACAGTACTTGTAAGGAGATTGCAAAAGGACTGCACTATCTACTCATGATTCGAACTGGTGAAGTAGTGCCGTTAGCGGTGATCAAGCAATCTCCTTATAGTCAAACTTATTCCATCGCGGAAGAAGGGAAACCTTCCGTTGCTGTTCGTAATCGTCTACCCGCTTCGAACATCGCTGCTCTGGGTCGGACTCTTTATACGGACCAGCTATTATCGGTGGAAATTGCGGGAACCTTGTTATTGATCGCGACGATCGGGGCGATTGCGATAGCTCGCGATAAAGGGGAAGAAAAGGGATGATATCACTTGCACATTATTTAGCGATCGGTGCGATTCTTTTTGCACTGGGGATGATTGGATTTTTGTCCAGGCGTAATCTGATCGTCCTTTTTATTTGCGGCGAAATGATGTTACTTGGAGTTTCACTGAATTTTGTCGCGTTCAGTCGATTTCACGGCAATATGCAAGGTCAAATCTTTACCTTGTTCATTTTGACGATTGCTGCTTGTGAAGCAGGATTAGCCTTGGCATTTATTTTGTTACTTTATCGCCGTCATAAATCTCTAGATATCAGTCTATGGCAGGAAATTCATGAAACAGGTTTTCCCGCTCCGGTCGATACCGAACCTTTACCTACGGGTGACCAAGAGATGATTTTCCCTAAACTTCCTGTCGCTGGGATAGAGCCAGCCTCTCGTGAGGAAATTATTCATGCCTGATGAATCATTCAATATTGCTAAAGAATTGTTATGGTATATACCAGCCTTCCCGCTCATAGGAGCGGTCATTGCTGCGATTGTTGGCAGCACTCGTTATCGCCATGCTGCGTATATCCCAGCTGTGGGTGGAGTGGGTGTATCAGCGACACTTTGTATCTTATTGGCGACTATTTTTTTTGATCGGGGGGACTCGACAAATACCCCCGTCGATATTTTGACCAGTACCGTGGTCACTTGGGTGCATATCGGTAATTTCCATATCGATTTACAACTCCTTCTCGATCCGTTGAGCATGGTCATGCTCTTGGTAATCACCTTTATCGGTTTCTGGATTGTCGTCTTTTCGATCGGCTATATCCATGATAGCGGAGTCGGTCGATTTTTCTCGGTTGTGTGCTTGTTTATTGCCTCGATGATTCTGCTGGTGCTTTCGAACCAATTCCTAGGTCTCGTAGCTGGTTGGGAAGGGGTGGGTCTGTGTAGTTATCTATTGATCGGTTACTGGTACCAGAAACCGTCCGCAGCGGCAGCAGCACGGAAAGCATTTCTGGTAACTAGACTAGGTGATGCCGCGATGCTTCTCGGCATTTTTATGATTTGGAATTTGACGATAAATCATCAACTGATGTTTACGGATATAATGTATAATTCAATCGATGCAGGGCTACTTAGACCAGAAAATCATACGATGGTCGCTTTAGCCTGTTTGCTACTGTTCTGCGGAGCGGTTGGTAAATCGGCTCAGATCCCATTATATGTATGGTTACCCGATGCGATGGAAGGTCCAACTCCTGTCAGTGCATTAATCCACGCTGCAACCATGGTGACCGCCGGGGTCTATTTGCTCGCCCGTTCAGATC
>JAKBAI010000146.1 GCA_021809185.1 Planctomycetota bacterium
TTTCGGTTTTTTGAAAATCGGCTAATTGATCGAACTTCTCCCCACTCTGGATATCGATAAAAAGCAAATTGCCCCAGGTATGGCGATTGTTACCGACTTTGGGGTAAACTCCATAAACCTTGCCGCTATTATCTTGGACGATATAGAAAGGGGTATCTTTAACGGTTTCAATTTTGACAGGAAACTCATAATGATCCGAAATTCGCAAGGCTAGGTGATAAAGTTGAGTGAACGTATCTACGGTTAACAAAATTAAATTCTGATTTCTACTCCAGGTAACTCGTGCATTATAATATTGTTCGATCGAAAATCGATCTGGCAAGATAAAGGATTCTAAAAGCCGATTGTTGTTCCGAGAATAAACGTTCAGATATTTTTTATTTTGCACCGAGGTTACCAAGAGCCATTGTTGACCATCTGGACTAAAACCCAAAGGGAGTTGCCCTTTTTGTAAGTTAAAGTGTTCTTTTAGAACGGCATTTGTTTCCAGATTCCAGTATTCCAAGCGTTGATCAAGCTCTTTCTGCGGGCCTGCTGCAATAGGTTTATCAAAAACTCGCCGTTGAACAGCAAGGATGTTATTAGGCAAATGCCAAGAATGAATAACTTCATCGGCTGGAATAATCCGATGTAATCTTGGCAATTGCGGAGACCAAGCTGCGATGTTCAAACGGATGAGCTGGCGGAACTCGGCATCTTCGGGTGGAAGCTGTTTCCAGGCATTGGCAAATAGAAATAAGGCTCCTGCTACATTCCCGTTCTGCGCTGATTGGATCGCCAAACGAAACGAGGATTGGGCTGCTGCTCGGCTCGCTTTTTTTTGTGCCTCTTTGGCCAGCAGTTCCGACTGTTTGGCGTTCATTTCCGATTGGCGTGCTAGTTCTTCTGCTTCTTTCGATTTTTTGGCGTTTTTCGCGGCTTCTTCTGCAAACGCATCTGCTCGTTGTTTTTCATTCTGTGCCTGCTTTGCTGCAGATCGAGCTTGCACCGCAGTGATGGTGGCCTGATAAGCTTTATCTTTCGACTCCAGGGCGAATGAAATCGAGACAATAACCGCAAGGATCAGAGTCATGACGAACCCGACCAAGGTCGTAAAGATCGTTGGGTTTCGCTTGGCCCACATCCAGGTTCTTTCGATTTCCCCGACGCGCCTGGCTCGGATCGGTTTCCCGCTTAAAAAGGCACCCAGATCGTCCGACAATTCCCGGCTGGTCTGGTAGCGCTTTTTAGACTCTTTTTGTAAACATCTAAGACAGATCGTTTCTAGGTCACGGGGCACTTTTCCATTGAAATGCCGCGGGGAAGTCGGTTGCTCGGAAGCGACCATGCGTATGGTTTCGGCTACCGTTTTTCCCGAAAATGGCACGCGCCCAGTCAGCAATTCATACAAAATAACACCAAGCGAATAGATGTCTACTAGTTTTGTAATCGCTTTGCTGCCGCCGCCAATCTGTTCGGGAGACATGTATTCGGGTGTTCCCAAAATCGAACCGGTACTAGTCAAATCGCTCGAATCAGAGATCTGTTTCGCTAGCCCGAAATCGGTGATTTTTGGGACAATCGTCATTTGCGACGGGGGCGTGTCTAAACTGCTTTTTGGGCTAGAGCTAAGCTCGGTCGTTGAGGCGATACTTGGAGCCAGCGGAGAATCGAACTTCTCTAACCTAACTGATTTCGAATAATCTAAGGTCTGATCGCTCGCTACCAGTTTTTCTGCGCTAATTAGAATATTTCCCGGCTTTAAATCGCGGTGCAAAATGCCACGCTGGTGTGCAAACTCGACCGCATCGCTCAATGTTTTCACTAATTGAGCGGCGTCTCTATAATGCAATCGCATTCGCTTGTTCAAATCGGCAAGGGTTCCGCCGTCGACCCATTCTAGAGTTAAAAATGGTAAATCGTGATCCTTGCCAATTTCATAAACTTGCACAATATTTGGATGATGCAAACGGGCCGCTAGTTCTGCTTCCCGCTGAAAGCGGATCAGTTGAATCGACCCGACATGGGCATGATGTAAAATCATCTTGATTGCTTCTAGCCGGTTCAGCTTGAGATTGATGGCCTTGTAAACCACCCCCATGCCCCCGCGACCTACCTCTTCTATAATCCGATAACCTGGTAAATGCGGTAACCCTGAAATCATGGCATCTTTTGGGTTGATGCCATTCTGATTTCTATGATAGCTTTGTTCTGTTTCCTCAATTGCTCCAACATAATCTCCCGTATGTAGTGATTCGACCCCTTCTCCATCATTATTAATATTGTTATTGTTATTCTCAAAGAATTGATATTCATCGGCAGACATCGCGATCGAATTCCCGGTTTTTTCTTCCAAACGATTTTCTAAATCGGCTCCTTCTTGAACCAAAGTACGGAACCGAATTCCACTAGTTATCGTTGTGGGGCCAAGATGAAAATCGGTACTGCTGGATAGACTTGCTGATGTACTATCGGTATTGGGATTATCGGTATTGGGATTATCGGTTTGAAGACTGTCCGAAACGGGAATATCCTTATGATGCTCATCTAGATGAGGTATATCCCGGTGAGCATTGGGGGATTCGTTCGAGCTTTTGTTGGGATCGTCTTCATCGACTGGATTTGGGCGATCGATCTGACTTTCCTTACCATTCCCGATATTGCGATTCTCGATATTACTATGCTCGATATTTTCTGAACTGGTTTCTGATCGTGAGGATTCCATCGTTTCTACTTTAAAGATAAATTTAATCTATGAAACTGAATTATTGAGGTTTCATAATTATAAATACATTATAATCCACATTTGCTCTTCAAATTTAAAATATTTCTTCACTACTTCCCATGTTATTATAATGGATACAATTATTTGTAGCCAGCAAGAGAAAAATATGCCATTTTCTCGACCGATTATTTGTATTCAAATGCCCATTTTAGTTATAAATCGGGGTCTAAATTCAAGAAAAATTTAGACCCCGATTAATGGCGATTATCACCAATCAGAATAAGTTCTATTATAAAATGGGTTAATCCCTAAAGAAGAGAAAGAAAAGAAGAGAAAGAAAAGAAGAGACAAAAATTCTTTGAAAGATTCTCCAGATGATTTCTGTCTATACTTAGAAAGTAATACGATTATGATCGATTACCGTTTTCAAATATCGGTAAGAAAATGAATCACTATCTTTTTTTAATTTGAAAAATCAACGAAGATTATCAAATAAAATGATCGCTACAGAAAAGGAAAGTGGTGGCAGAATCATTGCTTTATTATGATCCTAGCTAATGAGAAGTTTTCTCAAATGATTTTGCCAGAATGATTTTGCCAGAATGATTTTGCCACAATGATTTTGCCACATCGAACGAGATACAAGAAGTTGTCTATAAGGGTTGCAGGTATTGAAAAAAAACAATCCCTTATTTCGCTTGCAATACCAAGCGAACTTTGCTTCCGACTTTGGGTAACAAATCGGCGTTCGCTTCCAGTTTTAGATACTTTTCTTCTTTCATCGTTAAACTACTTTGGCAAACGGTATCGGTCGTTACTGGATAGATGGCAATTAGTGTACCGGTTACATCGGCACCGTAAACCTTGTCCGGTTTATTGGGATCGATCTGCTTTTGAGTCGAACCAGTAAAGCGAAATTTGACACTCTTAGGAAAAGGTTTTTTGGTCTTGGGGTCGATTAGGATTTTATCGATCGAAATGCGTTTCCAAGTAGTGGCCGATTGCGGAATTTCAAGGAACACAAAAATATCAGGGCCTGTGCAAGGAACCTCTCCACCGCGAACAGGCGCTCCCGGTTTAAGGCCCAACGATTCCAACGCTTTGTGAACCTCGCTCGGTTTAACGGTGATCGTTACTACGGTTTCATGAGCTTTTTCCCCTTTGGGGTGCGCGAAACAGGCAATGACCTCGATGGGATAAATCTCTTTGAGGTGCTCTAATTTTCTCGGTGCGACCAGGGCATCGATCGTAACTGTTTTTTTTTGCTTATCTATCTGAATCCCCGGCGAATCCTCTGCCAAACTTTCCGAATACGTTAAGCGAGTAAGCATAAGTCCTAAAACCAGCAAAGGGAATAAATAGCGCACAAACTCTCCTTATAAAATGAATACATCGAACGAGCATTCTTAGTCTACTTTTTTTCACTTATACAAAAAACAGCAGTCGATTTCTGGGCATTCGGCCCTTCGAGATTAGAAGTTGCTCCATAAATTTTTCCGCCATGGACAACCAGGCCTCCGTAGATCATTCCTGGGGACTGAATTGGCTGATCTTTCAACGAAAGCTGCCATATCCGTTGGCCCGATTTCAAATCGAGCGCATGAATAATTCCAGAAGTATCGCCAACATAAGCGACACGATTGACGATAGCGGGAGGGGCAAAAAAAGGGCTTTTCGCATCGTAGAGCAAGCGGCGTTCCCCTTCCTGAACTGTCACCGCGCGCACCTTCCCATCGGTTGCCGTAAAAACAGCGAGGCCGTCCTGAGCTGCTACCGCAGCTAACAGGCCACCGGGATAATCTTTCTTCCATTTTACTTTTCCGGTCTTGCGGTCCAGGGCATAGAGTTCCCCTTTGCAACCTTTGAGAGATTGATAATAATAGCCGATAGAAGAGGTAGGAACTAAAACGGTATCGCCAACAATGGTGGCACCGCCCCAAGGATTGTATTTCAATGGCGTTGACCAGATGATTTTTCCGGTTTGTGCATCCAGGCAATGAATCGCTTTCTCCCCCAACATCTCTTTATCTAAATAAGCAGTACAGACAAACACTCGATTGTCGCTGGCATTGATAGGGGCATCGACATGCCAGCGCTCTTTGCCCATTTGCCACAGCATTTTTGGGGCCGGTCCCACGAGCTGATCCTCCCCCGGCGGTACGGCAAAATCGGGATCTTTCTTCTTCTGGATTTTGTATTGATCTTGCAATTGTTGCCAGCGCGACTTTTGTAACGTTTCTAATTGCGTTAAAGAATATTGTTTTTGGTTATAGGTTGCGTTTTGCCATTCTAGACAGATAACCCCTGCCGATCCGGCCCCAACGAACACATTCTTACCCAGAACGGTCGGCGACCCTTCGAGATGAACTAGCTTACCGGGAACCGCGTAACTCCAATGCGAGAAACCCTCTTTGATGGGTAGGCATTGAACCATGCCCCCATCGGTCTGGTGCATGCCATCTCCAAGGATCAAATAATCCCCAACAACAGCAGGGGAACAAACGAGAGGCAAACGGAATGTTGGTGTACTCTTGGTCCAGAGCGGTTTCACATTTTGCTGTAGAGGGGTTGAAGCCGAATTGCTTGAATTAGGCAGCAAAGAAAATGCCAATAACACGGGGCGATTAAAGCCCCCTACTGCCGGGAATAGAATCGTTTCTCCAGCAATAACTGGCGACGCGATACAATGTTCTTGCGTTCGATAGAACCAATCGACTTGGGGTACCTTTGGCCCGCTTTTCCCATCGATATTGCCGGTACGCTGAGAATTTGCCCGAAACGTCCCCCATGGAGAGACTTTCTCTTCTTTAGTAGATGGAGTTGTCTGCGCGCAAATCTTTTGACCACTTGTTAAACTTGATCCAATTACGAATAGAAGAAGATAGAGATTGCCTTGTTGACAGATCCTATAAGCAAGCAAATGCCGTAGAAAACTTTTACGGCAAATTTCAATTCGTAACGGGCAATCGTAGAATATCACGATCCAAATTCCTCTCTAAGGTAAATGAGTCTTTCATTCCCTTTTCCAACAACAAAAGTTTATCTTAACTGATTTTTAATCTGTCCCTATTTTGTTTATATTATTTCTGGTTTGAGAGCTTTGAGGCAGGGAGCTTTGAGGCAGGTAAGCGCAAATCGATCTTCTGAATATCTTTACTAACATGAATGCTCTTTTCCTCGCGCTTGAGATCCTTGGAATTAAAAACGGACCATTTAACCTGATAATCTCCCGGCAGCAAAGCCAGATGGACTAACTGATTTTGCCCCCCGCGCCCTTGCAGCGAGTTACAAGCCAGTTTTTGGGCAATCTTGTTGTCTTTATCGACCAATTCGAGCATAAAACAGGGTTGTTGCCAACCGTCAGGCAATATTAATGAAAATGGCACGAGGGATTCATTGGGGGCACCACGGCGAAATAGAATACACGATTCCTCTTTCTTGTTAAAAAGCAATAAATCTAAATGCCCATCTAAATTCAAATCGGCTAAGGCCGCGCAATTACTATGAAAATGTCGCAAATCAAGACCGAGAGCCGAGCTATTATCTACAAAAAGACCGTTTCCTCGACCTTCGAGATAGCGATTCACCCGCGTATTGGAAGTCAATATCAAATCGATTTTGCCATCGTTATTGATATCCCCAGCGACAACCGAAGTCAATCCGGGATACTCTCTCTCGAGGTCACTTTTCGGATCATGATATTCTTTAAATCGATTGGCTAGTTCCCCCTTACCGGAGTTCAGAAAGAGTTTACAGCGGTTGTTTGCCGGTACCAGTAAATCGATATATCCATCGTTATTGACATCAGCAAAAATCGGCCCGGTTTTCCCGCTAGCGTAACGAATACCGCTATCTTGAACATACTGGAAGCGATTACCCTGATTGACAAAGAGCATCCCGTTGTCACAACAGAATAGAAAATCGGGTCGACCATCATTATTGACATCGGCAATCGCCAGAGCACCGCCGCGGGCAGTCAAGGGAATATTCATCAGCCCATATTCAGCGGTAATATCCTGAAACGGGTTGCCAGAGGGGATTTCCGGTTTCCCAGCGGCAAAAATGAATTGCCAATCTCCCGAACCTTGGCATATTTTGAGCAAAAGCCGATTTTTCCCCGGTTTTAATGGTAAAACAAGTTCATTTTGATTCGCAGCGCAGGATCTTTGCACATTCAGATGGAGTAATCTCTGCTCATTGAGCCAGACCGATAAGCTATCGTCGCTCCCCAGAGAAATAGGCAATTTTATGGAATGCGTCGATTCGATTTCGCGGTAGAGATAAACCACTGTATCTTGATTTTTGCGAAATAGACTCAAGTTATGAATGGCACCATCGGGAAAATTCCCCTGCTTCCAAATGGCTTTTTCCGGACCGATGCCCGGGTACGACTTTTTGAGATCGATTTCTTTCTCCGGGGGATAAACGCGATCAAATCCCTGGAAGCCGCTATTATCAAAAGGGCCGATATAATACCACGATCTCAATTGTGGTGGTTGCAGTTTTACTATTTCTTGCGCGTTCATGGTATTGCGAAATAGCCTCAAACCATGATAGCCATTGGCGAGTAGAATATCCGGTTTACCATCGGCATCAACATCGAGCCATGCTGCCGCGGTCGTATCGAGCGCATAGTCTTGCGGAATTAAGATGGAATCATCGCGGAATTGATTGTCCCCCAAATTCGTATATAACTTTGGTCCGCGAATAGTGGCAAGTAACAGATCCGGTTTTCCATCTAGATTATAATCGGCCCAGCAGATCGAATGAGCACCTACCGCTAAATTCGGTAAAATGACTTCGCTAAACGATTCCCCCTGGTTGGCAAAGAGAGTTACTTTCGTGGGACTACAAAAACAAAAATCTGGTTTACCATCGCCATTCCAATCGTAAATCGATATAGCTTCCCCATCGGCATCCAGTTTGCCTAAATTGGCAAGACGATCGAACCCTGGCAGTCCACTCAAAGAACGGATATCTTCACCACCCCATCCGGCAAAATCCCGTTTCGGATTATAATCGGCTAACTTTAAGCTAACGCGCATGCGCTGAATTTTCGCTCGTCGAAAATGTAAGTCTTCTTTATTGCCATCCACCATACAAGGGACAATCGTCTCTTTACCTTGCTGGAGGATTTCTACCGCTTCGATTAGCTTTGTTGCTTTTCCAGAAAAACTGCGGAGCAAAAAAGGTTCCGCATGCGACATATCCCACCAATCCCCGCGCGGATAGGCTTGGTACCAATTCTTGACTAGATAGGTCTCGCTTGCAGATCCGTTATGAAAAAATATCGCGATTTGCCCCACTTCCGCAAGATTGATAATATCTTTCCATTCATTCGGTCGCAAACCGGCATTGCCAATATTGTGGCGAATAACTTCCTGATTATGTTTCCCCTTGAGGTCGCGAAGCTTTTTATAGATAATCAGATTTTTTTCTTTATTCACCTCGGTAACTTGCATCACGCAGATCGTAGTCGATTGCAAAATGACGGATGGTAAATTCATAGCAGCTTCGATATAAGCAGAACTACGCTGGTGCCAAAGAACAGCAAGCGCAGTTAATATCAAAGGGATGATGCAAAGATATTTCATCTGTTTCATTATTTATTCCACTCTTTTCAATTTTGCTGTCTTTATTAGGAATCGATTTTGAATTTCTGTTCAGAAATTCAGTAGAGAAATAATAAGAACCTTTTCAATCGACCTTAATAGACTTCCGTTTGAGCATGAGCGATCGATCTATTTTTTCGCTGGACTTTTAGGATTCTCTTTTGGATTCTCTTTAGAAGTAGGCGGAATTTCCTTTTTAGGATTTTGCTTGGCTTCAATCTGTTTCTGCAATTCCTGAGCCGATTTTATGGCTAGAGAATTCGGATATTCCTTTTGTAATTTAGCCAAAGTGCGGAGAGCCAGACTTAGCTTATTATCTTCCAGTAGAGATCGAGCACATTCCAGCAAAGCAATGGAAGCAATTTCTGGATAGGGAAAGCGGTAAGGGATGCTCTCCAGAATCTGAACCGCTTCGGGCCATTTCTTTTGCTGCATGCGAATCAAACCGATATGCAACTGGGCTTTTGCTGCCCAGTCATTGACTTGATCGGTCGATAAAGGGGTATATAATTGCAACGCACGATCGAGCTGTCCCATATTTTGCAAGGCATTTGCCTGGTAGAATTTTATTTCCGTTGCACTCGAACGATTACCAAATCGACCGAGATAAAATTCAGTGGTAGTTAGCAGTAGTTGCCACTGCTTGTCCTGAAAATAGGCTTGGGCCAGGCGATAGATAGCCTGTTCGAGCACCGGTTCACGATTTTGGAATTCGGGGCGCTCGCGGAACATGCGCAACTTCTCAATGGCACTTTTAACCTCTCCTTGCTGTAACAGTAATTCCCCCCAACCCAGCATCGCCTGGGCATAGTATGGCGATTTTGCATTATTGGCGACGACCTCGAACTGGGTTATCGCCCCTTTGCTATCTTTATTTTGCTCCAGATAATTGCCCAAGTGTATACGGATCTGGTCGATCAATTCCGGACTCACCATCTTATCGATAGGTTCCTTATCCAGAGCCTCCTTGAGTAAAGAAATGGCCTTCACCCAATTGCGCCGTTGAGCTAAAAATTCCGCCAACTCTAATCGGGACATGACCGCCAACCAGCGGTCCCCAAATTGCTCGATGAGACTTTCATAACTTTTCGATACCCATTCTTCTGCCTGCTGTTTGGGGATTTCTGTAATGAGTATATTTTTCGCTTCTTCGAATATTTCTGGTAGAGTTGCCTCTTTGCGTTGCTCTTTATTTTGTTTATTAAACTGAATGCGTTGCTCTTGCAATTTTTGTCTAGCAGCATTGGTTTTAGCGGTCCCTATCTGAATTTGTAATAGATCCCGGCCCATCCAGGCCGCGAGATAATAGCTACGCATACGGGCCTCGCTTTCGGGAAACTTTTGCAACCCTTCATCGGTCTGCGCTGTTAGCATCCGATTGAAATTAGCCAAATTTTGTACCAGTTGATTCCGGTTCGTCAAAGCCCTATTCCGTTCATCCGGGTTCGCCCAGGGATTCGCAAGGATTGGCTGAACTTTTCGATCCTGCTCTTGAAATTCCTCATAAGCACATTCAGCAAAATGGTAACGGGCATCGCAGCCGATGGCCTTCTCTCTCGCTAGATTTGCCGCTCCCGAAAAAATAATTTTAGCTTCTGCATAACGCTTTAGCTCTTGCAGACATAAACCGAGATGGTATTGCACCAGAGCAACCTCTGCGGGGAACTGGTTCGCGCGCTTATCCCAATCCAATCGAACCATCTGCAACAACGGAATTACTTCATTGCAACGATTCAATTCGCGTAGATAAGTGGCGAATAATGCGACCGCTGCCGGGGCGAGCTTATGCTGCTTCCACGGATCATTGAAAAATCGTCGTAATTCATTGGCGGCACCGTTTTTATCCCCTTGCGCATACATACAGCGCGCTTTTTCGATACTGCCCTGTACGGCAAATTCCGATTTTGGATATTGCGAAACTAATCGCTCTAGAGTTTGCCGAGCAAAATTTAGGCCGCCCTGTCTCTCTTGAGGTTGCGCGTTCAGTAACGATAATCTCATCTGGCAATAGCCTAATTTCAACAGAGCTTCGGGAATCTGATCCGCTTTGGGACTACCCGAAATAAAAGCTTCGAGTTGGTTGATCGATAGCAACAGTTTTTCCGATAACATCCCTGCCGCCAAGGCATCATCTACCTTTGTCGGCATCTGTTGCAGATAACAATTCGCTAGCAATAGCGGAGTCAATGACAACTCCCCCACCCGATCGGTTTGCGGGATACTCTCTAAGGTTTTCTGAGCTAATTCATACATCTCTTTTTGCAAATAACACATCGCTAGGCCGTATTTCACCAGACTAATTTTCTCGAATTCGGGGAATCGTTCGATCAATTTGCTATAATGCGTTATACATTTGTCCCATTCGGGATAAATATCGTTGGCTGCTATTTGCGGATTCTGTTTCTTGCGTTGTAACGTGCGAAAATACTGGTTGTCCGCTATGCGAAAATAGACTCCGGTCAACAGCGGGCTTTCCGGATGTTCCTTCAAGAACTGCCGGCAAAACTGATCCGATCGATCTAAATCTCCCACCAGATGAGTTGCACTGATCAATCTCAGTAACACCTCTTCGGCCCGCTTGGGAATGAGCTGTTCTCGTAGTAACCCTTCCAGAGTTTGTATCGCTTCACGGTATTGCATCAGCTGAATTTGATCATCCCCAAGCTCGAGAAAAATTTCTCCGAGCAGCGTTTTAGCCTCCACAAACTGATAGCGAATCGGCTGAATTCGATTACTCGCTTCGCGGAGCATGCGGATGGCCGCATTCCATTTTTCTTTCTTTTCGTTTACTTTGGAACTATCCAACCCCTCCGCCAAAAGTTTATTGGCCCGAGCCTGCCAGTATAAGGCCTGCCCTTGAAATAACGGGGGAATTGCTGTTGCGTTATTGATTAGGCTATTTAATTGCTGTATCCCTTCGTTGGCCATTTTTAGCTGGATGTAGGCGATGCCGATCCCCAGCTGGCATTCGTAGCGATACTCCCCTTGCGGATTCTGTTTCAAATAATTCTGAAACAATTTTATCGCTGGATCGTATTTTTCATTCGTTATTGAAATATTGGCAAGGTAATAGTTGGCATTGGTAACCGCAGCAGGGGGGGATTGTACAAATCTCTGCAAGCGGTTTCTCTCCCAAGGCTGATTTTCAAAGCGGCGATTATCTTTAAGAGCTTCACGGATTTTCACGCAATCCTCTTCATACCGTTTCAGCACCCCTTGATACATATCAACCGCTTCTGCTTGTTCACTGGCAATCTGATAAATGCGCGCCATTAAATACTGTGCATGTAAACCAAAATGAGGATTGGTAAACGGTTTTAGACTACTTAATTTTCGTCCAGCAACGAGATAATCTTTCTGTAGATAGGCCACATAACCACTAAGATAGGTAACCAGTTCCCCATACGAACTATTCTTCAAGTAAGGATTCGCCCCGAGCTGATCACTTAACGTCCGCGCATCCTTGAAATTACTTAAACGTATCTCCATTTCGATCTGATCGGCACAACAGCGGATATAGCGATCAATCTCCTGTTTTAGATCGCCGGGTAGCTTTTTATTTTGATTTTCGGGGTTCTTTTCTGCAGTTCGATTTTCCAATTTCGCTTTAAAAAGCGAGCTGGCATCCCGGAAGCGATTCGCAGCTTCGCGCCAATGAGAATTCATCGCATTACGTAGATTATCTCGGGCACCCCCTATCTTACCTTCCATTTGTTGCAGTTCATCTTGGGCAATCAACCGATAGACGGTTCCTGCGGTGTAAATCACCTGGGGATAATCGGGGAGATTTTTATCTTGACTTGCTTGATTAAGCAGATCATTGATCGCTTGGAGGGAACGATCGGGTAATTCAAGCATAGCGGTTGCGAGCGCAAATTTGACATAACTGGCACGAGGGTTGTTACCATATCGAGCCAAGAAATCTTTGAACTGGTTCACCGCTACACGTATATTTTTGTCCTCATAGGCTTTGAGTGCTCCATTGAATAACTGCTCAGCGGGGTCGATCTTTTGTCCCGAATTCCCTCCCGGAGATTGCCCCCAAGCGCATGGAATTATTCCCGGAATTATCTTAATCGAAAGAGATTCGATAAGAGTGATCCCACCGATTTTTTGATGATTAATAAGGCCAGGAATAATGGGCACTGCGATGAGGTATAAAAGTCCGATAGCAAAATAAGATATCGAACGGCCAAACCGTTTACTCCAATTTGCAATCTCTCGACTTCTTGCAATCTCTCGACTTCTTGCAAACACGGTACGAAGATTATTGGGAAATCTATTCCGTTGGGGATTTTGAGTGGTTTCTAATTTTTCTCTATTTTCTAAAATCTTGAGAGAAATCATTCGCGAACTTTCTAACGGCATGAAATGAAAACTCCTTACTCTTGGGCTGGTGGCAATCCTTTTTAGGGGGATGATGGAAAATCTTTCTTATGGTGAGCGGAACCATTTTCTTTTTGAAATGGAGTAGGGCAGTAAACAGAATCGATTAATCGTTCATACTTCTAATAAATAATTCCAATCTCAAAAAATTGACCAAAACATTCATTAATTTAGTTATTAATACAGATAATAATTAAGTTAATAATTTACTTAATCATGCAGATAATAAGGCAGAAAATTAAATCTTTTCTCGGCTAGAATCTCGGCAAAATCTCGACTTAAATCCTGTAGTTATGCTTAAATTATGCTCAAATATCTCAGGGACTAGAAATTTAGTAAACAGGAATCTTATAATAGTTCCTGAAATTTATGGTGGGATACCAAAAAATCAATCTAAACGAATTTTACATCTAATTTTCATATTATCACAAATCGCAAGTAAATGTCAATCATTTTAATTTCTTGATAAAAAATATCTTTAGAATTCTGGATCGAACTTCGCTTTGAAAATGAGAATAGCAAACGAAAGAGAAAGATTGTTTTCGAGATGGATCACGTAACTAGTCTAGAGATGCAATCAATTAGAATAAGTCTCGATCTAGAATCTCTGAAGGATCGTTGCCAATGTAGAACCGATATTCTTTTTTGAGTTCAAAATTGCTTGTCTAAAAAATCTATATGTTTTCCGATTTCCCATCAGCTTTTCGAAATCAACTGGTTCAGCACCGAGCTAGAGGAGAACGGAAAACGATGTCGTGCTTTAGGTTAACTTACTGATCTTTCTACAGATTTTATGTCGTCTCGTCACCCGTTCATTGCCGTTATCGATACCTGGATCAGCGTAGCGGTGGAGACCCACACGAAGTACGGCAACTGAGCGATGGCAGTGGAAAGTAGGCAGATGGCAGTAGGCAGTAGGCAGTAGGCAGAGGAAGAACGGCAGTAGGCGGGGAGAGTAAGCAGATGGCAGATGGCAGTAGGCAGTAGGCAGAGGAAGAACGGCAGTAAGCAGTAGGCAGGATAGAGGATCGTCCAGATTAGACTGATCGTCGACGGGCCAGGTGTCCATTACGCTGTCGTACACTGTCAGCCACTCGGTAGCGACCCCCGACCCGTTGAAGTCGAA
>JAKBAI010000147.1 GCA_021809185.1 Planctomycetota bacterium
CAATTCGCCGTTCCACTCCTGATCGATTTCAACCTAAAAGAGTTGATTTTCTGACGCCGATCCCGATCATGGAAGAATCGATCAAGCCGTTGCAAAACAGAATGATGATTGAAGCAAATGCCTGCACTCTTGCTCGTGATCTAGTCAACACTCCTGCAGGTGAATTGAACCCGATCTCTTTCGCGGAACTGATCGCTATCGAATCGGAAAAGACAAGTATATCTTGCGAAATATGGGACGAAGCACAACTAAAATCAAACAATATGAATTGTATTCTAGGAGTTGCTCAAGGTTCAGCAATAGCGCCAAGGTTTGTGATATTACGTTATCAAGGGGCTGATCACCGCTCCGTTATGGCTTGGGTGGGCAAAGGGGTAACCTTTGATAGTGGTGGTCTTTCGATGAAAACCGGTGAGCAGATGATCGACATGAAATGCGATATGGCGGGCGCTGCTACTGTTTTTACTGCATTATTAGCGATAGCGCAAATGAAAGTCCCCGTCAATATTCTGGCCTTATTACCATTGGTAGAAAACATGGTAAGCGGGAATTCCATCAAATTGGGCGATGTATTGGTCGCGCACAATAAAAAAACAATCGAGGTACGCAATACCGATGCCGAAGGGCGATTGATCCTTGCCGATGCACTCTCATTTGCTGTCGAGAATCAGGTATCTCAGATTATCGATCTAGCCACATTAACAGGCTCTTGCATGGTTGCCCTTGGAACCGAGATTGCCGGACTAATGAGCAATGAAAATCCGTGGGCTGAAAAAGTCCATCGTGCCATCGTCGGCGCTGGGGAGAGATCGTGGCCTCTGCCGATGGACGAGGATTTTGATGAATTACTCGAAAGTTCGATTGCCGATATATCCAATGTCGCAGGAAATCGTTACGCAGGTGCTATTGTTGCCGGAAAATTTTTACAATCGTTTGTTGGCACAACCCCCTGGGTTCACTTGGATATTGCCGGCCCAGCTTTTGCCGCCAACGATTCCCGTTTCCATGCGGCAGGAGCAACGGGAACTTTTGTACGTTCGCTGATTGAATTGGCTATTCGTTACCGGGACTAATCATCTAAGAATATGACCTCTCCGAGTGAATACAGAATTGCACTCCCTCCAGAACGGTATATATCTGACAAAGTCATCATGAAAACGAGGGGAACTCGTCAAGGAACGTGGCTTCGGCCCATGTGTCGAATAACCAAAAAATAGTAGAAGTGTTCGAACATTGATTAGCAAAATTGAAAGAGACTATATTAAAGCAATGAGCATCTATCTGGTTGGTCGAATAGAGTTTCTTTATTTTCCGACCCATTTTTCCTAAGAAAACCTTTAGGATAGCGATTAAAGTAGGAGATTAAAGTTGGCTGGAGATTGAAGTTGGCTGGAGATTGAAGATCGACTATTGGGCATCGTAATCGAACCCGAGCCATTTACATAGTCGCAAAACATAAGCAAAGCTTTCTACAAAGAATACAGTATAGCGATAACAGCCCATCCGGTGCTGGTCATGGTTATAAATTGAGATTTACCACCTGGGTCACCATTATCAAAAAAAGTCCTGACCGGACGTGTTCTCGTTTTGACAAGCCAAGCCCCGCTTTTATCTTGATTTTTAATAAGAAATCTTATGCCGAGTCGATAATTTTTTGATTTCGTAGAATGTCCACTATTCGCTAAAGCGAACATCACAGTACTCGTCGCATAAGCATCACCACCTAAGTTGCTATGTTGACTCCAGCTACCATCAGAATTTTGTTCCGCTAACAACGCATTTTGTATTTGAGTAATGATTGCTTTGTTGCCTAAGTTCGTCCATGCGATTAAAGAAAAGACTTTATCTTCGGTGTTTTCAGGTTTAGTTGATTCAAGCCAGTTTTGGAGCTTTCGTAGGGCACTCTTGATCCTTAAGCGTTTATTTTTAGCTGCTTCCGAATTTATTGAAGATAATCTTATCAGCTCACTTTGAAAACTCGGAATGACCAGAGCGGCATTCGTGAATGGACTCCCTTCGCTTGGAGGTCGCTTCATTAGAGAAACCAAACTACCATCGGTTTTTTGTTTCAGTAAGAGGTAGTCGATCAAAGCGCTATAAATTTTTTCATTCTGGCAATCTAATTTATACAGATAAAACAATGTATAGGCTGCCATAGTAACACCACCAGAGATCCCCTCCCCTTTTGAAATCTCTTCCAGATCGTCCTGATAACTTTTTAGGATAAATGCACGTTGATCGCTCACCCACTCTTTTGGTAAAAGGAAACCTTTATTTTCGGCTAATTTTCCTGCCAATGAAGGAATTATCTGATGATGACAACTCATACATTGCTGTCGTTTTATATAATTAGTTGCCCCTTGACATAGACAATTCAAGCCTTTTTCAACCGCTTTTCGGATTTCGTTTTCTTCTATCTTGTTATTGATTTGATCCTTCTCTTTTTGCAAAGATTTTTCGGTGCCTTCAACACCAACATTTGATATTGAGGTTATAAAACAATACAGAATGATGAGCGAAAGATAAAAAACGATTCTTTTCATAGGAGTTTCAATCGAGATAAAGATAGATTGAATAATTCTTTGGGCAGCGAATCAAAAATGTTCACTAAGTATTTGATGAGGCATATGATCTATTTTTCTATTTTTCCGTGCATCGGGAAACCCTTTAATTTCGTTTCGATACGATAAAGAGATTTTCCAGCGGTAATATATAGAGTCGACATGTCTTTACCCGCGAAACAGACATTGGTTGGATCTTCTGGAGTTGCGACAAAACCGAGCTTTTTACCAGCGGGCGAAAAAAGATAGACACCGGCAGAGGCGTTTTTTCCCGCGGTGGCGACGATCAAACCCTCTGTGGTGATCGTCATGCCATCGATTCCTCTATCTTGTTTAAAGTCATAAATCAGTTTCGCTTTATCAAGAGTTCCTGGTTTAATTATAGAATACGCAAGAAGCCAACGATGCCCTCGAGGGGAATTATCTGCTTCAGCGACATAAAGAGTTTTGTAATCAGGACTGATCACCAATCCATTAGGTTTTTTAAGATCTGTAATCAGTTGAGATACCTTCCCTGCCAAAGAAACATAATAAACAGCCTCGGAATCTATCTCCCGTTTCTCATCCCCTAGATAACGAGGATCACTAAAATATACTCCCCCATGATTATCGAGAGCGAGATCGTTGGGACTATTGAATTTTTTCCCATCCCATTTATCGGCAAGAATAATACGTTTATTTCCTTTGGTGATACTGAGAGCACGATTCCCCCCTACATTTGCCCCTTCACATGCGATCAATTCCCCTTTGAAATTAAACTTTAATCCATTCGCTCGTCCTGACGGAGATCGATACTCATCTGTTTTCATGGTTTTTGGATCGAAGCACATGATACGATTGCCAATATCACTGAAATAGATCTTTTCATCTGGGCCAAGACAAGCCCCTTCGGTAAATTCGCCGGCTCCCCATAATTTTTCCAGCTTAACTCCTTGATTCACAAACAAATTTGCACTCGGATCCTGACTCCAACAGAGAACGGGAAGAAGGAATAGAGATGTTAAGGATACTACGTTTAGGTTATACATTTTTTTAATCCTTTAAGTGACTAATTTAAGTGACAAACAAGAACATTTCATTTACTTTTTGCCTGCCAAAACTCATCAAATAAACCAGCATGAAGAATTTGCCATTGCTCGATTGGGAGTTGTTTAGAGGGAATTTTTAATACCGCAAAATCTCCTAATCGAGGATACAATAAGGCATTGGTACCGAGAAAATCTTTCCGATGAAAAGTATGCCCTGTGTTTAGGACAATATAGCGATTCGGTTGTAACGGATTTGGATAGATGAGTACGGGAATCGATTCATTACTCTGGAATGTTTTGCCATCGATATTGATCTGAGTTTCATCCCATTGCAAAGGCAACCGGGGAAGTATTTTCTTGATCAATTCATTACTTCCCGGGTCTCCAAATAGAATTAAATGATTATTGCGAACGTGATCATTTGTCAGTTGATCATCTCGAATCACTTTGATTTTACCGCGCATGAATTTACTCCACTCTTCAACAAATTGTATTTTACTTTGATCAGCATGGAGTTGAATATTTTGATGCCACGGTTTATGCGATCCTTCGACAATCAGAAATGAATCCATGAAAGCATGATCGATAGGTCCATGAAGAAGAGGGGTTTTTTCTAAGGTGAAAGGTTTTTGTGATTTAGGCTCAATCGACCAGCCATGCTCTCCCAGTCTAAAAGTGAGCTCTTTGCTATTATTTTTAGACAATTTCAGAGTATCATTATCGATATGAATCGTTTCAATTTCTTTTTCATAGGACCGCAGATCGACTCGAAATTGTCTAATATTTTTGGTTTTTATCTTTAAATCTTTTTCCTCGATCGAGGCATCGATATGAGTATATTCATAATGTTTTATAAGTCGATCGAGAGAAATCCATTCGCATTTTGAATACTGTAAGGTGTAAGTCGTAAAATGTATTGAAGACGGGAACGGATTTCTCCCTTTACCGGATCCAGCAAATTTATTCCACTCTTTTTCAGCTTTTTGTTGCCATTCGAGAGGGAATTGATGCTTTAATTTAGGGGCGATCAGATGAGTAATACGAGGCAAAGTCAATTTCTCGACTTCCTTCTCGATTATATCTGCTGCTAGTTTTTGCGGATCCTCCATGCCGCTGTAAGCAACAACAGGAACTTCCTGGCAATTTGCCGCATAGCGATAGGCATCGTAAATTGTTAGACATTTCTCTTGATAGTCAGGGAGTTTTTCAGATAATGAGCCGATGTAGCCATGGGTAGTTGTAAATCCAGCACCAGGACCAATTACACAAAATCGATCTGGGAAATGCAAACCGATCTGCCAAGTTCCTGCCCCCCCCATCGAAAAGCCGCGTAAAACAACCCTTTTTGGATCGATTAAGCCTTCTCGTCCCGCTTCTTTCTCTCTTTTCAATAAATCTTCCCAAGCCTCAAAAATATCTCTTTCCCCTGCCCAACGATACGCATTATTTCCTCGTCCATAAACTTCCAATTGTACATACTCTTCTGATTTTTTCGGAAGTGATGCTCGATCTAAAGATTGATTCAGAAATGTAACTTCTGTTAAAGTATCGTTTCGACCATGCAAGATGATATCAAGTCGATATTTTTGGGAACTATTATTTTTATAACTCGCAGGGAATCGAACTCGATAAGATTGATAAGATCCATCAATACGCGACCGATAACCCCTATTTGAGAATTTGATGGAAGGAATAAGCCAAGGAGTCTCTCCTTTTTTCAGTTCATTACTTCTCGAGAGACCCTCTTCTAAAACTGCAATCATCCATTTTCCAATATTTGGATGATAGTATTCCTTATATTCTTGAACCCAATTAACCGCTTTTAGGTAAATAATAATATCTGCTAGTTGGTTCGGAATCGGTTTTTGTTTTTGAAAAGATTCGATCTCTTGAGCCAATTGATTTTTCAAATGATTGATCTTTATTTCCATAAGCTGATCTGGTGGATAAAGATTGGATTTATTTTTTTTCGGCTGAAGATTTTTTTTCTTTTCTTTATTTTTTTCTCCGTTCGGTTTTGTTTTCGAACTTTTAGGCTCTTGAATCCCTATCTGAAATCTTCGCTGTTCTATCGTCAAATTGAATAGATTATGATCGATAGTCGATTTTTGAGTGACCTGATTTTCCGAGTGCCCCAATTGGAGATAACTTACACAAATCACGAAAAGTGTTGTCGATCGCAACAAAAATTGACTCTTATTTGAATATTTCATAACTAGATCACCTTTCCTAATTTCTATATTGTTTAGGAATTAGATTTCAAACTACTCAAATCATAAAAGGAATAAAGGAATAATTTATTTATTGTATCGATTTTCCCCAAAGGTTTGATCTTTCGGAAAAAATGAAAACTAGCTTGAGTGAACCATTTCGTAGCATATTATTTCATTTAAGATAAGGATTTATTTTTAAAGAGGTAGACAATCTTATTAAATAAAGTAAATTAATAAGTCTAAAGCCGGAGTGGCGGAATGGCAGACGCGCTAGACTCAAAATCTAGTGTCCTTTTGGGCGTGTGGGTTCAAGTCCCTCCTCCGGCATTTTTCTATAAAT
This sequence comes from Planctomycetota bacterium, assembly GCA_021809185.1. Taxonomy (GTDB): domain Bacteria; phylum Planctomycetota; class Planctomycetia; order Gemmatales; family Gemmataceae; genus JAKBAI01. The sequence continues at coordinate 6,143 of JAKBAI010000147.1, forward strand.
TCAACCTTCGTTCCCATTTTTTACTTAGTTTTATTTTTCTTACTTTATTTCATTTAAGTATAATTACAGCAGAATTACAACAAAACGGATGAAAAATCAATCAAATTATTAATTCAATTAAGATTGACCCAGAAAGAGATTTCCACACCACAAAGTCCTATTCAAAAAGCGCGATTTGCCGCTACTATGATCATTGGCAAAATGAATTGAAATAATATATTTCTGAATAGAGATCGAATATCCGATTTAAATTAGTTTTAGATTCGATTCCCAGAAATAGTAAGAATAATTAGAACTAAACTTTCTTGTATTTCGTCTTTTTTTAGAGGAATAATTCGACACATAAATGAACTTTAAATCCATAATTCATCGAGATTAATTTACCCGAACTATTTGAGATCAATCATGACAAAACACATCTATGGTATGCTATTTTTTATTTTTTCAACTGGTTTAGTGAATAGCACTTATCCTTTTGATTCTGCTTCTTCAAAAGGCGCTTCTCCATCAAAAACTAAAAAAGTCTCTTTTAACTCGAGCATAGGAAAAACGGTTCAGCCGAAGTCATTAAAAGACCGAGAAGTTCCTGAACCAGGTAAACTATTGATTCTTGAAGATCGTGGAGACGTTATTCTGGGTGCAACCATTCAATACCCAAAAGGGAAACCTTGTATCGATGAGTATGGAGAGCGAATCCAAGCCTTCGTTGGCTGTTCAAAAGCAGCGGGCGGGGATGCAAAAATGGCTGGTTACTTCGTTTTTTTGGTTGATGTGCCAACTGAAGAGGTCCATGCAGCAATGTTAAAACTTGGATGTAAACCCCGAGTACACTACACCATGCAAGAAGGAAGAAAACGAGTTGGGCTCAAACCAGAAACCAAGATGGATGATTATCTACAAGGGGATCCAACATCCCTATCGGTCTTTTGGAAAAAATCGACCGATGGGTGGAATGAAAAACCGTACGAAGATTTTGTTACCGAACGACTTATGGTGAATAACAAACCTGTAGAAAAACCTTGGACTCCTCATTTTGTCTATCACGGCTCTGGAGCAATTCATAAATCGGGTACCGGTTGTATTGCTTGTCCTTGCGATTGTGCTGGGGGTATCATTGCGGATAATCGAAATCCGATCTATGAACCAAAACCGATGGTTAAATTTGATATGCAGAAATGCCCTCCTGTCGGAACCAGAGTTTATATTCGAATTCACCCAACTATATCTACTAATCCATAATCAAATAATGGAAAAATAGCGGGAAAATGAGGTGATTGTTGTGATTTCTGTCCAAACATTTCGTCTGCTCTTAATCGTTTTCACTTTATTCGATGGGATAAATTACACGGTTTGTTTAGCTTACGAACCTATCTATCTATCTGGTCATAAGGATAACGTTTATCAGATTGTTTTGAATGGAGAAGAATCATTACTCGCTTCCGCATCTGAAGACAACTTGGCGATTGTTTGGGATCTTAAGACCATGAGCATTCTACAAAAGCTAGAGCATGAAAAACCGATCTATGATCTAGCATTTTTAGAAAATGGGAAAAAATTAGTTACCATCGGTGGAGATCAGTTTGTTCGAATTTGGAGCGTTCAGACAGGAAAATTATTTCAATCGATCGATGCAAATTTTTTCCCCCTTTACTCGCTAGCCATTTCTAGTGATGAAAGCTTACTTGCTGTTGGCGGAGGGGAGAAGAAGCCAACAATCTCGATTTATGAATTTGCGAAAAAAAAATGGATCGCTAGTGATAGCTCCCAGAAAAAAACAATTTATGGATTGGCGTTCCATCCATTAAATACACTCATCGCCTCATCGAGTAGCGATCATTCGATTCAATTATGGGATCTAAAAACGAACAAAAAAAATTTACTTCTTGGCCATAAGAGCGATGTCTATAGATGCAAATTCAGTTCTGATGGGAAAATGCTTTATTCGGTTAGCCAGGATAAGACAACAAAAATCTGGTCGATTGAAAAAAAATCAATTCTTGCCTCGTTAGCTGTTTCGAAAGATCCTCTGTATTCGGTTTGTTTGTTTTCGAACGATCAAACGATTTTTGTCGCAGGAGATGAAGGGATTATTCACCGTATCCACTTACAAAAAGTGCTCAAAAAAACGAAGAACAACGAAAGTAACAAATTCCCTTCAAAAGAGGGGATTCACAACGAAATCGAATTCAATAAACCGATCTTTTCCGTAACTTATAATAAAAAATCAAAACAATTGTTTACTGGTCTTGGTAATGGCAAAATAAGAATCGATCCCTTCGATCCAAAGTAACTATTCACATAATTTTGTTCTTCGCCGATCTTCAAAAATTAGTTTCGTTAATAAGAGGAATCGAATCGATTTTGGAAAGAATGGGAGTTGGCAAACTTATGAGAAAATCCAATAAGATAACTTATTTAACTTATCTTATTGGATTTTCAAGAGACTGAAACCAAATTAGAACTTATCGACTTTTATCTCAACTTGCTTCTGCTTTTTATTCAAGCAATTATTTTGCTGAAGCAATTACCCCTGTATCCCGGCTTAAAGTACCAGTTTGAGGAAGGTGATGTTTCCCCTCTCCAAAGATTAACAATAAGGGACTTGCGATATAGATAGAGGAATAGGTTCCCACGATGACCCCAATCACCATCACAAAAGCAAATAGATGTACCCCTTCCCCACCAAATAGATAAAGCACAATAACGACAAGCCAGGTAGCTAGTGAGGTTAAGAGAGTTCTACTCAAAGTCTGGTTTACACTGTCGTTAATCATCTGAGAAGTAAGAATGGGGTTTTTACCACGAACCTCACGGATTCGATCAAATACCACAATGGTATCATTCACTGAATAACCGACCAAAGTCAACAAGGCAGCGACCGCTGGTAAATCGATCTTGAAATCTTGAATCAAAAACATTTTCCCAAGAAAACTAACATGTAAGTAATGGCACAATGCAATAGCACCAAGGGTGAAGAATAGATCGTGAATAAGACAGATAACCGCAGCAAGGCCAAAGGTCCAGTTACCAAAACGGAACCATAGGTAGATCAGAATAGCGGCCCAGCTCGCAAGAATGGCATAGGTCGCGCGATTTTGGGTGGTTTTAGCCAGAGTACTATCAAAGGTCTCTAATCGCTCGGGTTGCGGTCGAGCAAGAAAGGCAGTTCGCGCTTTTTCGATAATTGAATCGACCGTTTTTACGTCAGCAAGTGGCTTGATGGACGATCCAGAAATAGGAATAACACGAATCTTGGCAAATCGCCCTTCAACCGCTTCGCCTTCCCCACTCACATCAAACGGTTCCTGAACATCAATAGTTGGATATCGAGAATGAAATTCACGATCTAAAAGCAATTTGATGTAACTGATGGTTGCTGGTGCAGGCTCCCCACTGACAGGATCGGTCAGAGTAAGTGTCCAGGAATTCGATTTGTTATCATGTTCAATCTTGAAATCTGATTTCGCTAAGAAAGATTCTCCATTTTTCTGAAACAATCGATCAATGGCAATTTGCACCAATTCAGGTTCTTTTTCCGTAGTACGAACATTGAAATTTCGGCTCTTGGTTCCCGAGGAATCGGAACGGAAGACCTGTTCAACGGACCAATCGGGTAAAATGGAAGCACGTTGTTTGACATTTTCGCTACGAGCTTCGGGAGTAGATCCTGAGGGAGTATTATTTAATGTCAGAGATTCCTGAGTACCATCTTTATAAAAGATAGTATAAAAGTTTTTATACACTCCGGATGGATCCTCTTTTTCTTCTACTTTTTCGACATTTAATCGCTCTTTTTGTTGTTCATCTGATAAAAATGAACGTAAGTCCTCGATCTCTAATTCTTTGCCGACTTGTAATTGGCCTCCATAGGTAGTGCCCCCAATAAAGTCGACATTTAAGCCATCTTTTCCACGAAGGAGAAATAGAGAGATACCGATTAAGGTCAAAGCTCCCGTGGTGACAAACATGATGTAGCGAATTCGCATGAAATCGATATTCGGGCGAGTAAAGAATCGCATCATTGCCAAGTTTGTCAACCATCGTTTCGACAACCATAAATCGAACAGAAATCGGGTCATATAGAGCGAAGTAAACAGACTGATAATCAATCCAGCCGTTAAACTAACCCCAAACCCTTTCAGTTGATCATTCCCCACCACATAAAGAACAATCGCAGTAAATATGGAGCTTAAATGAGTATCGATAATCGTTGGGAATGCGCGATCATAGCCTTGGCGGATAGCGGTAATTAGAGTTAAACCGCGATCCCGTTCTTCACGAACTCGTTCGTAAATGAGCACGTTGGCATCCACCGCCATACCCAACATTAAAACCAGACCGGCAAGACCAGGTAAGGTAAACGTTGCATTGACCAACACCATGAACCCAACGGTCAAGAAAAGGTTCGCAAAAAGGGCAATCGTTGCTACTAACCCCGCAAACCGATAGTAAATCAACATGAAAATCAAAATAGCTAGAAAAGCCCAAATAACGGCTTGGGTTCCTGCTCGAATCGTATCTGCCCCTAGAGTTGGGCCGATGATATTTTCGCTCACGGGTTGAGGTTTCAAGACTGCGGTGAGAGCACCTGAACGTAGAATCATCGAGAGCTGTTCCGCCGATTTTTGGGTGAAATTACCCGTGATTCGACCATGCTCTGAGAGCATCGATTGCAAAGTAGGAGCAGATTTCAACATCCCATCTAAAATAATACCGAGCTGGCGATAGATTTGACCCGTTGAAGCATCCGAACCATTATTCGAGGGGCGATTTCGCTTCGTTATCTGACCGAACTTTCGTCCCCCTTCGGCATTCAGTGTGAAATTGATTTGCCATCCGGAACCGTTTTGATCGGTATTCGGTTCGGCATTGGCATTGATGGTTATATTACCACCGATTTTGAGACTATCGCTACTGCGCGTCAACATGAAATATTCGTATTTTTTTTCGGTCCGCTGTTCTTCGGTGAGTTTTCTCGATTCGCATTTGCGACTAAAAACCAAATAACTATATCGAGATCCGCCGCGATCTTCGATCTTAAGATATGCTTCCCCTTTTAGACGCGCATCTGCAACCGGCTTCCAAAAAGAAAAGGCATTGGGAGAAAATTCGGCATCATTATTCAAGCCTAGTGACAATCGTTCTTCTTGACCGATCTCCACCCAAGCATAGTTTGCCGCTTCTCCATGAACTTCATAAGGATCTCCATAAGAGACGGGAGCTTCTGGAGGTAATCCTTTTAAAGCTCGTTCCGAAAGAGATTTTTGACGATTCGGATCTTTAATCTGTTCTATGGCATCATCGATCGCGCGTTTGTCATCGAAATCATTGGCGATGATTCGGAATTCCAGACTCCCAACTTGGCGGATCAACTGTTTAACTTCGTCGATCTCCCCCATGGTCAAATCGGATTTACCCGTAGCTGTATTACCGCCTGTCGGCAAAATAATTTCAATTCGACTCGTTCCGACAGGTCGAATCGTCACATTCTTAAGGTCAGCGGGATCTATTCGTCTTTTCAATGCGGCAGCTAATCGGGCCATTTCATCGGTAGAAATTCCAGCATTCCCCCCTCGAGTTCGGCCAGAGGTATTGCGTAATTCTTGCGTCAGTTCTGGATCGACTTCATAGACCAGGGTTTCTCCACCCACCAAGTCGACACCCAGTTTGAAGCCCCCTTCCCCTTTTTGAAATCGGCTATACGCCTGGAACGTGATCCACAACGCGATCACGAGAGGGAGAAAACAAATTATGGAATCCCGAAGAAATTTACGACGCATATGTTTCCAATTTTAGTTAAACGAATGAGAAGCCATTTCCTTGCCTGGTATCATCACCAATGAAACCCCAACCAATGAAACCGTTATTTCGATCAATCCTATATCTGAATATTCTGAAACCTATAATTCTTAAAATTAATTTCTTTTTGCAAGTGAATGCCAATCGGTAAAAAGTAACCAATAGATTCTTATCTAAATATCAACTCTGTTTTACATTCTCTCCACTATCTAGAACTTTGATAATCGCCTCTTTTTTCATATGAATTTTGGCCCCATCAGATCCGTGATTATCCGTTTTAAGGGTTACCGTTTGATCCGAATTGACAGAAATGATCCAGCCTATCAATCCGAACGAGGTGAGCACTTTATCATTTCGACTCAGCGAACTCATCATTTTTTCCTGTTCTTGTCGCTGTTTCCGACCCGGTAAAATAATCATTACAAAGAACAATATAAGGATGGGTAAAAATATTACCATCGACGACCATGGAGGTGGTCCCCCTTGTTGTTGAACTGGAGCAGGATTATCTTGAGCAATCAAAAGCCAAGCAGTCATCATATCACTCGCCTTATATTTTTTTAGTTTTCACTAACTATTTAAATGTTCTGATCAAGAACATCAAGGAATATCTCTGTTGAAAATTTTGTTAATAATTCTTTTGAATATCTTAGACAGCTAAAGCCCATTGGGCAAGGCATTGTTGCCGAAACTGCTGAAATCTTTGTTCCCTTATCGCTTCCCGGCATTCTTGCATCAATTCGAGATAGAAATGCAAATTATGAAGAGACACTAAAATCCCTCCCAGCATTTCATCACAATGCAAAAGATGGTGAATATAGGCACGCGAGGTTGTTTGGCAACAATAACAGCTACAATCGGACTGAATAGCAAGCATTTCTCGCTGGTGCATGGAATTTCTCAGTCGAACGATTCCTCTATTGGTAAAAGCCATTCCATTTCGGCCATTTCTGGTTGGCATGACACAATCAAACATATCAATTCCAGCATCAACCGCTTCGAGGAGGTCGATCGGTCTTCCTACCCCCATTAAATATCTAGGTTTTAACTCTGGCAACATCGAAGCACATTCCGGTAATAAAGCGTGCATTTGCTCAGGCGATTCCCCAACACTAAAACCACCCAGAGCGTAACCAGGAAAATCCAATTTTACCAACTCTTCCGCACAAAATTGTCTATATTTTAGATTCATTCCACCCTGAACGATAGCAAACAACGATTGAGTACCACTACGCTGACTTTGCAGCGATCGTTTTGCCCAAAGAATGGTTCGATTTACAGCGATCTGAATCTCCTCATCTGTCGAATTCGCTGATGGGCATTCATCTAAGACCATCGCAATATCAGAACCAAGATTCTCTTGGATTTTCACCGCTTTTTCAGGAGTTAACTCCAATAATGTTCCATCAAGATGAGACTTGAAAACCGCCCCTTCATCAGTTAATCGGCGTAAATGTCCCAGACTAAATATTTGAAATCCGCCCGAATCGGTCAAAATCGGTTGTTGCCAATCCATAAACCGGTGTAACCCACCAACATCTCGAATCAATTCATCCCCAGGACGAAGGGTGAGATGATACGTATTCCCTAAGATAATCTTCGCTTTCATATCTCGAAGATGCTGGGAAGTTACCCCTTTGATCGTTGCTCGAGTTCCAACAGGCATGAAAATCGGCGTTTCAAACTCACCATGTAAAGTGGATATTTTCCCGTACCTCGCTCTACCATCCACTGCTTGGAGATCAAATCGGAATGCCATAAGAATAACTTTTTGCTGTCCCCTACTTTTTATTAAACTTAATGAACAATAAGTAATCCGTTTTAAGTAATCCTAGTAACAGATTTATGAACGAATTTATGTTCCTAAAAATAAATTCAAGCAAAA